>NZ_JBIUBL010000004.1:0-391267 GCF_044548015.1 Streptomyces sp. NPDC052236 | reverse complement strand
AACCCGCCCCCACATTCCCGGACCGCGCACCAGATGCGCCCCGCCGGCCGTGGAGCGAAAGCGGGAGACCAGCCTGCCCAACACCGTTCGGGGCACGCGGCTGAGCAGGAGCTCTGGCAACAGGACTCACTCCCGCTCAGTCTTTAGGAACGGTATGACGCGGAGCTGGCTCCCTTCCTTTTCAGCTTCCCGCAGTTGGAGCGGGCGTTCGGACCGGACCTCCACGTGGCCCACGAAGCGGCGTTCGACGCCGACGGAAGACACGCCGACGCAGCGGCGCTCTCCCTCGTCGCCGAACTGACTTCCGTCTCCACCAAGGACGCCGACTGGCAGGACAAGCTGGAGGCGTACGGGCGCGTAGTCCCGGTGTATCTGGTCCTGGACATGCAGGGCGAGGAGATCACGGCGTTCTGGGACCCGTCGCCGCAGGGCTACCAGTCCCGCACCACGGTCCCCTTCGGGAAGCCGCTGCGGGTGCCCGCACCCTTCGACTTCGATCTCGACACGACCGAGTTCGTGGCCCAGGGCGGCGAGTGACCGGGCCCGCCGCGCCCTTCACCCGTTCAGCATTCCGGGCCAAGCAGAACATCAGACTCCCCATCACCGCCTATGACCTGCGACGACGCCTCGTGCCCAGCGCGACACGCCGGTCGAAGCCACCGCACCTGATTGCCCATCAGCAGGCGTGACGGCGGGGCTGCGCCTTACCTCTGAGAGGAGGCACCGCACTTCCTCGGAGGACCATCATGCGCACCACCGCCCGCCTGCTGACCGGTACCGCGCTGACTGTCGCCGCCACGCTCGGCCTCGGCACCCAAGCGTCGTACGCCGGGGATGCCGGGAACGGCGGGAACGCCGGGAAAGTCGAGGCGCTGGAGGTGTACCCGTCGACCGCTCCGCCCGGCACGACCATCACCGTGAACACCACCGCCTGCGGGCCCGGCGGCCACGGCGTGGGCGACGCGCACTCGCTGGGCGCGGGCAAGTTCGACCTGACGCCCGGTACGCACAAGGAGGTCGTCGTCGGCCAGTTCACGATCCCCCGGCACACCAAGCCGGGCGTCCACGGCATCGCCGTCCGCTGCGCCAACGGCAAGCGGGCCGCCGGCGACCTGGTCGTACGCCACCACAAGCACCCCAGCGGCCATGTGGACACCGGCGTCGGCGGCAGCGTCGGGCCCGACACCACCCAGATCGCGGCGGGTGTGGCCGTACTGGCCGCGTCCGCCGTCGGCGGGACGCTGCTCCTGCGCCGTCGGGCGAGCGGCGCGACGCAGGACAGCTGACCGCTGTGTCCCCGCTCCCGCCGGATGCGTCGGCGCCCGGCGGGAGCGGGCGATACCCCCGGAGGACCGAAGGACGATGAAGACCAAGGCGAAGGGCTGGGCCATAGCCGCCGCCGTCTGCACGGGCGCCTGGCTCGTCCAGAACGGCTCCGAGTACGTGACGCCGCCGCTGCCGTCCGCGGCGGAGGCCTTCGCCGCAGGTCCGCGCCACTACACGGACGCGGCGGCCGACCCGCTGCCGCCGTCCCCACCCGTACGCCTGCGCATACCCGAGATCGGGGTCGACGCCCCGGTGATGCGGCTGGGCCTCCGCAAGGACGGCAGTCTGGACGTACCGCCCGCAGGCAACGCCAACCTGACCGGCTGGTACCAGGACGGCACGACCCCGGGCGCGAAGGGCACGGCGATCGTCGCCGGACACGTCGACAACGCGCGCGGGCGGTCCGTCTTCTACAACCTGGGCACGCTGAAGAAGGGCCACCGGATCGAGGTGATCCGGGACGACGGCCGTACGGCGGTGTTCACCATCGACGCGATAGAGGTGTACGAGGCGGACGCCTTCCCCGACAAGAAGGTCTACGGCCCCATGGGCAGGGCCGAACTGCGAGTGATCACTTGCGGGGGCGGATTCACGAAGAAGAGGGGCTACCAGGGCAATGTGGTGGCGTACGCGCATCTGATCGGGGTACGGGAGGCCGGTGCCCGCCATTAGCGCTTCGCCCGGCCACGCGCGCTCGCCGCGCTTGCCCATAATCAGCGCTTGCAACTATTGTCGACGCCGATAAGGCGCTTAAGCAATCGCCCGCCACAGGAACGCGAAGGACCACCATGAGCTCCGTCCCCCACATCATCCTGAACAACGGGGTCACCATGCCCCAGCTCGGCTTCGGCGTCTTCCAGGTGCCGGACGACCAGACCGCCGACGTCGTGACCTCGGCCATCGAGGCCGGGTACCGCAGCATCGACACGGCCGCCGCGTACGGCAACGAGGCGGGCGTCGGCCGCGCGGTGGCCTCTTCTGGCTTGGCCCGCGACGAGCTCTTCGTGACGACGAAGCTGTGGAACAGCGACCAGGGCTACGACTCAACCCTGACGGCATTCGACGCCTCCCTGTCCAAGCTCGGCCTGGACTACGTCGACCTGTACCTCATCCACTGGCCCACACCCGCGCGGGGCAAGTACCTCGACACCTGGCGCGCGTTCGAGAAGCTCCTCGCCGACGGCCGCACTCGCGCGATCGGCGTGTCCAACTTCCAGCCCGCCCATCTGCAGCGCCTGCTGGACAACTCCGGCATCGTGCCCGCCGTCAACCAGGTCGAGCTCCACCCCAGCCTGCAGCAGCAGGAGCTGCGTACGTTCCACGCCCGGCACGACATCGCGACCGAGGCGTGGAGCCCGCTGGCCCAGGGGGCGGTGCTCAAGGACGACACCATCACGACGATCGCGGAGCGGCACGGCAAGACACCGGCTCAGATCGTGCTCCGCTGGCACCTCCAGATCGGCAACATCGTCATTCCCAAGTCGTCCACTCCGGCGCGCATCCGGGAGAACATCGACGTCTTCGACTTCGAGCTCACGGACGACGACATCAGGGCGATCACGACCCTCGACCGGGACACGCGGATGGGCCCAGACCCGGACACGCTGAACTGACCGAGAGCGTCGGTCGGTCGGGATCCGCGCATGAAGGTCCCCGCTGGCGTGATGAGTTCGAGGGGGACCATCCCCGCACGCGGAGAGCAGTGTGCGTTCAGCGTCGTGTTGCCGTTCGCGGAGGGACCATCCCCGCGTGGGCGGGGAGCAGGGGATCTGCTCGACGCCCGGGGTGGGCCAGTCGGGACCATCCCCGCGTGCGCGGGGAGCAGAGGACACTGATGATCGAAAAGCTGAGGGCGAAGGGACCATCCCCGCGTGCGCGGGGAGCAGTCGCCGGTCGGCGGCGACCAGGGCTCGATGTTGGGACCATCCCCGCGTGCGCGGGGAGCAGAGCATCTTCTCCAGCGACTCGCGCACCTTCGGGGGACCATCCCCGCGTGCGCGGGGAGCAGTTTCTTTGCCTCGCGTTCGAGGACGCTCTTTCGGGACCATCCCCGCGTGCGCGGGGAGCAGGACGCGGCCCACTTCCAGGCTCTTGAGCGGGTGGGACCATCCCCGCGTGCGCGGGGAGCAGCCGGAGCGCGGACTGTCCCCGCACCTCGCCCCGGGACCATCCCCGCGTGCGCGGGGAGCAGCTGCTGGTCGCGGCCGTCAGTACGGTGCGCGCGGGACCATCCCCGCGGGCGCGGGGAGCAGGCCGCGATCACGTTCGTCAAGGTGAAGGCGCGGGGACCATCCCCGCGGGCGCGGGGAGCAGAGGAGCTGCGCGCCGCCGGAGAGGACGCCGGCGGGACCATCCCCGCGGGCGCGGGGAGCAGACTCCGTGAGCTGCAGCTTTATCGCCGACACCCCCTGATTTTGGGTACTTTCATGAATTCCGGCAATCTGCACAAATAGGTGACATCTGTCATCCTCTGCCGAAGCGGCGCCGCTTGGAGGCCTTGCTCCAGCCGGGCTTCGGGCCGCCGCCCATCGGCTGCGCGTCGCCGCTCGGGCGTCGGATCAACGTCACGCCCTCGTGGTCGACCGGATGCCAGGCGTGGTCGTGGGTGCGGAAGGTGTATCCCTGCTCGTTGTTCGTCGTGTGAGCCAGCAGCGCGCGGCCCTGGCCGGCGTACTGCTGAACCTCGTCCCACAGGACATCCCGGATCCTTGCCGACGGGTTGCCGACGAAGACGCCTGCGGAGATCTCAAGCAGCCAGCGGGTAAGGAACCCTCGCAGCCCCGCCGGGCAGTTGGTGAGGACGATCACGGTCACCAGATCACCGCCTCGTCCGCGTAGTTGCGCCCGGCCGCCACCTCACGGCCCCCGTCGCTCTGCAGCGTGACGCGGTCCTGTTCAACCGCCTGCGGGGCCGTCGGATCGCCGCCCGCAGCGATACCGTCGGGCAGGAGCAGGCGCTTGATGTCGTCGACGCAGCGGTCCAGCAGCGACGCTTCGTTGATCCGGTCACGCAAGGCACGGCGGGTGCGCGGACCCACGTCCTCGTCGTCCTCCGACGCGATGTCGAACGCCAGCGGGATGCCGATCTCGGTCTTGTAGAGGTCGGCGATGTCCAGCACGAAGGACAGTTCGTGACCGGAGTGGACGAAGCCGAGAGCCGGGCTGCAGCCCAGAGAGGCGACCACGGCGTGGGCGATGCCGTACATGCACTGGGCAGCCGCGGTGATGGCCTGGTTGACGGCATCGCCGCTGGAGAAGTCGCCCGGCGCGAACTTCCTGCCCCGCCACGGGATTCCCGTACGGGCGGCCTGCACCCGATAGCAGTCCTTGACGCGTCGGCCTTCGCGGCCGAGGAGTTCGTGGCGGGTAAGTCCGGCCGGGTCCTCGTCGGGGAAGCGCAGCCGGTACATGGCCCGCGCGACGGCGAGGCGGGTGCGGACATTCGCCCACTGAACAGCCTGCGCCTCGGCAAGAGCCGAGGAGCGCGTAAGCGCCCGGCCGCCCGCGTAGTACCGCACACCGTGCTCCCCCACCCAGGCGACCGCCGCCCCGGTCTCGCCCAGGACGCTCATCGCCTGGTGGGTGATGCGGGTCCCGGGGCCGAGCAGCAGGGTGCCGATCGTGGCCGACGGGATATGGGTGGTTCCATCGGCGTCCTCGGCTGTGATCGCGTTGGCGTCCCGGTGGACGGTGCAGCGCTCCAGGTAGACGAAGGAGAGACGTTCGCCGGTGCGGGTGAGGTGCCGTGGGGTCAGCGCGGTGCGCTTTCCGACCGTCGTCACCGGGTTATCCGGCTACGGCCGCGACCGCCGCCGCGACTGGCAGCGGAGCGAGCGTCATCAGTCCGCAGCCGTACGCCCTGGCCTTGCCCAGCCCCTGGGTGAGTGTGCGGCGCAGCGCGTCCGGGTCGGTGACGACGAGACGGCCGTCGAAGGTGACGGTCACGACCTTCACGCGGCGCTTGTCTGCCGCCCTGTCGTCGCGCGACTTGGCGAATTCCAGGGAACGCTGATCGCGGACGGTCAGTTCATGCCGGTCGCCGTCGTGTTCGTGCTTCTTGTACGTCGTGCCGCCGGGCAGCAGCCGTTTGTCGTCGGGCTTCTCCAGAATGCGGAGTCCCGAACGCCTCTGACGTTCAGCGTCAAGAAGCCATCCCCTCTGGTGGACAGGGGTGAGGTGCGCGGTGCGCTTGGTCGGTTCGCCGTCCTTGCGGCGGATGGCGTGCACCGGGTTGGCGGTGAGCCGGAAGGCCCAGGTGTCGCCTGCGGCGAGGCGGTCGAGGAACGGGGCGTACGGGCGGCTCTGCCAGCCGGGGGTGTCGGGGTCGGCGGCTGCTGCCGCGGGCCAGCCCGCCTGCTCGACGAGGTGCGTCAGGTCCGGCCGGTCGGGGCTGACGATGTACAGGAAGACGTCGGCGCGGGCGTTGTGGTCGAGGCGCCACAGCACCCGTGGCCCCCCGGACCCGGAGCTGTCGGAATCCGCAGGCAGCAGGCCGGGGAACGACGACATGACCGCCGCGTGCAGCGCCTGGGGCGAGGAGAGGAGGCGACGGGCCCCGGGGCGCGCCGTGTTCATACGGAAACGGGTCAGGTACATCAGGCGCTCTCTTCCTCCAGAGCGGCGAACGGGTCGTGCCGGGGCACAGCCCGGGCGGCGGCCACAGCTCGCGGGTTGGATACGTCAGGCACGTTCGGTACGTCCACGGCCGTGCTGATGACGGTCCGCAGAGCGTGACGGCGGTGCTCGGCGGCAAAGCTGAGGGGCTGGTCGCGCTGTACGTCCGAGTGGTCTTCGCCCGGGCAGGCTTCTCGTAGCACCGCCAGGGACACGGTGGTACCGCTGCGGCGCAACTTTCGGTACCAGGGGGCCGCCTGCCAGGGCTCGTTCCGCAGAGCCTGCTGCAACTCGATGTCGTCGTGGACACTCAGCTCGACCGGATAGGCCGGCGGGCAGGATCGCCTGCCGAGGTAGGGCGGATAGACCGGTGCGCGCAGGGCGGCGTGAAGCTCGCCGAGGAGTGCCCTGTCTCCTTCGAGCGCTGCGACGAACACGGCGTCGGCGAGATAGAAGCGCTCGGAGAGCGGCATGGACTTGCCGGTCACCGCATGGTGGGCGGTCTGGAAGTCCCGTACCCGTGTGCCGGGCTGGTCGATACGGACACCGAAGCGCAGGGCGCCGAGCCGCGCCAAGGCTTCGTCGTCGCCGCGTGCGAGGCCCTGGGCCGCGGCGAGCATGCCGATGACACCGCTCTTGGTCGGGGCGGTCTCAGTCGTACGGCGGACGAAGCGGGCAGCGGTCCCCCAGGACTGCAGGGGGCCCGCCAGCCGCAGGGTGAGCACGCTCATGCGGGCTTGTCCAGGCGCTCGGCGACGGCCTGGCCGATCGACTCGACAAGCGTGGTGAGACTGGCCGCCTCCTCGCCGATGCCGGCGAGTTTCCCGGTGTTCGTACCGACGCGCAGCACCCATGTGACGGTCGACTCGTCGTCGCCATACGCCCGCTCCATGTCGGGAATGAACTCCGCCAGGCGCGCGCAGGCCCCGCGAAGGTGTCCGCCGCCGCCTTCGCCGGATACGGGCTCTTCGAAGGCCGCGACGAAGCTGATGGGGCGTGTGGTGCGGAGCTTGACGATGACGGCGTCGGGCAGGGTGTGGTGGCCGAAGGTGTTGATCTTGCCGGTGGGCAGGGAGGCGACGAAGCCGTGCACGAACGCCTCGACGGCGCGGCGTACGGGGACGGTCAGGGGCTCGTCCTCGCGCAGGCCTTCGCCGAGGTTGGCGGCGAGCTGGTGGACGCCGACGGCGGCGTAGCGGTAGAGGGTGGCGGAGTTGAAGTCGACGGTGCCGATCATTCCGGCTCCGGGCTCGGCGTCGGTGTTGTGGTCGTCGACGGCGGTGTAGTAGTCGGAATCGTTCTCGACGTGGTGCACGCTGATGGCGTGCGCCACCTGGACGGCAGCGTCCACATTGATGTCGGCGGAGTCCGCGACCATGCGGCCGAACAACGCGATGTCGACGGAGTGGAGGGTGTCGGCAATCTCTTTGGCGCGGGCCCTGTTGGTCTTGTCCTTGAGATAGCCCTTGATGTCGGGCGCGCCCTCGACGGCGAGTGCGGCGAGGCCGTCGAGCTGCCGGGCGCTGAGGAACATCAGGTACTTGGACTGCGGCGCAGGCTCGTCGTCTCCCTCCTTCACCGCGTCGGCCTTCCGCTTCGGCACCTCGATCTTGGAGCCGGTGGCCGTCTCAACCACCTCGGCCGCCAGACGCAGCGCCTCGGAGTCCTTCAGAGACGGGTCGAGCCCAGTGATACGGGCGGCGAGGACTTCGGCGACCTTCTTTGTCCGTACGCCGAGCTCACTCGGGTCGAGCAGGTGCTCAGCACCGAAGTAGGTACGGGTGGCGCGCTTCCACGCCTGGCTGGAAACGCGGGCGCGGGGCACCCCGCCGTACACCGCCGACTTCGGCGCGCCCGTGTCGTCGCGGTTGAGATTGCTGGGCGGGACGGTCTGCAGCGCGTGCACGTCGAGGAAGATGCGGTTCATAAGGCGTCCTTGTCGGTGCTGTCGATGCCGTCTGTGGTGTCGTTGTTGTCGGCGGGGGTGGCCGGATCGCCCGGCCCGTCGCCGTCCTCTGGGTCGCGGTAGGCGTGGAACGATCGGCCCCATGCGCGGCGCACGGCGTCCCGGCCGCCGGGTTCCTGCCAGTGGTAGAGCTGTTCGGCGAGGAGCGCGTAGTCGAGTTCGATGTCCTCACCGCGCAGCAGCAGAACGATGTCCCGCAGGCGTTGGGCAAGGGCAGGCAGGTCCGGCGCGTTCCCAGCACGGACCAGGCGCTTGCGGACAGGTTCGGCGATCTCGCCCGGCGGCATCAGCCGACGTACGGCGGCGCCGAGGCCTTTGGGCGACTTGCGGCGGTCGGGCTGGTGCATGCCCTTCCTCCGCGACTGCTGGTGCAGAGCCCACAGGGTGAGCGCGATATGCACAGCGTCCTCGGCGCGGGTCAGCTCGTCCTCGCTCAGCAGCCGGCCGCCGTCCTTCGGCTTGTCGTGCAGCGCTCCGGTGTCGGCCAGGCCCCACAGGTCCGGCACCTGCGAGAACTCCTTGCCCGCCCCGCGGCGCAGCCTGGCCAGCGCCGCGACCGCATGGGACCGGTCGCCCAGGTAGCCCTTCTGGAGCGGGGCGACGAGCTCGCCGGTGATCAGTCCGACCCGTTGAGGGATCGTGGGCACAGTGACGGTGGTCATACGGGCACCTTCGGAGAGGAGTCGGGTCCCGGCACGGGGTCCGGCCCCGGCATGGAGTCGGCGCCCGGCACGGAGTCGGCGCCCGGCACGGAGTCGGCGCCCGGCGACGGGTCAGAGGAGAAGGGATGGCCCAGGCTCTTGCTGAGACGGAAGCGGAACCACTTGTCGGCGAGGGCGGAGTTGAGCCACTCCTTCCCCTTCTTCACATCCACGATCCGGCCCTCCCACGCCCCGTCGCCGGCCCCGACCATCAGCTGCTCGCCGAGTTTTCTGACGCGGCGGTAGACGTCCCGCTGCCAGACCGTGCGCTGCTCGTACGGGTCGTCGGCTGCGGCGAGATTCAGCAGCCAGGTGCGGTACGGGCCGTCCAGGGCCGCGAAACCGAGATCCCGGGCGGCGAGGTGGCCTCCCTCCGATTCGATGCCCGCCGCGCGGGCCAGGTCGGTGGCGAGGTCACCGAGCGCTCTCACCGCCAGGTCGGCGTCACTGACCGCGTCGATGGCCTGCTGCGCGTACTCGCGATCCTGCTGGTGCAGAAGGACAACACCCATGGCGAGGTGGTCGTCGACGATCTCATCGATGACGGACTGCTGGGTGCCGTAGACCGCGCCGATGACGCGCGCCCGAATAAGGAAACCGCGTGGCAACTCCCCTTCCGTCACTAGCCGGGCGATCCACTCGAGAATCCCCGGCCGCAGCACCGGCGCGGCTTCGGAACCGGGCGCTGCTACTGCCCCGTCGGCGATCAGCGCGGCAAGCCCTCGCCAGGCGGAACGGGACGGGTCGTGCTCACGGGGCAGGTAGACGAGCGCCTCCCCACGCTTTTTCTCCTGCGCCGGGCTCCTGCGCCAGGCGGTCATGGGCTCATGGGTGTGCATGTTGTGCGGGGCGAGCGGGTCGCCGTAGCCGAGGACGACTCCGTATGCCCCCTCGGCATCGAAGTGGAGGCGCAGGCGACGCGTCTGCCACGTATACAGGTCCCGCACCCCGGACGGCCGCCGCTGCCCGGTCACGCCGGGGCCGCACGGCTCCCGCCGCCAGGCCGGGCGGTCGTCCGCGCCGAACCGCAGACCGGGGGTATCGGCGGCGACCAAGTTGAGCAGCAGGGTCTCCCGCAGAGTGCCGCCCTCGGCGAAGACCCCGCCGAGCGCGCCTCCCCAGCCGACGCCGAGCGGATACACCTTGCCGCCCTTGGCCCGGCCGTCGCCGTCGGCACCGGTCTTGATGCCGGAGGTGTCGTACGCGTGCCCGTGGACGACCCAGCGGGCGGCTTCGGCGAAATCGAGACGGCTGACGGTGGGCATACGGGAGCTGAAGAAAGGGTCGCCGTTGGGGACGTCGGCGACGATGCGGTTGAGGGAGAAGACTTCGTCCCGCGTCGTGCGTAACCCCGCGACCTGGAAGAACGGCGTCTGCAGATGGAGCAGATCCAATCGGCCGCGATGGTCGTCCAGGTAGGCCCCGACCGGGGCGAAGCACTGCTCGTCGGCCCACAGCTCCGCCCAGTGCTCGACGTCCCTCGGACCATCGAGAGCATCGTGAGCCATGGCGAGGAGCAGCCGCAGTAGGGCGAACTCCTGGGTCGGCAGGTCTCCGACGAGACGACGCAGATCACCGGCCTGGTCGAATACCTCGCGCAGCGAAAGCTCGTCCTGCGTCGTCCCGTCGAGCCGTAAGACCGGTACCCACGGCCGCGAGGTCAGATCGAACGACAACACGCCTTCAGACATCTGTCACCTCCAGACCATCGGCTTGGCTGTACCGGAGTAAAAAGCCTGCCAGACGGGTCTGACAATCGACGTCGAGTGGGAGAATCAGCTGGCCGGCGAGCCAGTGACTGTCCTTCACCTGCCAGGCCGGTACGTAGAGTTCTTCGAGCTCCTCAATGGCCCGGTCCATCACGTCGGCGGACGAGAACTGGATGGGCAGCCGCAGGCCGCAGCCGGCAGCCGCCCGGGCCGCCCTCGGCGACGGAGGCCGGTCCTGGGGCAGTTCCAGGCCACCCCTGTCCCTGCCGTCCCTGTCCTTCTCCAGCCAGGGCAGGGTGACCAGCGATCCGTCGGGGCGCCGCTGTACGACGACGACCTCCAGGCTCTCCTTGCTGTCCCGGACCTGGGCGCGCCCGGCACGGGTGTCGTCCGCGTCGCCCGCGCCCGCCGCGATCCACCCGATGAGCGGCCGTCCGGGCGGGCCGACCGCGTCCAGCCTGAACCGGTCGGCCCGCTCTGCCTGATCCGCACGGTGCTTCTCGTGGCGTTCCAGCGCCTTGTCGATTACCTCGGACCAGCTCTCGGGTCCGGCCGGCCCGTCCGCGTACGCGCCCTGGACGAGGGGGCTGATGTCCTGCGGCAGCCGTACCGGCTGTGGGTACGGACCTTCAAGGTGCGGCTCCAGCACGGCCGCGGAACGCAACAGCGTGTACGCGCCGTACACGGCGACCGACCCCCTCACCGGCGCGGGCACCTCACCGCTCCAGTCGACGCCGGTGACCAGGCAAACGGCCGTACGCAGCTTCTCCGGCCGGTCGGCCTGCCGGGCACCTCGCTGGTGGCGGTGGAGACGTCCCATCCGCTGCAGCATCAGGTCGACCGGGCAGAGGTCCGTGACGAGCAGGTCGAAGTCGACGTCGAGGGACTGTTCCGCGACCTGGCTCGCGACGACGATGTGAGGCTTCACGGGGCGGCCGTCCGACTTGCCGGGCGGCCCGAACCGCAGCAGAAGACCGGCGTCCTTCGCCGCCCGGTCCACGTCGATGAAGCAGGAGTGGGCGACGGTCACCTGGTCGTCACCGAATCGCTCACGCAGCACCCGGGCGGTGTCCAGGACCCGCTTGACGGTGTTGCGTACGACGAGGGCGCAGCCGCCACCGTCGAGTTCGGCGGCAAGCCGGTCGGCGAGGACCTCCAGGCCGTCGTCGAGCCGTTCGAGATGGACGTCGCCGCCGCGGCCGGATGCGGCGGGGCGCGCGACGACGGGCGCCTGACCAGGTGCCACGGCGGTCAGCAGCGGATAGGCGACGTCGTCGGCCACCGCCTCGAACTCCTCGGCACGGTCGCCGGCGCCGGCTCCCGCGTATGCCTCGGCGAGCTGCCGACGCCGGGCGGCGGGCAGAGTCGCCGAGAGCACCACCACGGGCACCCGGTATGCGCCGAGCCACGACAGCACCCGGTCCAGATAGACACTCATGTACGTGTCGTAGGCGTGCGCCTCATCGATCACGACGACCTTGCCCGCGACGGCAAGATGACGCAGCGCGAGGTGACGGCTCTTGAGCCCGGCGAACAGCAGTTGGTCCACGGTGCCGACGACGAACGACGACAGCATGGCCTTCTTACGGCCCCGCAGCCAGGCGTGCGCGACGAGCTCGGCCGGAGCAGACCGCTTCGCGTGCGAAGGCCGCCACTCCTGGGTCTCGGCATCCGCATCGACGGCGGCGACCTGCTGCCAACTGCCGCGCATCAGATCGGCGAACTCTTCGTTGAGGGCCGCCTTGGAGTGCGCCAGCAGCACCGACAGTTGGGTGCCTTCCTGGGCGGGCAGGCGGCCCAGCCAGTCCAGCAGGCGAGGGAACATCGCGTTGCCGGTGGCCATGGTGGGCAGCGCGAAGAACACTCCGCCTGCCCCCGAGCGGGCCGCGAAGATCTCCGCGACGGCCAGCGCGGCCTCGGTCTTTCCCTCCCCCATCGGCGCCTCGATCACCATCAGCCCCGGCACGTCCATCGCACGCGCCAACTGGACGGCCGCCTCCTGCACCGGCCGGGCCGTGGCCCCCGGCGGCAAAGCGAAACGGGATGCGAACAGCTGCTGCGGCTCCTCGACGGGCTCCTCGGGCACCCAGGGTGCAGGCAGCCGCAACCCGCGCCAGGCGGCGGCCACCCGCTCCTCACTCGTACGGTGCAGCTCCTGCGGGAAGTACGGGAACAGGTCGGGGTTGCTGGCGATCCAGTCCGCGACGATCACCAGGGCCGTGAGCAACACCTGCACGGGCTGCGGCAGTTTCACCGTCCGCCAGGCGCTGAGCCGCTCACGTACGACGTACTCGTCGGCACACGCGTCGAGCAGCTGATCCTGGACCCGCCGCCATGCCGCCCGGCTGGGTCCGGGCGTACGCAACAGATGAAGACGGTCGTTCAGTGCCTTGATCTGCCCATGCTCGGGAGGCACGCCGTGATGACCGCCCGCAACGATGGCGAACTGTCCGGACTGCCTGCCCTTCCAGCCGTGCCGCTCTTCAAGCCACTCCCCCAGCAACACCTGCCCGGCCAGACCATGCGGGGCGATCCTGCGGTCGGGGCCAAACTGGCGCTGGGTCCGCATCTCCAAGCCTTCCGCACGCATCCGGTTGGCGAGCTCATCCACCTGGCAGGCGAAGGCGGGGGTGGCTTTCCCGATGTCGTGCACGGCTGCCAGCCACACGACGAGACGTCGGGCGTCGGGCGCGGCGCCGGGCAAGGGCTCGGCGATCAGATTCCGTACGCTGGCGGGCAACCAGTTGTCCCACAGCAGCCCGGCCACGGCGGCGCTGTCCTCCATGTGCCGCCACAGGGGCAGCCAGCCGTCGCTGTCCCGGTCATGCTTGGCCCACACGGTCCGCACAGGCCCGGAGAGGCGGCCTCCGAGCCCTGAACCGGATCTTCTTCCAGCCGTCATGAAGGTATGCCTACAGGTAAATCACACGGGACCGCGCCAAGTGCAGGAAACCCGCGCCTACTTCAGCCTTCATCCCTCGCGGCCCATGGTTCTGTGATAGGCCCAACCTGAGCCGCACAATCCACCAAGGCCAAGGCGTGCCCCCTTTGACCTATTCGCCGGAATCAATGAAAGTACTCGAAAAGCGTGCCGCGCAGCGGTAAAACTGCAGGTCGCTCAGTCTGCTCCCCGCGCATGCGGGGATGGTCCCCAGGGCGGCGACCTGTGGCACGAGGTGTTTCACTGCTCCCCGCGCATGCGGGGATGGTCCCGTCGCGTGGGCGTCGGTCAGGCCCGCGTCGTGCTGCTCCCCGCGCATGCGGGGATGGTCCCGGGGCCGCTATAGCCCTCTCCGGCGCAGGTGGCTGCTCCCCGCGCATGCGGGGATGGTCCCGACGACGTCCCACAGCGGTCCCTTCAGAAATGCTGCTCCCCGCGCATGCGGGGATGGTCCCCACAGATCGAACGAGGCGTCTTTGAGAGCCGCCTGCTCCCCGCGCATGCGGGGATGGTCCCGGATCCGAGGAGTCAGTGCCGCTCGGCACGTTCTGCTCCCCGCGCATGCGGGGATGGTCCGGCGAGCTCTCAGCCCGCATCCGCAAGGCGGACCTGCTCCCCGCGCATGCGGGGATGGTCCCAGGCTGGGCACCGTGGTCGCCTTGACCATGATCTGCTCCCCGCGCATGCGGGGATGGTCCCTTCGGCCAGAGAACCACCCGCTGAGACTTCGCCTGCTCCCCGCGCATGCGGGGATGGTCCCCCGCCTTGCGCGGGAAGGATTTGTGATGTTCGCTGCTCCCCGCGCATGCGGGGATGGTCCCTCCTCGCCGTCGCGGCCGAAACGCATGAACAACTGCTCCCCGCGCATGCGGGGATGGTCCCGACCCGCCCGTCGTCGGACTCCCACCCGGGCGCTGCTCCCCGCGCATGCGGGGATGGTCCCGGGTACGACGTGCCGGAGCGTGGACCCATTCCCTGCTCCCCGCGCATGCGGGGATGGTCCCTCGCCCTCGCGCATCGTGTACTGCGTCCCGTACTGCTCCCCGCGCATGCGGGGATGGTCCCGTGCCGAGCACGATGTAGGGGTACCCGGTGCGCTGCTCCCCGCGCATGCGGGGATGGTCCTCGCCCCGGTCCCGTCCCGTCAACTGCCGCCGCCTGCTCCCCGCGCATGCGGGGATGGTCCCGGTCTGGTGATCAACCGGTGCGAACTCAACGCCTGCTCCCCGCGCATGCGGGGATGGTCCCCTGCCGGTGGCCGTCTTCACGTCCTTGATGGCCTGCTCCCCGCGCATGCGGGGATGGTCCCCTGCCGGTGGCCGTCTTCACGTCCTTGATGGCCTGCTCCCCGCGCATGCGGGGATGGTCCCCAGTAGACGTAGCTGACCATCCACTGGCCCGTCTGCTCCCCGCGCATGCGGGGATGGTCCCGAGCCGGCCACCAGCGGGCTGATGTCCACGGACTGCTCCCCGCGCATGAGGGGATGGTCCCCCTGACCAGATTCCCGCAACCCCCATCTACACCTGCTCCCCGCGCATGCGGGGATGGTCCAGCGCTGACACCTATCAGGGCCGCTACGCTGGCTGCTCCCCGCACCCGCGGGGATGATCCCATGCCCAACCTCGAGCCCCTCGTCAGGACCACCGCTCCCCACGCATGCGGGGGTGGTCCCGGAGGCGGAGAACGGCCTTGTCGGACGATGAGACAGACCTGCAATCGGCAAACCCACGACGAAGGCGGGGAGGTTGACGGATGAGCGACCCAAGCGGGCCCACTGTCCGGCGGCGCCGCCTGGGCGGGGAACTGCGTCGGCTACGTGAGCGCGCGGGACTTGACCAAGCAGCCGCAGCCACGCACCTGGAGTGCTCAACCTCCAAGATCAGCCGCCTGGAAACTGGGCAGGGGCTCGCCAAGGCGATGGAGATCCGCGGCTTGCTCGATCTCTACAGCGTCACCGACGATGCCGAGCGGTCCAAGATCCTCGATATCCACAAAACCGCGGCCGAAGTCGGCTGGTGGGAGCAGGCCGAGTACGAAGAGGTGCTACCGAGCGGGCTTGGCGTGTATGTGGGCCTGGAGTACGACGCTCGCGCCGTCCAGACCTGGGAACTGGGGTTCATCCCGGGCCTGCTACAGACTGCGGACTACGCTCGTGCAGTGCACGCCGTCTTCCCCTTCAGCTCCCCCAATGAAGTGGACCGCCTGGTAGAAGTGCGCATGCAGCGCCAACGACGCCTCGTCGCCTCGCCTTCGCCGCTGGAGGTCTGGGCAGTGATCGATGAATCCGTCCTTCGTCGCAACATTGGCGGTCGGCCTGTCATGCGTGACCAGCTGAAAGCACTGGCCAGCGCGGCCCAACAGCCGAACATCACAATTCAGGTGTATCCAGCGAGCAAGGACGTACACCCGGGCCTGCGGGGGTCATTCAGCCTGCTGGAGTTCGGCCCCTTGGATCCCCGGATCGGCTACGTGGACAGCCCAGCGGGGAACGCTTTTCTGGAGAAGGACAAACAGATTCGATCCCTCGTCCACACCCTCGACCGCCTCCGGGCGGGCGCGCTCGATCCCGAAGAGACTGCGGCGCTCCTGGACAACCTCGCCGCTGAGGAGAACTGATCATGAACCACCTCACCCGGCCTCCCTTCGACCCTGCGGAACTGTCCTGGTCCAAAGCGACCGCCAGCAGCGAACAGGGCGCATGCGTAGAGGTCGCGCGAGTGCTGGAGAGTTGGCTAGCCGTGCGTGACTCCAAGGACATCAGTCGGCCCGGTCTCGTCGTGCCAACCGGCGCATTTACCGCTCTCGTCAACGCGGTACGGGCCCACGAGCTCTAGCCTTCCTTGCCGCTCCAGTACGCAAGAAAGGGCCGCCCAAGACGGCGGCCCTTCGTCGCGTGCGGCTCCGTGAAGCCTGCGGGTCCGCACAAGGGCCGGGTGCCTCGTCCGCCGTGCGGTCGTGTGCACCCCGCTGTGCGGGGAGGGCGGCGGCGGTCTTCCGAGCAGGTTCGGTTCGGAAGTCCGCGAGCCACTTCCGGACAGCGTCGCCCGGGTCACGGTCATGCCCACGCCAACTCGGCGTCGGTCGGCTCAGTGTCGCATGTACGCCTGGCGCAGGATATTTCTCCCCACTCTTCGGCGTGCCGCCGCGCCTTGGTGGCCCCGGGAAGTCAGGCCACCGGTGGGTACGGGCGGTGTTGCCGTACTTGAACGCACTGGATCAGGTCTGATCGGGTGATGCCTCCAACTTGTACTGGTAGCCGATGACCAGTCGGTACGGCAGGCACCATTCGCCGTACTCGATAACCCCCAGGTCGTCCCAGAGACGGTGTGCACCGGCAGTAATGGGCGTACCAACCTTCACGCCAAGGAAGTTTGCCTCGCGGGCATCAGCGTCCCGGGCGTGGATATCGTCGCGTCCCTCGGCAACCCGGCGGCCGGTGGCCTCCTGAATCCGCGGCAGCAGACCGGCCGCCTTGCTGGGCGATGTGGACAGCAACTCCGGCACCGAGGCGGCGAACTCCGGCGGGTACCAGGTCACCGCGAGCATCAGACGCTGGTCACCCCGCCCGGTGTGCCACTGACGGCGCACCACCTGGTCACCGTCGTCCAGGCCGAAGATCTCGGCAACGTACAGCGGTGGTACGCCCAACTCGGCGCTCGTGACGATTACCGTCTCGCCTTCACCGAGCACGGACCCAGTGCGCAGGACGCGGGTGATGCGGTCGTAACCCGAGGCGGCAATCGCCGGGGCATTGGCAACGAAAGTTCCGCGCTGGGAGGTGCGGATATACCCCTCGACTTGGAGCTGGTCGAGAGCTCGGCCGAGGGTGGCGACGGCGACGCCTTCGGCGTGCGCCAAGTCGCGCTGGTGGGGGAGCCTGCTGCCCTCGGTGAGTTCGCCGTCCAGGATGCGTCGACGGATACGCACGGCGAGCTGCATGTAAGGCAGCTGGACGCCCTTGTCTTTGGCTTCTGTCATAGCGGTGCTCCTACACGGACGGCGTCCTAGGGTCATTGGCAAATGACCTAGGTTGTTCCGATCCTCTCGTGTCCTAGGTCACACCGCACGGTCGCCAGTTGCAAGGCCACGAACGACGGGCCGCCCGAGGCGCACGCTTACGCTGCGGGGCCGTGCGCTCGTGTGGTGGCCCAGACATCGCTGACGCCTGGGGCAAGACGCGCTCAAGTAGGGTCGCGATCATGCCCGACATATCGCTGACCGTGATCGTCTTTCTCTGCCTCGCCGCCGCCGCGGCCGGCTGGATCGACGCCGTGGTGGGCGGCGGCGGGCTGCTGCTTCTACCCGCCATGCTGCTCGGCCTGCCGCAGGTGCCGGCCGCGCAGATCCTCGGCACCAACAAGTTGGTGGCCATCGTGGGCACCTCCGGCGCCGCCGTCACGTATGTGCGCAAGGCTCCCGTGCAGGTGAAGACGGCGGTACGGATCGGGCTTGTCGCGCTTGCCGGGTCGATGGGCGGCGCGTTCTTCGCGGCTGGGATCAGCAGTGACGTGCTGCGACCCGTGATCATGGTGGTGCTGCTCGGCGTCGCTGCCTTTGTGATGCTGCGGCCTTCCTTCGGGACCGCTGTGGGCGCGGCGAAGGGGCCCATTACCCGCGCCCGGACCGTCGTCGCGATCGTCCTCGTCGGCGGCGGGATCGGCTTCTACGACGGATTGTTCGGGCCCGGCACCGGCACCTTCCTGGTGCTCGCCCTCACCGCCGTACTTCATCTGGACCTCGTGACCGCTTCCGCCACCGCCAAGATCGTGAACGTCTGCACCAACGCGGGGGCGCTCGCAATGTTCGCGTACCAGGGCACGGTGATGTGGCAGCTGGCCGCGCTGATGGCGGTGTTCAACCTGGCGGGAGGCCTGTTCGGGGCGCAGATGGCGCTCCGGAAGGGCAGCGAGTTCGTCCGCGGAGTGCTGCTGGTCGTCGTCTTCTCACTGGTTGCGAAGCTGGCGTTCGACCAGTGGACCGCTTAACTGACTGAGTGGGATCCACTTCACCCACGCCCGGCCGCCTCTCCCGTTCCAGCACGGCCCCCGACGATCGGCCTGCAATAAGCGCCTGCACACCAAACTGCTGATCGTAGGTGCTGGGACCATCCCCGCGGGGGTGGGGAGCAAGCGGCCAGCCACTCGCGCATCACGGTCCGCGCGTGACCATCCCCGCACGCGAGGAAGCAGGAATCTCCGCCTCCGCGGCGTTAGTCATGCCGCCATTTCTTCTCGGCAAGTCCCTCGTTCGAGCGAGGATTGACGAATGGTCTTGCACCATGGGATTGCACAGAGCACTCTAAACAGGACTTCACTACGCGATGTAGCGGCCAAGTGGCGCACTGTTGATCGCCGGGCCGAGATGACGGAGCTCAATATGCAGTCCTCAGCGCAGACCGATGTACGCGCCACGACCCTGGACCCGCTCACGATGACCAGCCATCAGCGCGCCCAGTTACGCGGCGAGCGGTGTGCCCGCTGCGGCGCCCCGGGCGGATTGCGGCCCGGGGGTTACGCGTACACCGCTTCCGAGGGCGCGGGCCGTCTGGGATGGCCGGTACGGGTGTGCAGCTCGTGTCCCGCGAACTGGGGGTCGTGATGGGCGAGTTGGAGACAGCGAACCGCGGCGCGGTCTGGGCTGCCGCCGCCCATCCCCATCCGGATCAGGTGTGGCGGGAGTGGGCCCACGAACTGGAAGTCGCTCTCCTGCCCGCCGGGAGGCGCTGGGACGTGGTGTCCATGCCGTACTGGCGACTGCACGCGGTCTGGGCGGACATGGGACCGCTCGCGTGGGCGCACACCCCAGTGCTGGCCGATCTGACGACCGGCCGCACGTACGTCTTCACCCCCGCCGGGACAGCAGGGGAGTGGGATGAGCCCGAGACCACCGCACTGGGCAAAGGCAGCTGGCTGGCCGCCTCCAAGCCAGGCGGTCGGCAGCTCCGGATCGGGCACTGGGTACAGCCGCCAGGCGCGATCACGGTCCTGATGGACGCCGCTGGATTGCGGGGCGCCCTGCGCCGGACGGCGGCCTCGGACAGCGATCAGGCGGGCAGAAGTGCATGTCAGTGACGGACTGGGATGCGTTACCCCCCGGCATCGCGGAACGGCTGGGGCTGTACCGCGTGCGGGCCGGTTCCTCACTCGCCGAGCTCGCCGCCGTACGTCCAGAGAGTCAGGGAGAGAGCCGCACGCTGGCGTATCCGGCTTTTGACGAGGCGACGCCGAGCCGGGTCGGCTTCAACGTGGGCGTTACGTTCGGGCTTTGGGGCGTCAGTCCGGACGGGGCGGGCACTCTCGGAGAACTCGCCGAGCACCTGGTAGTCCACACGCTCCGGGTGATCCGCTCTCACCACATCATCGTGACGACCACGCTTGATGCGGGCCGCGCCACAGTGAGCGTGATCGGCCTGCGAGGCCGCCGCATCGATGGCACCCATCCCGGTGAGGTCGAGGCGGTACGGACCCGATCCCACACCTGCGGGTACCTCGCACTCCCCGCCGGGCCCGGCGTGGTCGCCTCGGTCGACCTCTCCGTAGGACGGGAGGGGCGCTCATGATCCGGTGCGGGGCCAGGTAGTGTCTCCCCGACTGACCCCTTGGGCACCGCGCCCACCGCGCCCCAGGCCAGCTCATAGTCCAATGGCGGACTTGGGACCCAGGTAGGAGCCCGCGCCGGGAAAACTGTCCCGGCACAGCTTCACGAACCTCTCGCTGAACCCCAGGCTGGGCAGGTCGCCGAGCGCCACGAACGCGACCTTCCGGATCGGGCGCGTGTCCGCACCCTCCGTGACGGCCCCGATCTGCCCGCCGATCCGGCGGGCCTCGAAGGTGATGTGGACGACGTGCGCTTTCATGTGGTCGCACACGTACAGCAGGCGGCCGACCTCGACGTCGAGACCGGTCTCCTCCCGCATCTCCCGCACCAGAGCCTCGTCCAGAGACTCGCCGTCCTCCACCTTGCCGCCCGGCAGACTCCAGGACCGCGACTCATCGGTGTCCTGGTCCAGCATCAGGATCTGACCGCCTTCGATGACGATGCCCGTCACTCGCGTATGCACCCGGCGACGCTATCGCCTGCCCGTCCCGTCCCAGGAGCACACCGGTGAGCGCGCCGTCCGAAGGGTGGTGACCTCCACCGGGGACCCGGAGCCCGTGTGTCTCCGCCATCCGATGACCTTCCACCAGACCGCGACCGGGCTGCCCGGTCAGGCCTGATCCCGCGCGTCCAGAAGGTATACATACAGGCAAATCACACAGTGCCGCGCCAAGCGCAGGAACCCATGTCTACTTCAGCTCTGCCGATGCGTCCCGGTTTCTGCGATGGCCCCGACCCGAGTCACACAATCCACCGAGGCCAAGACATGCCCCTTTCGCCCTATTTGCCGGAATCAACGAAAGTGCTCGAAAAGCGTGCAACCCAGCGGTAAAATCGCAGGTCGCTCAGTCTGCTCCCCGCGCATGCGGGGATGGTCCCAGTGTGGCGGACCATGAGCAGGCCACCACCCCCTGCTCCCCGCGCATGCGGGGATGGTCCCTTCCCGTGCCGGGTAATCCGAGCGGGCAAGGCCTGCTCCCCGCGCATGCGGGGATGGTCCCTCGCCCAGCACCTTGGCCCGGTAGATCGGGTTCTGCTCCCCGCGCATGCGGGGATGGTCCCCACCACGGCCTCGTCACCCCGGACATCCCGGCCTGCTCCCCGCGCATGCGGGGATGGTCCCCAGGCCTTCCATATGCCTGCGGGCAATCAGTCCTGCTCCCCGCGCATGCGGGGATGGTCCGGGCGGCGGGTCCGTGCAGCGTGCGTTTGGGGGCTGCTCCCCGCGCATGCGGGGATGGTCCCGCCTCGGGGTCGGCATCTCCCTCGAAGTACTCCTGCTCCCCCTCCCCGCGCATGCGGGGATGGCCCAACGGTTTGGTTGATCCGGTTCTGAAGCGGGATCTGCTCCCCGCGCATGCGGGGATGGTCCCATCGAGGGTGCCCGCGGCCGGGGCGTCGTTTCCCTGCCGCCCGCGTGAAGTGGCAACCATGCCCAGCGCGTGCCCGGTCAGTTCGGCGCACTGCTGTGGCGTCGCCAGCCGGGCCGCCAGTCCCGCCGCGACCGGTCGACCGGTTCGACCGCCGAGCGCAGCCGGTCGGAGCCCGCGAGCCGTCAGCGGATGATCTGCGGATCGTAGACATTCCACTCCTCCGCGGACCGCACCGTCACACCGACGCGGCACCGGGACTCCGCCAGGCGCATCGACTCCAGGACCCTGACCGCGAAGCGCTGCTCGACCTCTCGGCCCCAGGCAGGCGAGCAGCCGCACGTGCAGCCCCGCCCCTCGCTGGTCATCGATCCTCCGGGTTTCCACCCGCGCTCCCCGTACGGATTGATCGTACATGTGTTCACTTCCACTCCATTAAGTATGACTTTTAAGCCCCCAGGTCTTGAATACGTCGCACCTATGGGTTTGAGTGTGCTGCGGCATCGACGCGTCTACGACGACAGCGACCGGAAGCCGTGGCTCAACGTCATCACCGCGGCGGCGGCCACCGCCCTCACCGGCAGGTTCCGACCCGGCCCGCACACCGAAGGTCTGGAGAATTCAATGGAGTGTTCTCATGGAAGCAATTGAGCCGGCATACGGCACCGCCACGCTGCTGCTGATCGCCGCGGGTGCCGTCGCCCTGCTGCTGTTCCTGATCATGAAGGTCAAGCTCCACGCCTTCGTGTCGCTCGTCCTCGTGAGCGTGGTCACAGCGGTCGCCGTCGGCTTTCCGCTCGCCGACATCCCCAACGTCCTGAAGTTCGGCTTCGGGGACACGATCGGCTCCGTCGCGCTGCTGGTCGCCTTCGGTGTGATGCTCGGCAGGCTGCTGGAGCTCTCCGGCGGCGCCCAGGTGCTGGCCGACACGCTGATCGGCCGGTTCGGAGAGAAGAGAGCACCGCTCGCGCTCGGGGTGGCGGCGCTGCTCTTCGGGCTTCCGATCTTCTTCGACGCCGGTCTGGTCGTCTTCCTGCCGATCATCCTCACGGTGGCCCGCCGCTTCGGCGGCTCCGTACTGCTCTACGCCCTGCCTGCGGCCGGAGCCTTCGCCGCCATGCACGCCATAGTCCCACCGCACCCCGGGCCGGTCGCCGCAGCCGAGGTTCTCGGCGGCAACATCGGCGTCACCATGGTCGTGGGCATTCCCATCGCCGTGGTCGCCTGGTACGTCGGCGTCATGCCGGTCTCCCGCTTCCTCGGGGCCCGTATCCATGTGCCCGTGCCGGACGCTCTCTTCGGTGAGGTCAAGGACGCCCTCGGAAACGGCGCCAAGGACAAGGACAAGAAGGACAAGGGCGAGGGCGATCGGAAGCCGCCGGCCTTCAGCACCGTGCTCCTCCTGCTGCTCGTGCCGCTCGTCCTCATCTCGTTCAACACCGTCCTGAACACGCTCGTCACCGCCGGCGCCCTCGACGAGGGTCAGGGCTGGGTCGAATTCCTGCGCCTCCTGGGCAACACACCCGTGGCCCTGCTGATCACTGTCATCGCCGCGATCGCCTTCCTCGGATACCCCCGCGCGTCCTCGATGTCCCAGGTCACCAAGACCCTCGACGACGCGCTCGGGCCCATCTGCTCGATCATCCTGATCACCGGTGCCGGTGGCATGTTCGGCGGTGTCCTGAAATTCAGCGGCATCGGCGCCGCGCTGAGCGGATCGCTCTCCGACCTCGGCATGCCGCTGATCGTCCAGGCCTTCATCATCGCCACTCTCCTGCGGGTCGCCCAGGGCTCGGCGACGGTGGCCCTGACCACCGCCTCCGGCCTGATCGCGACCTCTGTCGCGGAAGCCGACCTGGGTGACTTCCAGATCGCCCTGCTGGTCGTCGCCATCGCCGCGGGTGCCACGGTCCTCTCTCACGTCAACGACTCTGGCTTCTGGCTGGTCAGCAGGTTCTTCGGGATGGACGAGAAGACGACGCTGAAGACGTGGACCGTCATGGAGACGACACTCGGCGTATCGGCGTTCCTCATCGCCCTCGGTCTGTGGGCCGTCGTTTGACGGGTTCCGTGTTACGTCCGGTCACAGCCAAAGCAAAAGGGGCGCGGGCTCCGTCTCAGACGGACCCGCGCCCTTCGCCGTGTCCCGGCAGTGCCCTCACAGGCACACATCCCTCACAGCGAGGCCCCCGGCGCGTGAGGGCAGCGTTCCTCGCGGGAAACAGAGGCGAACCTGCCGGGTAACACCGACGACGCACTCTCTTGTCATGGCTTCAGAGATCGTGGTGATCGGCGGCGGGACGGCGGGCGCACAGCTGGCGCGCCGGCTCGGCGCTGCGGGCATGCCCGTCACCGTTCTCGGCGAGGAGCCGCACGCCCCGTACAACAGGGTGCTGCTCGCGGAGGTCCTCGCCGGGCGGTACGGCCCCGAGGTGATCGCCCTGCCCGAGGTGCCCGTACGCCTCGGGGTACGGGCGACCTCCATCGACCGCGACCGGCGGCTGGTGCACTGCGCCGACGGCACCTCGGTCGCGTACGACCGGCTGGTGCTCGCCACCGGCTCCAACCCGGTGCTGCCGCCGCTCCGCGGAATCACCCGCGGGCTCCCCGAAGGGGTGCATCCCTTCCGCACCCTGGACGACTGCGCGGCACTGTCCGCGGCCGTACGCCCCGGGACCCGCGCGGTCGTCGTCGGCGGCGGGCTGCTCGGCGTCTCGGCGGCCCGCGCGCTGGCCGAACGTGGCGCGAAGGTGGTGCTCGCCCAGCAGGGCGAGCACATCATGGAGCGCCAGCTCGACGTCGCCGCATCGGACCTGCTGCGCCGGCACCTCGAATCCCTGGGTGTGGAGATCCACACGGAGTGCCGGGTCAGGGGCCTGCGCGGTACGAATGTCGAGCTCGCCGACGGGTACGTACTGGACGCCGATGTCGTCGTCCTCGCGTGCGGCGTACGTCCCCGGGCCACGCTCGCGCTGGACGCCGGTCTCGACGTCCGCAAGGGCATCGTCGTCGACGACGAGCTGCGCACCTCGGACCCGTACATCCACGCCATCGGCGACTGCGCGGAACACGCGGGCATCGTCCAGGGCCTGGCGGGCCCGGCGCTGGAACAGGCCGAGGTCCTCGCTTCCGTACTGACAGGGACGGCCGCCCGCTACACCGGCACCCGCGCCCTGACCCGCCTCACCCTCGCCGGCTCCGGCCCGCTCGATCTCGCCGCTTTCGGCGATCCGACCCCCCGCCCCGGGGACGACGTGATCCAGCTCGCCGACGCCACCCGCGGCGCGTACCGCAAGGTCGTCGTCCGCGGAGACCGGCTCGTCGGCGGGGTACTGCTCGGGGATCTCGCCGCTGTCGGCGCGCTCGCCCGGGCCTGGGAGGGCGACGAAGCCATCCCCGAATCCGTGCCACTGCTCCACCTGCTCACCAACGATGGAGGCCTCTGACATGGCTGCGATGTCCACCCCCACAATCGTGGTCGTCGGCCACGGCATGGTCGGCCAGCGATTCCTGGAGGCCCTCGCCGAGCGCGGGGTCACCGGGCGGGCGCGGATCGTCGTGCTGTGCGAGGAGCCTCGCGCCGCGTACGACCGGGTTCAGCTGACCTCGTACTTCTCCGGCCGCACCCCGGACGATCTCTCCCTGGTCGAGGGCGACTTCATCGAGCGCCACGGCATCGAGCTGCACCTTGACGACCCGGCCGAGACCATCGACCGCGAGTCCCGCACGGTCACCTCGCGCGCCGGGCGGACCTTCACGTACGACACGCTGGTGCTGGCCACCGGCTCGTACCCCTTCGTACCGCCGGTGCCCAACAAGGACGCCGAGGGCTGCTTCGTCTACCGCACGATCGAGGACCTGCTCGCGATCGAGGAGTACGCGAAGACGGCGACGACCGGCGCGGTCGTCGGCGGCGGACTGCTCGGCCTGGAGGCCGCGGGTGCGCTCCAGGGCCTCGGCCTGAAGACGCACGTCGTGGAGTTCGCGCCCCGGCTGATGCCGGTGCAGGTGGACGACGGCGGTGGCGCCGCGCTGCTGCGCACCATCGAGCGCATGGGGCTGAGCGTCCACACGGGCACCGGCACCCAGGAAGTCACCGTGGACGAGTCGGGGGCCGTCAACGGCATGGCCCTGTCGGACGGTTCGGTGCTCGCCACCGACCTGGTCGTCTTCTCGGCGGGCGTACGGCCCCGGGACCAGCTCGCCCGCGACACGGGCCTCGATGTGGGGCCGCGCGGCGGCATCGTCGTGGACGAGCAGTGCCGTACGTCCGACCCGGCGGTGTTCGCGATCGGCGAGTGCGCGCTGGCGTCGGACGGGAAGGTATACGGACTGGTCGCGCCCGGCTACGAGATGGCCGAGACGGCCGCGGCCACGCTTGAAGGTGAGGTCAAGACCTTCACCGGTGCCGACATGTCGACCAAGCTGAAGCTGCTCGGTGTCGACGTCGCCTCCTTCGGTGACGCGCACGGCGCGGCCGACGGCTGCCTCGACGTCGTCTACTCCGACTCCCGCTCCGGCGTCTACAAGAAGCTCGTCATCGGCAGCGAGGGCCAGCTGCTCGGCGGTGTGCTGGTCGGCGACGCGGACCAGTACGGCATGCTGCGCCCGCTCACCGGCTCGATCCTGCCGGTCTCGCCGGAGCAACTGGTGCTGCCCGAGGGGCTCGGCGCGCCGGTCGCGCTCGGCCCCTCCTCGCTGCCGGACAGCGCGGTCATCTGCTCCTGCCACAACGTCACCAAGGGCACGATCCGCGGCGCGGTCACCGAGCACTCCTGCTCGACGGTGCCGGAGGTGAAGAAGTGCACCAAGGCGGGCACGGGCTGCGGCAGTTGCGTCAAGGTCCTGGGCCAGCTGGTCAACGCCGAGCTGGAGGCGTCGGGCGTCGAGGTCGACAAGGGCCTGTGCGGCTGCTTTGGGCAGACCCGCCAGGAGCTGTACGAGATCGTGCGCAGCCTCCGCCTCACCTCCTACCAGGAGATCCTGGACCGGCACGGCCGGGAGGCGGCCCGCGGCGGCAACGGCTGCGAGATCTGCAAGCCGACCGTCGGCTCGATCATCGCCTCGCTCGCCCCGACGATCGGCGCGGACGGCTATGTCCTGGACGGCGAGCAGGCCGCGCTCCAGGACACCAACGACCACTTCCTCGCCAATATGCAGAAGAACGGCTCGTACTCGATCGTGCCGCGCATCCCGGGCGGCGAGATCACTCCCGAGAAGCTGATCGTGATCGGCGAGGTGGCGCGGGACTACGGCCTCTACACGAAGATCACGGGCGGCCAGCGGATCGACCTGTTCGGCGCGCGCGTCGACCAGCTTCCGCAGATCTGGGCGCGGCTGGTCGACGCGGGGTTCGAGTCGGGGCACGCGTACGGAAAGGCGCTGCGTACGGTCAAGTCGTGCGTGGGGCAGACCTGGTGCCGCTACGGCGTGCAGGACTCGGTCAAGATGGCCATCGATCTGGAGCTGCGCTACCGGGGCCTGCGCTCGCCGCACAAGCTGAAGTCGGCGGTGTCCGGCTGCCAGCGGGAGTGCGCGGAGGCGCAGTCCAAGGACTTCGGCGTCATCGCCACCGCGAACGGCTGGAACCTGTACGTCGGCGGGAACGGCGGCGCGACGCCGCGCCACGCGGATCTGCTCGCGCAGGATCTGTCGGACGCGGAACTGGTGCGGCTCATCGACCGGTTCCTGATGTTCTACATCCGTACCGCCGACCGTCTTGAGCGCACGTCGACGTGGCTGGAGCGGGTCGAGGGCGGCCTCGACCACGTACGGGATGTGGTCGTCCATGACTCGCTGGGCATCTGCGCGGAGCTGGAGGGCCTGATGGCGGACCATGTCGCGGGCTACCGCGACGAGTGGGCCGAGACCATCAACGACCCGGAGCGGCTGAGCCGCTTCGTCTCCTTCGTCAACGCGCCGGATGTCCCGGACCCGACGGTGAAGTTTGTGCCCGAGCGCGACCAGGTCAAGCCGGACCTGCCGCTGCTGTCCATTCGTACGCTGGAAGAAGTCCTGGAAGGTAGTGCCGCGCGATGACGATGACCCTTGAGCAGACGACGGATACACAGGTCCAGGTCCAGGTTCGCGTGGACGGCCTGGACGGAGACTGGCTGGCCCTCTGCTCGCTGTCGCAGCTCACGCCGGGCCGCGGGGTCGCGGCCCTGCTGCCGGACGGCCGCCAGGTCGCGCTGTTCCTGGACCGCGAGGGCACGCCGTACGCGATCGACAACCGGGACCCGTTCACGGGGGCGGCGGTGCTGTCGCGGGGGTTGATCGGCTCGTCCGGGGGCCGGCCCTTCGTCGCCTCGCCGCTGCTCAAGCAGCGCTTCGAGCTGGAGACGGGCCGATGCCTGGACGACGATGAGGTGTCGGTGACGGCGTACGAGGTCCGGCTGAGCTGACCGGCGGTCAGCGGGCCTCGCGCGTACGAGGCAGCGAGCCGGCGCACTTGGGCAGAGAGCACAGCCGCCGCCTCCGGTAGCCGGAGGCGGCGGCTGTGCTCGCGCACACCCTTGTACATAATTTCCGCGCCGGCGAGGCACCCTGGTTGGAGGATCCCGCCGTACTGGTCGAAGCGGATGTTGCGCATCTCGTGCCAGAAGCGCTCGTCGATCCACGCCCTGCGGGGCTCCGTAGGTTCGAGCTTCAGGTGCCCCCCTGCCGCCGTAGTCGCGGTAGCCGAAGTCGTGCTGCACACATGCGTCGTGGAACATCTGCCCGGCGGGCGGGCCCACCGCTGTGCAGCCGTCGGTCGGATACGGGGGCGACGACGGTGGCCGGTCCTCCCGCTCCCAGGGTGAGCGCGGGCGCTGAACCTAACGCTGCCTCAGGTGGTCCCTTGGAGTATTTCCGGAGTCGGCCGTACCGGGGGCCGTCTGCCGCGGCAGCTCGCGCCGGGTGCGCACCGGAGAGAGGAAGACGGGCAGAAAGGCGAGTGTCAGGCAACAACCGCCCACCCACAGAGCCGTGCGCACTCCGGCGAGTTCACCAATCAAGCCCGCCACGCCGGAGCCGATGGCGATCGCGCCGGTGAGCATGAAGCGGAAGGTGGCGTTCATACGGCCGAGGAGCGGATCGGGCGTCAGGCGCTGACGCAGGCTGACGCCGAGTACGTTGTCGAGGCCCATCTTGAAGGTGACCAGCAGCCATCCCGTACCGGCCAGCCAGAACCACGGGCCCCGGTCGATGAGTGGGATGACCAGCGCGGCCGGCGCCACACAGAGGCCGGTGAGGCCGAGGGCGCGGCCGTAGCCCAGGCGCCGTGCGATGGGGCGGGCGCACCGCGCGCCGAGGAAGATGCCGACCCCGCCCAGCCCCAGGTACAGGCCCAGCATGCCTGCGGACAGTCCGAGTTCGCGGGTGAACAGAATCGGCAGAAGAGTGTTCATGATCTGCGAGCCAAGATTGGTGAGGGTCGCGGTGAGCGCCAGGGCACGCAGTTCGCTGTTGCGGAGGACGTGCCGCAGCCCCTCCGCGATCTGTGCTCCCAGCCGGGCCCGTCGCTGCCCGGGGGCCGGTGAGCGCGCCGGTACGGGGCGGATGCCAAGGAGCCGTAGCGCCGAGGCGAGATAGAGCACGCCCATGCCCACCACGGCCACCGGTGCCGTAAGCAGTTGTACGAGTGCGCCGCCGGCGCCTCTGCCCGCCACATTGCTCGCGGCCTGGAGGGTCACCACCGCGGCATTCGCCTGCAGAAGTCCTTCGCGGCCGACCAGTTGCGGCAAGAAGCTCTGGGAGCCCACGTCGAAGAAGACCGTGGCGCAGCCGTTCAGCAGGACGACTGTGTACAACTGCCCGAACGTGAGGGCGTCCAGCGACCAGGCCACCGGCACCGACGCGAACAGGCCTGCCCGTGCCAGGTCCGCGGCGATCAGTATCCGGCGATGGCGCATCCGGTCCACCCAGGCCCCGGCGGGCAGGCCGATCAGGAGGAAGGCGACCGTGCTCAAGGTGGCCAGGAGTCCGACCTGGCCGGGGCCCGCATCGAGGGCGGACACGGCGATCAGCGGGACGGCCACATAGCCGATGTTGGTGGCCAGCTGACTGAGCGCGGTGGCGGTGAACAGCGTGCGGAAGTCGGGTACCCGCCAGGGGCTCTTTGTCGGCATGGCCGGTACGGTGCCAGGCGCCCAGATCCCGTACCAATGATTTAGCCTGTGCTGAATGGTGCAGGAGCGGCAGGCCGAAGGCGGCACGCTGGAGATCGTGTTCTCCGCCGAGGACGTGGCACGTACGCGCTTTGCCATCTCCCCGCTGTGGGAGGTCGTGGCCAGCGTGCGGGTGCTCAAGGGCGCTGACGAGCAGGGCTTGCACCGCCGGTGGGCCGAGCAGGTACGGCCGTTGCTCGCGGCCGCGAAGCTGGACCTCACCCCGCTGTTCTGTCTGATCGCCGTGCCCACCGTCTCCATCCCCGGCTTCCTCGTGCCGCCTCCCACCACCCCGCAGCCCTCACTGGAGGTGGAGCTGGCGGCGCTGCGGTCCACGCCGCCCGATCTGCTGCGTACGACCTCGCCGGGGGCCCAGGCGGGTGTCGCCGCGCTGCGCGAGGACCCGGAGCGCGGGCTCAGCCGACTGGCGGAGGTGATCGCCGCGTACTGGGAGGTGGCACTCGCGCCGTACTGGCCCCGCATTCTCACCCTGTTCGAAGGCGACATCCTGCACCGGGCCAAGCACTTCGCGGAAGGCGGTGCCGGGCGCCTTCTCGACGACCTCGACCCGCAGCTCACCTGGGAGTCGGGCGCCCTGCAGATGGCCCACCGTTGCACCCGTGGGGCACAGCGGCTCGACGGCCGAGGGCTGTTGCTCGTCCCCTCGGCTTTTGTCTGGCCGCGGATCTTCTCCAGCTTCGTCAGCGCGGACGGGCAACCCACCCTGCGCTACCCGCCGCAGGGCATCGGCACCCTGTGGGAGCAGCGTCCCCGGCCGCACTCCCCTGCCTTGGCCGGCGTACTGGGCCGCACTCGCGCCCTGCTGCTGGCCGAACTCGCGGCCCCTGCCTCCACCACGGATCTGGCGCGCCGCACCGGGCTTTCGCCGGGCGGCGCCTCCCAGCATCTGACGGCTCTGCACGCGGCGGGTCTGGTGAGCGCGCACCGCACCGGGCGGGTGGTGCTCTATGCGCGTACGGGCTTGGGAGAGGCGCTGGTGGTCGGCAGCTGACGTGCGCGGGCCTGGTCGCCGACGGGCTCGTACCGGCCCCAGCCGAGTACTGGCAACGCGCTGGAGGGAAGGGCAAGTCATCGCCCCTGGCCCGGCACCCGGCCTGCTGGTCCGTGACTTGCGCGCCCCGGACGCCCCGGACGGCCCGGACGGCCCGGCAGGCGTCCCTGTGTCACCGCCAGCACCGCTCCCACCAGGAGAATCAGCGCGCCCACCGTCTGGACGGCGCCAAAGGACTCGCCCAGGAAGACCGTGGCGCAGAAGGTGCCGAAGACCGGGACCATGAACATCATCACGGACGCGGACGCAGGTCCGACCGCGCCGACCCCCCGGTAGTAGAGGAGGTTGGCCACCGCGGCTGGGCCGACAGCCAGGAAGAGGACGTGCAGCCAGAACCCCGTCGGCAGCTCGCCCCAGCGCACCTCGCCGAGTTCGGGTGCGGCGTAGCCGGCGAGCAACACCGCCCCGGCGAGCGTCGCGTACGTCGTCGCGCGCAGCGGTTCGATGCCCGCCAGGACCCGTGGGCCGGCCAGGGTGTACGCGGCCCAGCAGACGGCGCTGAGGAGGAACAGCAGATCTCCGGCGAGCCGGGCCGAACCCGCGCCGGAGGCCGCCTCCGCTCCCGCGCCCAGGAAGAAGACCACCGCGCCCGCCACCCCCAGGCACAGCCCCGCGATCCGCGTGAGCGACGCCTGTTCCCGGCGGGTGACCAGCAGGAAGCCGGTGGTGAGCACCGGGCTCATCACCGGGATGATCACGCTGCCGTCCATGGAGGGCGCGAGCGCGAGACCCCCGAAGAAGCAGAGGTTGTACGCGAAGACGCCGAGGACCCCGGCGAGCGCGGCCCGCCCCCGGTCGCGTACCGACACCGTCCGGTCCCGTTTGCCGAATAGCCGCAGTGCCACCAGCAGGGCCAGTGCGCCTCCGCCGAAGCGGAGCAGCGCCGCGACGCCGTGCGGCACCTGTTCCACGACCACCTTCGAGCTGCTGAAGGCGCTGCCCCACAGCACCATGGTGGCCGTCAGCAGGAGGTACGGGTTGTCCTTGCCCCTGACTATGCCTGGGCCCGCGTCTGTGCCTGTGCCTGTGCCTGTGCCTGTGCTCATGAGGCGACCTTCGCGGACCGGGCCCTGCCCGTCTTGAACGCTGGAGCGGGACAATGGGCGGGTGGACACCGCGCGGAGCGCACAGAGCGGCGACGGCGACGGCTGGGCGCGCTACTGGCGCGACCCGGACCGCCCGCTGGAGGCCATGCACGCGCACTTCTTCCGGCACGTCTACCACCCGCACAGCCATGACGCGTACTCCTTCGGCATCACGGAGGCGGGCGCTCAGCGCTTCAGCTGCCGGGGCGCCGCGCACACCAGCGGTGCGGGCATGGTCATGGCATTCAACCCGGACGAGCCGCACGACGGGCAGGCCGCGGCCGAGCTCGGGTACCAGTATCGGATCGTCCATATCGGGCCCGACGTCGTACGCGAGGTGCTAGCGGACGCGGCTGGCGGACGGGCCGCGATGCCGCTGTTCACGGAGCCCGCGCTGAGTGACCCGGTGCTCCGGACCGCGTTGCTGCGGCTGCACAACGCGCTCGTCGGCGAGGCCGATCCGCTCGTGCGGGACGAGCGGCTGACCGCGACCGTCACGGCCATGGCCCGGCGTGGCGCCACCCGTCCGGCGCGGGTGCCCGAACCCGCGCCGGACGGCCGGGCCGCGCGGGCCGCCGCGCGCCGGGCTCGGGCGCTGCTGGACGAGGCGTACGCGGAGCAGATCCCGGCCGACCGGCTGGCCGAGGCCGCCGGGTGCAGCCGGTTCGCGCTGTACCGCGCCTTCCGAGCGGAGTACGGCATGTCGCCCAGCGACTGTCAGCGGCTGCTGCGGCTGCGCCGGGCGCGCGGACTTCTGGTGGGCGGCAGTTCGGCGGCGGACGCGGCGGCGGCGTCCGGGTTCGCGGACCAGAGCCATTTCCACCGCTGGTTCGTGCGCTGCTTCGGTGTGACTCCGGGCGCGTACCGCGACGCCCACCTGCCGGGACCCATCTTGACCGATCGTTCCAGATAGAGCTACGTTACGTCCGTGGCCAGGACCAAGGAATTCGATCCCGACGCCGCCCTCCAGTCGGCCCTTGAGCTGTTCTGGCGGCGCGGCTACGAAGCGACCTCGATGGCGGATCTCGTCGAGCACCTCGGCATCGGCCGCGCCAGCATCTACGCCACCTTCGGCAACAAGCACCAGCTGTACCTGAAGGCGCTGGACCGGTACGGAGAGTCGCGCGATCCGCGGATGCTCGGTGACCTGTCGCAGCCAGGCCCGGCGCTGCCCGCCGTGCGGGCGGTTGTGCGGCACTTCGCCGCCGAGTCCACCACCGAGGAAGTACGGCTGACCGGCTGTTTTGTCACCAACACCGCCGCCGAGCTGGGGCCCCACGACACCGAGGCCGCCCGCCGGGTCGAGCTCAGCTGGGAGCACGTCGAGACGCTGCTGCACTCCGCGCTGGTGCGCGCCCAGGCGCAGGGAGAGCTGCCCGAGACCCGGGATCCGCGCGCCCTCGCCCGGCTGCTGCTCGTACTGATGCAGGGCATGCGCGTCGTCGGCAAGGCGTCCAGCGACCCGTCCCGAATCCGGGACGCCGCCGAGCAGGCGCTGAGCCTGCTGGATTGATCACCGTCGCCCATGGCCCCATGGGGCTTCCTTGAGTCTGCCTCGATACTTGAACGATCGGTTCAGAAAGCGAGACTATGGGCACCGCCACGGTTGCCGGCACCACCCGCCCAGCCACGAGACCCGCCTTCGTACTCCTCGGCACCGTCCAGAGCACCCTGATCTTCACCCTCGCCTCGCTCTCCGTGCCCCTCCCCCGCATCGGGCGTGAATTCGCCCTCGGCCGCGCCGACTTGATCCTGCTCAGCGCCGCCTACGGACTGACCTTCGCCGGACTGCTCCTTTTCGGCGGGCGGCTCTCCGACCGCTACGGCGGGCGGCGCCTGCTGACCGCCGGGCTGCTGGTCCTCGCCGTCGCGTCCGCCGTCGCGCCCTTCGCCCCCGGCTACGGGACCCTGCTCGCCGCACGCTTCGCCCAGGGCCTGGGCGCGGCCCTCGTCGCGCCCGCCGCCATGGCCGTGCTCCGCGCACTGTTCCCCTCCCCCGCCGCGTACGGGAAGGCCATGGCCACCTGGGGCGGTCTCTCGATGCTCGGGGCGACGGCCGGGACCCTGGGGTCCGGGGTCATCTCGTCGCTCGCGTCCTGGCGTTGGAGCTTCGCCGTGCCGCTCGCCGTGACCGTCGCGGCCCTCACCCTGGCGCCCCGCCTGCTGCCGCCCACGCCACCCGCACCACTCAGGACGCAGCCCGCGCTCGACCTCCCCGGCGCCGTTCTCGCCACCGCCGGTATCACCCTGGCCAGTTACGGGCTGGTCCTCACCGACGCCCACCCCTGGGGCTCCGCCACCGTGCTCGTCCCGCTGCTGACCGGGCTCGCCCTGCTCGCCGCGTTCGTGCTCGCCGAGAACCGCGCCCGCGATCCGCTCCTGCCGCCCCGTTTCCTCCTCGATCGGCGGCGCGCGCTCGGGCTCCTCGCCATTGTGCTCACCGCCGCCGCCAGCGCGACGACCTTCGTGCTCCTCTCGCTCCACCTCCAGGAGGAACGGGGCTTCAGCGCCATCCAGACATCGGCCGCCTTTGTGCCGTTCGCCGTCGCCCTGATCGGCTCGGGCCGTGTCGCGGGCGCGCTGATCGGGCGGTACGGTCCGCGGGCCGTCACCGCCGGCGGGCTCTCCACGGGCGCGGCGGGCCTCGCCCTCCTCGCGGCCACCGGACTCGATACGCACATCCCGTACGCGTACGGGCTGCTCCCCGGGCTCCTCCTGCTGCCCGCCGGCGCGGCGGCCTCCTTCGCCGGGGCCGCGGTGCTCGCCACCGACGGGGTGCCCCCGGAGCGGACCGGGCTCGCGGGCGGCGTGCTGAACACGGCGATGGAGTTCGGCCCCACTGTCGTCTTCGCCGCCCTCCTCACCCTCGGCAGCGACGCCTCGTCCTTCGCGGCGACCGCCACCGCCTTCGTCCTCGTCTCCGTGCTGCTCAGTTTTAAGAAATAGCTCAGATAGCTATGCCTACATGTCTATAAGGGGAGTTGTCTTCATGTCCGCTCGCTTCAACGGCCGCACCGTCCTCGTCACCGGCGCCGGCTCCGGCCTCGGCCAGGCCATCGCCCTCGCCTTCGCCTCCGAAGGGGCCTCGGTCGTCGCCGCGGGCCGCAGCGCCGTCACCCTCGCCGAAACCGTCGCCCTGATCGAGAAGGCGGGCGGCACGGCCGCCGCCGTCACCGCCGACGTCTCCCGCTCCGACGACGTACGCGAACTGGTGCGGGCCACCGTCGGCCGCTACGGCACCCTCGACATCGCCGTCAACAACGCCGGGATCCTGCGCGGCGCGGGGCAGCCCGCGGGCGAGATCAGCGAGGAGGACTGGGACGCGGTCCTGCGTACCAACGTCACCGGCGTCTGGCTCGCCATGAAGCACCAGATCGCGCACATGGCACAGAACGGCGGCGGCACGATCGTCAACATCTCCTCCAACCTCGGCGCGCACATGCGCATCCCGAATCTCGCCGCGTACATCACCTCGAAGGCCGCCGTCTCCGCGCTCACCCGCGCCGCCGCCCTCGACCACATCCACCAGGGCATCCGCATCAACGCCGTCAGCCCCGGCGCCGCCATCGCGCCCATGTCGCTGCGGCCCGGCGAGAACGACGCCGACCGGATCGAGCGGCTGAAGTCCGAGAACCCGCTCGGCCGTGCCGCCGCAGCAGCGGAGATAGCCGCCGCGGTGCTCTATCTCGCCTCGCCGGACGCGGGCTCGGCGGTCGGCACCGACCTCGTCGTCGACAGCGGCTCTTCGGCCTGACCGTTTCGTAGGCTGGGTGGCTGCGGGCATGCAGCAGGTATCCCAGCGAGGAGCTGAGGCCATGACGGGCTGGAACACGAGCGACATCCCCGATCAGGGCGGACGTACCGCCGTGGTCACCGGAGCCAACAGCGGCATCGGGCTCGTCACGGCACAGGAGCTCGCCCGCCGCGGCGCGCGAGTGATACTCGCGTGCCGCAGCGAGGCGCGCGGCACCCGGGCCCAGGAGCGCATCCGACGCGCAGTGCCCGGCGCGGAGGTGGAGCTCGGGCTGCTGGACCTGGCGGACCTGGCCTCCGTACGGGAGTTCGCGGCCCGCTATCCGTACGAGCACCTCGATCTGCTCATCAACAACGCCGGGGTGATGGCGCTGCCGTACGGCCGGACGGCCGACGGCTTCGAGAGGCAGTTCGGCGTCAACCACCTCGGGCACTTCGCCCTCACCGGGCTGCTGCTGCCGAAGCTGCTGGACACGCCGGGCGCACGGGTGGTGAGCCTGTCCAGCGCGATGCACACGCTGGCCAATATCGACATGGGCGATCTCAACAGCGAACACCATTACCGCCGCTGGATCGCCTACGGCCGCTCCAAGACGGCGAACCTGCTCTTCGTGCACGAGCTGGCCCGGCGGCTGCGGGCTGCCGGGTCCGAGGTTGTCGCGGCGGCCGCGCACCCCGGCTACGCCGCCACCAACCTCCAGACCGCGGGCGTGAAGATGGAGGGCCGCAGGGCCGCGGAACGGATCGTGGGGTTCGGCAACCGGATCCTCGCCCAGTCCGCCGAGTCGGGCGCGCTGCCGACGCTGTACGCGGCGACCGCGCCCGGCGTGCGGCCCGACTCCTTCTCCGGCCCCCGCTTCCAGGGGTGGCGGGGCCCGCCCGCGCCGTCCTGGCGGGCCGGGTGGACACGGAACGATGAGGCGGGCGAGCGGCTGTGGGCGGCGTCCGAGCAGCTCACCTCGGTGACGTACGAAGCTCTCAAGGCCTGAGCCGGCTGGTGTCAGCTCTGGCCCTCAGCCGTGGCGGCCTCGACGTCCATCCACACGACCTCCCACAGGTGGTGGTCGGGGTCCTGGAAGGAGCGGCCGTACATGAAGCCGTGGTCCTGGGGCTCGTTCGCGGGGGAGCCACCGGCCGCGAGGGCCGCGTCGGCCATCTCGTCGACCTTCTCGCGGCTGTCGGCGCTCAGCGCGAGGATGACCTCGGTGGAGGTGGCGGCGTCCGCGATCTCCTTCTTGGTGAACTCCTTGAACCGCGGCTTCGTGAGCAGCATGGCGAAGATCGTGTCGCTGAAGACCAGGCACGCCGTGCTGTCATCGCTGAACTGCGGGTTGAAGGAGAAGCCGAGCTTGCTCCAGAAGGCCTTGGTGACCTCCAGGTCGTTCACCGGCAGGTTGACGAAAATCATCTGGGACATCGCTGTCTCCCTCACATGTTTGTCGGGCGTGCCCGGCGTGCCCGGCGTGGTTGCCGTAATTGGCGTTTCAAGAGGCTAGACCGCGGGGCCGCGTGAAACTCATCGGTCGTTCGGGCACTCATACTCGACCGCTGCGCGTCACTACTTGTTGAGCTCCTGTCAACTCGGCACTCTTAGATTCCGGATGCGCGCGACCCCACGGCGCCGACCGGCACCGTGGGGCGTTCACCCACCACCTGGAGTGACAAGTGGAACGTCGCAGCTTCCTGCGCGGAGCGGTCATCGGCACCTCGGCCGCCGCACTCGGCGGCACTCTGTGGCGCGGCGCCGCCGTCGCCGCCCCCGCCCAGCCGGGCGCCGGGCCCTACGGAGCCCTCCGGGCGGCCGACGCCAACGGAATCCTCCTGCCCAACGGCTTCAGCAGCCGGGTCGTCGCCCGCTCCGGCCAGCGGGTCGGCTCCACCTCGTACACCTGGCACAGCGCGCCCGACGGCGGCGCGTGCTACGTGGACGGCACCGGCTGGATCTATGTGTCCAACTCGGAGATCAACCCGTCCGGCGGCACGAGCGCGGTGCGCTTCTCCTCAACGGGCGCGATCACCGGCGCGTACCGGATTCTCTCCGCCACCCGGCAGAACTGCGCGGGCGGGACGACCCCGTGGCAGACCTGGCTCTCCTGCGAGGAGGTCGACCGGGGGTACGTCTACGAGACCGACCCGTGGGGCGTGAAGCCCGCGGTACGGCGCGACGCGATGGGCCGCTTCAAGCACGAGGCCACCGCCGCCGACCCCGTCCGCAAGGTCATCTATCTGACCGAGGACGTCACCGACGGCTGCTTCTACCGCTTCACGCCCACCACCTGGGGCGATCTGTCGGCGGGCAGGCTGGAGGCGCTCAAGATGGGCTCGGGCACCAGCGGGCCCGTCACCTGGGGAGTCGTCTCCGACCCGAGCGGCGCGTCGGCGTCGACCCGCGGCCAGGTCTCCGGCGCCAAGCGGTTCAACGGCGGCGAGGGCTGCTACTACGCGGACGACACCTGCTGGTTCACCACCAAGGGCGACAACCGCGTCTGGCAGTTCAACGCGGCGGCGCAGACGATCGAACTCGCCTACGACGACTCCCTGGTGAGCGGGGGCGGCGCGCCGCTGACCGGCGTCGACAATGTCACCGGCACCGCCTCCGGCGATCTGTACGTCGCGGAGGACGGCGGCTCCATGGAGATCTGCCTGATCACGCCGGCCGATGTCGTCGCGCCGTTCCTGCGGATCAGCGGCCAGTCGGGCTCCGAGATCACCGGACCGGCCTTCTCGCCCGACGGCACGCGGCTGTACTTCTCCAGCCAGCGCGGTACGAGCGGCTCCTCATCGGGCGGTATCACCTACGAGGTGACGGGGCCGTTCCGGGCGTAGCCGGCGGGCTCCACAACGGCGGCGCCGCCCCGCAGCAGGGCGGCGCCCAGCGGAGTGAGGGTGTGCAGCACGGCGTTGCCGTGGCGCAGCGTCACCACCAGGCCCGCGTCGCGCAGGACGGCGGCGTGCTGGCTGGCGGAGGCGAGGGAGACCCCGGCCCTGCGGGCGAGCTCGCTGGTCGTACAGCCGAGGCGGATGGCCTGCAGGACGGCGGAGCGGGTGTGGCCGACCAGCCGGCCCAGCGAGGGACCCAGCGAGGGGCCGCCCGCCTCGCTGAAGCCCGGCGCGCTGGTGTGGGCGGCGGGGTAGACCAGGACCGGCGGGAGCGTGGCGTCGCGGTAGACGACGGGTGTGCCGCGGCAGAAGAACGACGGCTGGAGCAGTAACCCCCGCCCGTCCAGGCGCAGGTCGCGGTCGACGGGATAGTCGGCCTCCAGGACCGGGGGCCGCCAGCGCAGCACCGGCGGCAGGGAGACGAGCAGTTCGTCCGCGCCGCCGTCGAGGAGCGCCCGTCCGCGCATGGCGCGGTCCGCTTCGACCCTGGCCTGGATGCGGGGCCAGTACGGCTCCACGGCGGCGCGGTGGTAGCCGCGCAGGGCCCCGACGAGCCGGGCGAGCGGCTCTCCGGCGCCTTCGGCGAGCGCGGTGAGCTGACCGTGCAGACGGCCGCCCGCCTTCGCCTTGCCGCCACCGCCGCTGCCACAGCCGCCGCTGCCGCCACCACTGCCGCCCCGCAGCCGGCCGTACGGCGCGGAGCCGGGGGGAGCCTCCGCGGCGGCCAGGCCGTCGACGGCGAGAGCGACTTCGGTGTGCAGCCGCGCGGGCGGTGTTGCGCGCAGCGCCTCCAGTCCCGCGTCCAGCCCTGTCTTTGCTTCCGGCGGTGTCAGAAAGTCCGGGAAATAGCCCCTGGGCGGCACCAGCGCGGCCAGCAGGCGTGTTTCATTATTCAACCGCGACCGCGTTTCCCGGCGCCATTGCCCGAAGGCGAGCGAGCCGCGTCGGTCCCGCAATCGGTGAAAACTCAGAATCGTTTCCCACAAAACATCCGGTCTACTCGCCATCCGCACTCTGGCGAGGTCGTCCCCAGTGAAATGGATACGTAGCACCGAACCCCCACTAGTTGCATCCGCAATCCCCTGATCACTGAGTATGCACGTCATCACAGGACGTTACCAGGGTGTTTCGGCCAGGGTTGAAACGCCTCGCGGGGTGGGGTGGAAACCGAAAGGCTGTACGACGCCGGGCAGGAAACCTTCTGCCTCCGGTGAACGTGCGAAGGCCGTGGGGGGCTTTGCACGTTCGGCGGCGGGCGGCAGAGGGTGCGGCTCCGTGCCCGGTACGGGTAATGGAGCGCGGCCCGCGGATGGGGATCCGCGGGCCGCGCTCCGCCCGTTCCTTACATGAAAACGGCGTGAAATCTGGCGGAAATTCACTTCCCCGAAAACGTCCGTAATTCAACAGGGATTCTGTCGAAAGCTGTGCCGGAAAGTAGAGTTCGCCGACCGAGTACTTCGCCGCCGGTCCTAGCGGGAGTCGCTGCCCGCCGCCTTCGCGTTCACCGCCGCCGCCCGCCCCGCCTCCAGCCGCGCCACCGGGATGCGGAACGGCGAGCACGACACGTAGTCCAGACCCACCTCGTGGAAGAAGTGCACCGACTCCGGGTCGCCGCCGTGCTCGCCGCAGACGCCCAGTTTCAGATTGGGCCGCGTGGCCCGGCCCGCCTCCACCGCGTCCCGTACGAGCTTGCCCACGCCGTCCCGGTCGATCGTCTCGAACGGCGAAACCCCGAAGATGCCCTTCTCCAGGTACGCGGTGAAGAAGCTCGCCTCCACGTCGTCACGCGAGAAGCCCCACACGGTCTGCGTGAGGTCGTTCGTGCCGAAGGAGAAGAACTCCGCGGCCTCGGCGATCTGGCCGGCCGTCAGCGCGGCCCGCGGCAGTTCGATCATCGTGCCGAGCGAGAGCTTCAGATCGACGCCGGCTGCCGCCTCGACCTCGGCGATGACCAGTTCCGCCTCGTCCCGGACGATCTCCAGCTCCTGGACGGTGCCCACCAGCGGGATCATGATCTCGGCGCGCGGATCGCTCTTGGCGTTCTTGCGCTCGGCGGCGGCCTCGGCGATGGCCCGTACCTGCATGGCGAACAGCCCCGGGATCACCAGCCCGAGGCGTACGCCGCGCAGCCCCAGCATCGGGTTCTGCTCGTGCAGCTTGTGCACGGCCTGGAGCAGGCGCAGGTCGTTCTCGTTGTGGTCCTTGCGCGCCTCGGCGAGGGCGACCCGTACCGACAGCTCGGTGATGTCCGGCAGGAACTCGTGCAGCGGCGGGTCGAGGAGCCGTACGGTCACGGGCAGCCCGTCCATCGCCTCGAACAGCTCGATGAAGTCCTTCTTCTGGAGCGGCAGCAGCGTGCGCAGCGCCTCTTCGCGCTCGTCGTCGGTGTCGGCGAGGATCAGCTTCTCGACCATCTCGCGCCGCTCACCGAGGAACATGTGCTCGGTGCGGCACAGGCCGATCCCCTGCGCCCCGAACCGCCGCGCGCGCAGCGCGTCCTCGGCGTTGTCGGCGTTGGCCCGTACACGCAGTCGGCGCACCCGGTCCGCGTACGCCATGATCCGGTGCACGGCGGCGACCAGTTCGTCGGCATCGTCGGCGCCCGCGTGCATCCGGCCCTCGAAGTACTCCACGACCGGCGAGGGCACGACCGGCACCTCACCGAGGTACACCTTGCCGGTGGAGCCGTCGACGGACACGACGTCGCCCTCCTCGATGACGGTGCCGTTCACCGTCATCCGTCGCCGCTTGGTGTCGACCTCCAGCTCCTCGGCGCCGCAGACACACGTCTTTCCCATGCCGCGCGCGACGACGGCGGCGTGCGAGGTCTTGCCGCCGCGGGAGGTCAGGATGCCCTCGGCTGCGATCATGCCGTCGAGGTCGTCGGGGTTGGTCTCGCGGCGGATGAGGATGACCTTCTCGCCCGAACGCGACCACTTGACGGCGGTGTACGAGTCGAAGACCGCCTTGCCGACGGCCGCGCCCGGCGATGCGGCGATACCGCGCCCGAGCAGCTTCGACCCCTTCTTGCCGTGGGCGGTCTCGTCGAAGCGGGGGAACATCAGCTGCGCGAGCTGCGCGCCGTTGACCCGCTGGAGCGCCTCGGCCTCGTCGATCAGGCCCTGGTCCACGAGCTGGGTGGCGATACGGAAGGCGGCCCCGGCGGTGCGCTTGCCGACGCGGGTCTGGAGCATCCACAGCTGGCCGCGCTCAATGGTGAACTCGATGTCACACAGGTCCTTGTAGTGCGTCTCCAGGGTCTCCATGATCTGCATCAGCTGGTCGTACGACGGCTTGTCGATCGTCTCCAGGTCGGCGAGAGGCACGGTGTTGCGGATGCCCGCGACGACGTCCTCGCCCTGCGCGTTCTGGAGGTAGTCGCCGTAGACGCCCTGGTGGCCGCTCGCGGGGTCGCGGGTGAAGGCGACGCCGGTGCCCGAGTCGGGCCCGAGGTTGCCGAAGACCATGGAGCAGATGTTGACGGCCGTGCCGAGATCGCCGGGGATGCGCTCCTGGCGGCGGTAGAGCTTGGCGCGGTCGGTGTTCCACGACTCGAAGACCGAGCAGATCGCCAGGTCCATCTGCTCGCGCGGGTCCTGCGGGAAGTCGCGCCCGGCCTCGCGGGAGACGATCTTCTTGAACTGCTTGACCAGCTTCTTCAGATCGGCGGCGTCGAGGTCGGTGTCGACGGTGACGTTCTTGGCGCGCTTGGCCTCTTCCAGGGCTTCCTCGAAGAGCTCGCCGTCGACGCCCAGCACGGTCTTGCCGAACATCTGGATGAGGCGGCGGTACGAGTCCCAGGCGAAGCGCTCGTCGCCGCCCGCCTGCTGGGCGAGCCCGGCCACCGACGCGTCGGAGAGGCCGATGTTGAGGACGGTGTCCATCATGCCCGGCATCGAGAACTTCGCGCCTGAACGCACGGATACGAGGAGGGGGTTGTCGGCCTGACCGAGCCGCTTGCCCATGGTCTGTTCCAGGGCGTCGAGGTGGGTGCTCACCTCGTCCCGCAGCGCGGCCGGTTCGTCGCCGGTGTCGAGGTAGACCTTGCACGCCTCGGTGGTGATCGTGAATCCCGGAGGGACGGGCAGCCCGAGGTTGGTCATCTCGGCGAGGTTCGCGCCCTTGCCACCGAGCAGGCCCTTGAGGTCCCTGTTGCCTTCGGTGAAGTCATAAACGAACTTCTGATCTTTGTTTTCCGACACGGGTCTCGACTCCTTGAGGCTCGGTGGCCTGCCCTGACGGCGAGGAACATACCCAGATCGAAGGTGCCTGGGTATATCCACCTGGACGTCATACGGCTGTAACCACCCGTCCGCCAGCAGATCGAAAGCGCACAGCGCGCAGGAAGGTTTAGCGCTTCAATTCAACCCCTGAAGGGAGCGATACGTACAGCGACGCGATGAGGCGGGATGGCGTACGCAGAGCCACGGAATGATCGATCATGTGAAGGTCTCCAAGGTGGCACTGAGTGCCAGCCTTTGAGAGGTGCACGCGCCCCCAAATCGCTCATGTGAGCGCCGCCCCTATCAAAGGTGGCGAGAATCACGCCGCCGTGCACGGCGAAATTCCAGCATCCGGACACCCTCAGGCGCCCTCAGCCACCGTCAGCCACCGGACGTGTCGAGCTCCGCTTCCGCCCCGACGCCCGCGCAGTCGTACGGATCCTTGAGCCAGCCGTCCGGCAGTACGACCCGGTTGTTGCCCGCCGTACGCCCACGGGGCCCGTCCGCGCCCACCGGCCACGACTGGTCCAGATCCAGCTCGCTCAGATGAGCATCCATTTCCGCCAGGGACGAGGTGATCGCCAGCTTCCTGCGCAGCTCCGAACCGACCGCGAAGCCCTTGAGGTACCAGGCCACATGCTTACGGAAGTCGATGACACCGCGTGCCTCATCACCGATCCACTCCCCCAGCAGTTCAGCGTGGCGCCGCATCACGACGGTGACCTCCCTGAGCGTGGGCGTCGCGTACGTGTCCGTGCCCTCGAAACCGGCCACCAGGTCGCCGAAGAGCCACGGCCGCCCCAGACAGCCGCGCCCCACGACCACCCCGTCGCACCCCGTCTCGCGCATCATCCGCAGCGCGTCCTCCGCCGACCAGATGTCGCCGTTGCCCAGCACCGGGATCTCGGGCACGTGCTCCTTCAGCCGGGCGATCGCGTCCCAGTCCGCCGTACCGCCGTAGTGCTGCGCCGCCGTCCGCCCGTGCAGCGCGATCGCCGTCACGCCCTCCTCGACCGCGATCCGGCCCGCGTCCAGGTAGGTGAGGTGATCGTCGTCGATGCCCTTGCGCATCTTCATCGTCACCGGCAGGTCGCCCGCGCCCGTGACCGCCTCGTGCAGGATCGCGCGCAGCAGGGGCCGCTTGTACGGAAGGGCCGAGCCGCCGCCCTTACGGGTCACCTTCGGCACCGGGCAGCCAAAGTTCAGGTCGATGTGGTCGGCCAGATCCTCTTCCACGATCATGCGGACGGCCTTGCCGACGGTCGCCGGGTCCACTCCGTAGAGCTGAATCGACCGGGGCGTCTCGGTCGCGTCGAAGTGGACGAGCTGCATCGTCTTCTCGTTGCGCTCGACCAGCGCCCGCGTCGTGATCATCTCGCTGACGAACAGTCCCTTCCCGCCGCTGAATTCGCGGCAGAGCGTGCGGAAGGGAGCGTTCGTGATGCCTGCCATGGGCGCGAGCACGACCGGGGGCTGTACGGCGTGCGGGCCGATCCGCAGCAGCGGAGACGGAGAGGAGATGGGCGTGGTCATGCACTCATTGTCGCGCACGGCGGGAGTCGTTAGTTATTCGTACTATCGACGTATGCCCGAGCTCACACATCGGCGGCGACTGCTCGTGCTGGCGATCTGCTGTATGAGCCTGCTGATCGTCAGCCTCGACAACACCATCCTCAATGTCGCGCTGCCCTCCATGCGCAAGGAACTGCACGCGTCCGTCGCCGGAATGCAGTGGACGATCGACGCGTACACCCTGGTCCTCGCCTCGCTCCTGATGCTCGCGGGCTCCACTGCCGACCGGATCGGGCGGCGCAGGGTCTTCCGGGCGGGTCTGGTCCTGTTCACCCTCGGCTCGCTGCTCTGCTCGCTGGCACCCAACCTCGCATCGCTCGTCGCCTTCCGCATGGTGCAGGCGGTCGGCGGCTCGATGCTCAATCCGGTCGCGATGTCGATCATCACCAACACCTTCACCGAGCCGCGCCAGCGCGCCCGCGCCATCGGCGTGTGGGGCGGCGTCGTCGGCATCTCCATGGCAGCGGGCCCGCTCATCGGCGGCGTACTGGTCGACTCCATCGGCTGGCGCTCGATCTTCTGGGTCAACCTTCCCGTGGGCGTGGCGGCACTGCTGCTCACCTGGCGCTACGTACCGGAGTCCCGCGCCCCCAAGGCGCGCCGCCCCGACCCCGTAGGCCAGCTCCTGGTGATCGCGCTCCTCGGCTCACTGACGTACGCGATCATCGAAGCGCCCATGGCCGGGTGGACCTCGCCGCTGATCCTGGCCTTCAGCGCGGTCGCCGTCCTCGCGCTGGCCGGACTGCTGCTGTACGAGCCCAGGCGTACCGAGCCGCTGATCGACCTGCGGTTCTTCCGCAGCGCGCCCTTCAGCGGGGCGACGGTCATCGCGGTGTGTGCCTTCGCCTCGCTCGGCGGCTTCCTCTTCCTCAACACGCTCTACCTCCAGGACATCCGCGGCCTGTCCGCCCTCCACGCGGGTCTGTACATGCTGCCGATGGCGGCGCTGACCTTCGTCTGCGCTCCCTTGGCGGGGCGGATGGTCGGCAGCCACGGGCCGCGCCTCCCGCTGCTGATCGCGGGCCCGGCCATGGCGGCGAGCGGAGTGCTGTTCGCCGTGTTCGAGGCCGAGACGTCCGATCCGCTGATGTTCACCGGGTACGTCCTGTTCGGTCTCGGCTTCGGCATGGTGAACGCGCCCATCACCAACACCGCCGTCTCCGGCATGCCGCGCTCCCAGGCCGGAGTCGCCGCCGCCGTCGCCTCGACCAGCCGGCAGATCGGGCAGACGCTCGGCGTCGCCGTCATCGGGGCGGTGCTGGCGGCGGGGGTGGCCGCCACCTCGTACGCCGAAGGCTTTGTGGCGGCGAGCCGGCCCGCCTGGTGGATCATCGCCGGGTGCGGAGTGGGCATCCTGCTGGTGGGGGCGCTGACCAGCGGCCCCTGGGCGCAGGAGACGGCCAGGCGCACCGCCGAACGGCTGGAGGAGCGGACCGGGGCTCAGACCTCGGAGAGCACGAACGCCTGAAGCTTCTCCAGGGCCGCACGGGATTCGTCGTCGCACGGCACGTACGCGATCAGGCGGGGCCCGGCCGCAGGGCCGAGCCAGAGGTTGGTGTGCTCCAGGCTCAACAGGCCGACATGCGCGTTACGGATCTGCTTGGTCCTGCCTGCCTGGCTCACCACCTCATGGCGCGCCCAGATCTCCCGGAACTCCGGCGATGCCGCCTCCAGCCGGCCCAGCAGCGCCTTCCAGGCGGGCTCGGCGAGATGTTCGGCCATCGAGGCGCGGAACTTCGCGGCCATGCTCCGGGTGGATTCGCGGAGGTCGGCGACCGACGCCCGCCAGTCGTCGTTGGTGAAGGCCAGGAGTATGCAGTTGCGGTCCTCGGGCGGCAGAGCGTCGAGGTCGCAGAACAGCCGTCCGTACGTGCGGTTGTAGGCGAGGATGTCGTACCGGCTGTTCAGGACGCAGGCGGGGACGGGTTCGAGCTGCTCCATCAGCTGCCGGAGCCCCGGGGTGACTGTCGCGCAGGAAGTGCCGGGCGCCGGGTCGACGGCTCCGGCCAGCGCGAAGAGGTGGGTGCGCTCGCTGGGGTCGAGGAGCAGGGCGCGGGAGATCGCGTCGAGGACCTGCGGGGAGACGTGGATGTCTCTGGCCTGTTCGAGCCAGGTGTACCAGGTGACGCCGACGGCGGAGAGCTGGGCGACCTCTTCGCGGCGCAGGCCGGGGGTGCGGCGGCGCCGGCCGCGGTCCAGGCCGACCTGTTCCGGGGTGATGCGCTCGCGGCGGCTGCGCAGGAAGGCGGCGAGCTCGTGCCGCCGTACGTCACTCTCGTCTGTCGTCGTCATTGTCGTCGTCATCGTCATGACTCCAGGGTGCAGAACGACTCAAACCATTGCCAGGTAGTGCTTGTACCAGGATAAAGACACTCTGGTACCAGGCTCTGCGGTGTCCCATCGTTGAAGACGTGACTGAAGCAACTGACGCAAAGGTCCTTACCCCAGATCCCGTCCCCACCCCCGTACGCGCCGCCAAGGACGCCTTCGCCGGGCCACGGCTCTCCACCCTCGGGCTGTTCACCGTACTGCTCGGCGCCGCGCTTCCGCTGATCGACTTCTTCATCGTCAACGTCGCCCTGCCCACCATCGAACACGACCTGGCCGCGGGCCCCTCGCTCCTGGAGCTGGTGGTCGCCGGGTACGGAGTCTCGTACGCCGTACTCCTGGTACTCGGCGGACGGCTCGGCGATCTGTACGGCCGCCGCCGCCTCTTCCTGGTGGGCATGGCCGGGTTCGGTCTCACCTCGCTGGCCTGCGGCCTCGCGCCCGACGCCTGGACGCTGGTCGGCGCGCGGGTGGCACAGGGCGCGGCGGCGGCGCTGATGATGCCGCAGGTGCTGGCCACCATCCAGGCGACGACGACCGGGCAGCGCAGGGCACGCGCCATGAGCCTGTACGGAGCGACAGCCGGCCTCGCGATGGTCGCCGGGCAGATCCTGGGCGGCGTCCTGGTCGCGGCTGACATCGCGGACACCGGCTGGCGGGCGATCTTCCTGGTGAACGTGCCGGTCGCGCTGATCGGCCTGGTGCTGGCGGCCCGCTCGGTCCCCAGTACTCGCGCGGCCAACCCCGCGCCCGTCGACGTACCGGGCACGCTGCTGCTGGCCGTGGCCCTGCTGACGCTGCTGGCGCCGCTGACGGAGGGCAGGGCGGCGGGCTGGCCGCTGTGGACCTGGGTCGCGCTGGCGGTGTTCCCGCTCGCGGCGGTGGCCTTCTACCTCGTAGAACTGCGCGCGGACCGGCAAGGGCGTACGCCGCTGCTGCCGCCGAGCCTGCTCGCCCTGACCTCGCTGCGGCGCGGCCTGGCGCTGGTGCTGCCGTTCTCGATCGGCTTCAGCGGCTTCATGTTCGCGGTCGCGGTGGCGCTGCAGCAGGGCCTGGGTCTGGGGGCGATCGCCGCCGGTATGGCGCTGGTGCCGATGGCGGTGACCTTCTTCGTGGCGTCGCTGGCGGGGCCGCGGCTGGTCGTGCGGTACGGGGCCAGGATCGTGACGGCGGGCGGGGTGCTCCAGGCGGTGGGCGTCGCGGTGCTGGCGCTCACGGTGTGGCACGGCTGGCCGGACCTCGGGATCGTGGACCTGCTGCCGGGCGTCGCGCTCGCCGGGTTCGGGCAGGGGCTCCAACTGCCGGTGATCATCCGGATAGTGCTCTCCGAGGTCCCGACGGACCGGGCGGGAGTGGGCAGCGGGGTGATGGTGACAATGCAGCAGTCCGCGCTGGCGCTGGGCGTGGCCACGCTGGGCTCGCTGTTCCTGTCGCTGGTCTCGTCGGCGGGGATGCGCCAGGCGCTGACGGTCACGCTGCTGGTGCAGCTGGGGCTGATCGCCCTGACGACGCTGCTGAGCCTGCGCCTGCCGCGCACCGTGCGGTGAAGCCTGAAGCCCCACCCGGACAGGACTGTGGGCCCGGACCGCGTGATGTACGCGCGGTCCGGGCCCACAGTCGTGATCAGGCCTGGTCCTCCTGCGGCGCTTCCGCGCTGCTGGTGCTGGTGCCCTCGGCGCGCTCGCGCATCTTGCGGAGCAGCTCCTGCTTCAGCTCGTCGGCCGTCTTACGGTCGGCGTTACGCGCGGGACCGTTGCCCTTCTGGTCGGCGCGGGACAGCTTCTTGCGCTGCCCGCCCACGCCGAGGAGGTTGTTTTTCTTGGCCATGGTGCTCTCCCATGTGGGGTGAGAAGTGACTGGGGAATCGTCAGATGGGGGCGGGGTGAGACCGCCGCCCTCTCACTCGTAGATCTGGAAGAACGAAGACATGCGATTGACGGTACCTCGCCGGCAAGCGGTCTCGGTACCGGTTTCCGGGCGCTTTCGCATCGGCGGGAGTGAGCTTCGGCTCAGGCGATGACTCAGGCGATGGCTCAGGCGATGGCTCAGGCGATGGCTCAGGCGGTGGGGTCCACCGTGGCCTGGTGTGCCTCCACCAAGTGCTCCTCGGCCTTGAGCCAGGGCAAGAACTGCGCCCCCTTGCGCCAGCCGCAGGTGTCGCAGCTCAGCGTCCGCTGCATGCCCGATTTCTGTACCTGCACGACGTGTTGGCGGCCGTGCTGGTCCCACCTGCTGACCTTGCTGGTCGTGATGGACGGCATCGGACCTCCTGGAGACGAATAGGCCTCAGTGTGCCGCATGCACAGCGCGGAAAGGCCGGCCGGGCTCAAGCCCGGCCGGCCTTTTGCTGCCTAGTGAACGATCAGCAGCCCAGCAGTCGGCTGCCCAGGTACCCCTGGATCTGGTCCAGAGACACCCGCTCCTGCTGCATCGTGTCGCGCTCGCGCACGGTCACCGCGTTGTCGTCCAGGGTGTCGAAGTCGACCGTCACGCAGAACGGCGTGCCGATCTCGTCCTGGCGGCGGTAGCGGCGGCCGATGGCGCCCGCGTCGTCGAACTCGATGTTCCAGTTCTTGCGCAGGTCGGCGGCCAGGCCCTTGGCCTTCGGCGAGAGCTGCGGGTTGCGCGAGAGCGGCAGCACAGCGACCTTCACCGGCGCCAGGCGCGGGTCGAGGCGCATCACGGTGCGCTTCTCCATGACGCCCTTGGCGTTGGGCGCCTCGTCCTCGTTGTACGCGTCGAGGAGGAAGGCCAGCATCGCGCGGCCGACACCCGCGGCGGGCTCGATGACGTACGGCGTCCAGCGCTCGCCCGCCTCCTGGTCGAAGTACGACAGGTCCGTGCCGGAGGCCTTGGAGTGCGCGGTGAGGTCGAAGTCGGTGCGGTTGGCCACACCTTCGAGCTCGCCCCACTCGTTGCCGCCGAACTGGAAGCGGTACTCGATGTCGGCGGTGCGCTTGGAGTAGTGCGAGAGCTTCTCGGCCGGGTGCTCGAACCAGCGCATGTTCTCCTCACGGAGACCCAGGTCGCGGTACCAGTTCCAGCGCTGCTCCATCCAGTATTCCTGCCACTGCTCGTCCTCGCCGGGCTTGACGAAGAACTCCATCTCCATCTGCTCGAACTCGCGCGTGCGGAAGATGAAGTTGCCGGGCGTGATTTCGTTCCGGAAGGACTTGCCCATCTGCGCGATGCCGAACGGCGGCTTCTTGCGGGAAGTCTGCTGCACCTGACCGAAGTTGGTGAAAATACCCTGGGCCGTCTCGGGCCGCAGATAGGCGACGGAGCCGGTGTCCTGGGTGGGGCCGAGGTGGGTGGAGAGGAGCCCCGAGAACTGCTTGGGCTCGGTGAAGGTGCCCTTGTTGCCGCAGTTGGGGCAGTTGAGGTCGGTGAGGCTCTCGGGAGCCTTGCCGTGCTTCTCCTCGTACGCCTCTTCCAGGTGGTCCGCGCGGTACCGCTTGTGGCAGGACGTGCACTCGGTCAGCGGGTCACTGAAGGTGGCCACGTGGCCGGAGGCCTCCCAGACCTCGCTGGCCAGGATCACCGACGAGTCGATACCGACAACGTCCTCGCGGGAGGTGACCATGTAGCGCCACCATTGGCGCTTGAGGTTCTCCTTCAGCTCGACACCCAGCGGCCCGTAGTCCCAGGCGGCTTTCTGCCCGCCGTAGATCTCACTGCACGGGTAGACGAAGCCACGGCGCTTGCTCAGGTTGACGATGGTGTCGATCTTGTCGGCGGCCACGGTGCTCTCTTCATTACGACGACGACGAACGGCGAATGCTTCAGGTTACCGGCGGGCGCACCCCCTGGATCAAATCGGTGGGCGGAAGGGACAAGGCGGGCCCTTTGTTGACAATCGTTTCCAGTTTTGTTGAAAATGACTGTCATGAACGTACGCCGCCTCATACCCACCGTCACCGCCGCGGGAGCTGTCACCCTCAGCCTCGTGGCTCTCTCCGCCTGCTCCTCCTCCAGCTCCGCCGACGACAAGGGGAGCGACGGCAAGCTGAAGGTAGTGACGTCGTTCTATCCGATGCAGTACCTCGCCGCGCAGATCGGCGGCGACCATGTCTCCGTCTCGACCCTCACCAAGCCGGGCGTCGAGCCGCACGACCTGGAGCTCACGCCCCGCCAGACCGTCGAGCTGAACGAAGCGGGCTACATCCTCTACCTCAAGGGTATCCAGCCCGCCGTCGACAAGGCCATCGCCCAGTCCGAGGCGAAGAACAAGGTCGACGCCGCCACGCTCACCAAGCTTGAGGTCCACGGTACCGAGGGCCACGACGACCACGCGGGCGAAGAAGAGGCCGGCGAAGAGGCCGGTCACGACGAGCACGCGGGCGAGGGCGAGGCGGGCGCCGACCCGCACATCTGGCTGGACCCGGTGAAGTACGCCGAGGTCGCCAAGGGCGTCGGAAAGTCGCTGGAGAAGGCCGACCCCGACAACGCCGCGGACTACCAGAAGAACACCACCGCGCTGGTCGCGAAGCTGGACGGGCTGAACCTCAAGTTCCAGCAGGGCCTGAAGACCACCGCCACCAAGACCTTCATCACCACCCACTCCGCCTTCGGCTACCTCGCCGAGCGCTACGGCCTGGACCAGGAGGGCATCGCGGGCATCGACCCCGAGTCCGAGCCCAGCCCCGCCCGTATCAAGGACCTCCAGGACGTCGCGAAGGCGGAGAAGGTCACCACGGTCTTCTTCGAGACCCTCGCCAGCGACAAGACCGCCAAGACCCTCGCCAAGGACACCGGCCTGAAGACGGACGTTCTTGATCCGCTGGAGGGAATTACGGACAAGTCCAAGGGCGCTGACTACATCGAGGTCATGGAATCCAACCTCGCGGCGCTGGAGAAGGCCCTCGGCGCGAAGTGACCTCGACCACCACGTACATCCCCACCCGGGAGACCTGACTCATGGAGCCCGTCATATCCGTCCGCGGGGCGCAGGCCACGCTCGGCTCGCGCCCTGTCCTGCGCGGCATCGACCTCACCGTCCAGCACGGTGAGGTCGCCGCCCTGCTCGGCGCCAATGGCTCGGGCAAGTCCACCGCCGTACGGGCCCTGATCGGTCAGGTGCCGCTCACCGGCGGCCGGATCTCCCTCTTCGGCACGGAGCTGCGCCGCTTCCGGCAGTGGGCGCGCATCGGCTACGTACCGCAGCGCACGACCGCCGCGAGCGGCGTGCCCGCGACGGTCCGGGAGATCGTCTCCTCGGGCCGTCTGTCGCGTACGAGACTGGGCCGGCTGACCAGGGCCGACCGGGCCGCCGTCGAGCGCTGCATCGAGCTCGTCGGGCTCGCGGACCGCGCCAAGGACTCCGTGGAAGCACTCTCCGGCGGCCAGCACCAGCGGGTGCTCATCGCCCGCGCGCTGGCATCGGACCCCGAGCTGCTGATCATGGACGAGCCGATGGCGGGCGTGGACCTGGCCAGCCAGGAGATCCTCGCCGGGACACTGCGCGAGCAGGTCGCGGCCGGTACGACGGTGCTGCTGGTGCTGCTGGTGCTGGGCGCGCTGGAGCCGCTGATCGACCGCGCGGTGGTGCTGCGCGACGGCTGCGTGGTGCACGACGGGCCGCCGCCGAAGGCGGTGGGGCAGCACGCGCTGCCCGGCCACGACCACGTACATCCGCACGCGGCCGACGAGCCGCTCCGCACAGGACTGCTGACCTAATCATGGACATGCTCGAATCCGCGTTTATGCAGCGGGCGCTGATCGCGGCCGTGCTGGTCGGCATCACCGCGCCCGCCGTCGGCATCTATCTGGTGCAGCGCAGGCAGGCGCTGATGGGCGACGGAATCGGCCATGTCGCGATGACCGGCGTCGGCCTGGGCTTCCTGCTCGCGACCAACCCGGTGTGGATGGCGACCCTCGTCTCCGTCATCGGTGCGGTCACGATGGAACTGATCAGGGCGTACGGGCGCACCCGCGGCGACATCGCCCTGGCGATGCTCTTCTACGGCGGCATGGCGGGCGGCGTCTTCCTGATCAACATCTCGGACACCGGCTCCACGGCGAATCTCAGCTCGTACCTCTTCGGGTCCCTGTCCACGATCGCCGACGAAGACCTCTGGGCGATCTCGATACTGGCGGCCTTTGTGATGCTGGTCTCGCTGGGGCTGCGGCGGCAGCTGTTCGCCGTCAGCCAGGACGAGGAGTTCGCGCGGGTGACCGGGCTGCCGGTGCGGGCGCTGAACCTGCTCATCGCGGTGACCGCGGCGGTCACGGTGAGCGTGGCGATGCGGATCGTCGGTCTGCTGCTCGTCAGCGCGCTGATGGTGGTGCCGGTGGCGGCGGCGCAGCAGGTATCCCGGTCCTTCCGCGCGACGTTCGCGGTGGCGGTGACAATCGGCGTGGCGGTCGCTTTGGCCGGAACCACCACGTCGTACTACCAGGACGTGCCGCCGGGGGCGACAATCGTGCTGCTGGCGATCGGCGTCTTCGTGGTGCTTACGGCGCTGGCCACGCCACTGGCGAGACGGCGGGCACGGGGCCGCCTGGCGGCGGCGGGCACGGAGTCCGTGCCCGGTTCGCCGGGTGCGCCCGGTGAGCCTCGGCGGCCGAGTGACGACGTCAAGGTCTGAGCACTGGCAATGAGCCGGGGCCTGAGCCTGACAGAATGGCCCGACAAACGTGCGGGCGAATCGAGGAGGCACCTGTGGCGACGGCGCCAACGGGCGGAAACGCAGCCCCTGCACCGGTGCGGGGCCGGTCGACCCGGCAACGCACCGCGGTAGCGGCGGCGCTCGATGAGGTGGACGAGTTCCGCAGCGCGCAGGATCTGCACGACATGCTCAAGCACCGCGGCGACTCGGTGGGCCTGACCACGGTCTACCGCACGCTGCAGTCGCTCGCGGACGCGGGCGAGGTGGATGTGCTGCGTACGAGCGACGGCGAGTCGGTGTACCGGCGCTGCTCGACGGATGACCACCATCACCATCTGGTGTGCCGGGTCTGCGGCAAGGCGGTCGAGGTGGAGGGCCCGGCGGTGGAGCAGTGGGCGGAGACGATCGCGGCGCAGCACGGGTACGTGAATGTGGCGCACACGGTGGAGATCTTCGGCACCTGCGCGGAGTGCGCGTCCGCTGCCGCGAAGTGACCAGGGGGCCTTTGTGGTCACCCGGGCCGTAGCGTGCGGGCCCCGCGCCCCCGGCACTCACAGCCTCGCCGGCGTTTGAGGCGCTGGGGGTCCCCCCACGCCCTCCGGGCGTAGGGGGAGGGTTCGGGGGCAGCGCCCCCGACACGGGCCCGGGGCCAACGGTGACGGCACCGCACTCGGGGTACGGGCCCGGCGCCTCAAGCCCCGCCGGCGATTGAGGCGCGGGGGTTCGGGGGCAGCGCCCCCGACACAGGCCCGGCGCCAACAGTGACGGCACCGCACTCAGCGCACCTAGCGCCGCCGCTGGGCAGCCGGGGCGTACCAGCTCCGCGGCGAAGCCGCTGGAGCAAGGGGGTGTGGGGGCGTCAGCCCCCACGTAACCCTTCCCCCGCAGGGGGTCTGGGGGCGCAAGCCCCCAGTTTCGGGATGGGGGTACCTCCCACGCCGCTAGGCGTAGGGGGAGGGCGGGTAGGGGAGCAAAAAACGCCACCCCGGCCCGCACGCCTAGCCGCCCTCGGGCCGCCCCCGCATCGCCTCAAGCTCCTCGTTCGGGATCGCACCCCCGAAGCGCCGGTCCCGCTGCGCGTACTCCAGGCACGCACGCCACAGGTCGCGGCGGTCGAAGTCCGGCCACAGCACGTCCTGGAAGATCATCTCGGCGTAGCTGCTCTGCCAGATCAGGTAGTTCGAGACGCGCTGCTCGCCGCTGGGCCGCAGGAAGAGGTCCACGTCCGGCATGTCCGGGTAGTACAGGTACTTCTGGATGGTCTTCTCGGAGACCTTGGCCGGGTCGAGCTTGCCCGCCGCCACGTCCCGCGCGATGCCCTGCGCCGCGTCCGCGAGCTCCGCGCGCCCGCCGTAGTTGACGCAGAAGTACAGCGTCATCTTGTCGTTGTCCTTGGTCTGCTCCTGGGCGACCTGGAGCTCCTGGACGACCGACTTCCACATCTTCGGCATCCGGCCGACCCAGCGGATACGGATGCCGAGCTCGTCCATCTCGTCGCGGCGGCGGCGGATGACGTCGCGGTTGAAGTTCATGAGGAAGCGCACCTCGTCGGGTGAGCGCTTCCAGTTCTCGGTGGAGAAGGCGTAGAGGGAGAGGTTCTTGACGCCCATCTCGATGCAGCCCTTGAGGATGTCGAGGACGACGCCCTCGCCGACCTTGTGCCCCTCGGTGCGCGGCAGGCCGCGCTCCTTGGCCCAGCGGCCGTTGCCGTCCATGACGCAGGCGATATGGTTCGGCACCAGCTCGCCCGGGATCTTCGGCGGGCGCGCACCGGACGGGTGCGGCTCGGGCGCCTTGTACTCGCGGCGGGACCTGCCCAGGATTCCGCGTCGTGCCATGCGGCTCACATCTCCCTTTACTTCTTACTTTTCGACGTACCGAAGCGAGCGCAGTCCGCGCTCCAGGTGCCAGTGGAGGTACGCGGACACCAGCCCGCTGCCCTCTCTGACGTGGCGCGCCTCGCACGCGTCCGCTGTCGGCCAGTCGCCGCTCAGCAGCGCGCTGAGCAGCTCAATGGCCTCCGAGGAGGGTACGACGCTGCCGGGCACCCGGCAGTCGCCGCAGACGATGCCGCCCGCCGAGACGGAGAAGAACCGATTCGGTCCGTGCAGGCCGCATCGCGCGCAGTCCTCGAAGCTGGGCGCGTAGCCGTTGACGGCGAGGGAGCGCAGCAGAAACGCGTCGAGGATGAGGTGGGGGGCGTGCTCGCCGCGGGCGAGGGTGCGCAGGGCGCCGACGAGGAGGAGGTACTGCTGTACGGCGGGTTCGCCCTCGTGGTCGGTGAAGCGTTCGGCGGTCTCCAGCATGGCGGTGCCCGCGGTGTAGCAGGCGTAGTCGGCGACGATCGCGCCACCGTACGGAGCTATGGTCTCGCTCTGCGTGCAGAGAGGGAGCCCGCGCCCGACGAGTTCGCTGCCGCGAGCGAAGAACTGCACGTCGACGTGCGAGAAGGGTTCGAGCCGGGCCCCGAACTTGGACTTCGTACGCCGTACGCCTCGGGCGACGGCGCGCACGCGGCCGTGGCCGCGGGTGAGCAGCGTGATGATGCGGTCGGCCTCGCCCAGTTTCTGGGTGCGGAGGACGACGCCGTCGTCACGGAAGAGGCTCATGGCCCCATTCTCCTGTACGGAGGGCCATCGCCCGCACGCGCCAAAGCCTCAGCCCTCGATCCGCTCTTCCAGGCACACGGTCACACTGTCTCCGGCCTCCTTCCCGATGGCTTTTCGGAGTTCGGCCTTGACGGGGAGCTTGTGCGTACCGTCACCCAGAGCCATGAAGGAACTCCGGAACGCATGCCCGTCGATGGTGCCCCGCACCTTGACGAGCCCCCGGGTGCCGAAGAACTCGACGGACTCGGGCCAGACGACGTAGGTCCAGCCGCCCTTCTCCGGGCTCTTCCGCAGGGTTGCGGTGAATTGCTTGTTCATCACGGACGTCCTCACACCTTGGGAGCCAACGCTCTCTCCCAGATATGACGGCGCGGCGCGGGTAAACTCATCGCGCCCGGACCCCGGGATACAAAGGACCAGGCACATTGACATGTGACAGCGGATACATTCAGGAGGCTCGCTCATGAGCCGCACTGTCATCGATCTCGACGATGAAGCTCTGGAAGCAGCTGCGCGAGAACTCGGCACCACCACCAAACGCGACACCATCAACACCGCGCTACGCGAGGTGACGGCCCGCTACCGGCGGCTGCGCGCTCTGGAAGAGTCCCGCCGGCTCGTCGCCGACGGAGCCCTGGACATGGACATACTCCTGGACAAGCGCAAGTACCGCGGCGGCGTGCAGGGCGAGGAGCCCGACGACTCGCGCCGGAGCGCATGAGTGAACGTCGCGGACTACCTCATCGACACCGCGGCCCTCGCCCGCGTACTACTCGGCCAGGCAACGGCCGACCGCACATCGCGAGCAGGTGAAGAACGCACTCAACTCCTACTACGCCTGGTGCCCGATCCCGGACGGCGTCTACCGGCGAGCACGCGTAGTGCAGGAGCAACTCACAGCCAAAGGCGAACACCGTAGTGCCGGAACCGTCGACCTCCTCGTGTCCGCGGTCGCCGAAGAGTCCGGACTCACGCTCCTGCACTATGACCGCGACTTCACCACGATCGCCCGCACCACCGGTCAGCCGGAACGCATGATTGGCCTGCGTTCCTGACCCGGAGCCCGACTGCCCGACTGCCCGACAAGCCTGCCGACCCGGCCGGTGTCGTCGCGCTCCACTGCGGGTGGGGCGGTCTTCGCTGCGGAGACCGCCCCGTGTGACGCCGGTGCGTTACTTGACGTTCTCGAAGCCGATGCCGCCAGAGGGGCCGATCATGACCCGACGGGTCTCGTAGCCGCCCTTGCCGTCGTTGGCGTGCTTGCCCCAGTACTGGCACTTGTAGCCGGTGTCGGAATTGAAATCGACCGCCTTCGCGGCGGGGATCTCCTCGCAGGCGAGCTTGCTGGCGTCGGTACTCCCCGACTCGGGGCCGTAGCGCTCGTTCAGCGCGTTGTACACGACCTTCCCCACCAGCAGGCCCTTCTTGGGCGTGGTGTTGTAGGAGGTGATGCTGCTGCCCTCCCGGTAGCTGTCGCTGATCTTGACCTCGTAGGGGATCTCGGCCCCCGCGTACGTCACGACGCACTGACTGACCGCGCCGGCCTTCTGGGTCACGCCATTGGGGCACTTGGCGCTGGTCTCACCGGCCACCTCGGCGTCGAGGAGGATGACCTCGCGCAGACGGTGCTGCACCTGCTCGATGAAGGGCGCGTCGCGCTCAGGGGCCGGGGTGACCTTGAGGTTGTCTTCGCCGCGCTTGCGCACGTCCTCCTGGGGGCCGTTGATGGCGACCGGCAGCGCCTTCTGCGCGGCTCCTCCTCCGCCACTGGAGTCGGAGGAGGAGCCGTCAGAGCCGCAGCCGGCGGTGAGCAGACCGGCCGCGACCAGGCCGATCAGAATCTTGGGGTTTCGCATAAGCGGAGCGTAAACGCCGCCGTTGACACGTGTACGGGCGGGGCCGCGGTCACGGCAGCTTGCCGCGGCTGCGGGCGTTCACGTACGCCGTCGTCGCGCTGATCCGCTCCGCCGTCGTCGCCGGCCGTACCTGTCCCGGCTCGCACTCCCACACCGGGCCGCCGCCCAAGGGTCTGAGGCTCTGGGACGAGCCCGACTCTCCGACGAACCTGCCGACCCGGCCGGTGCCGGTGTCCACGACGTACGAGCCGATGGGCAGCGTCACCGTAGTGCGATCCCTTCCTTCGGCAGCACGGCTGTGAGCCTGCGGACCATGTCGATGTTGCAGCACCCCAATTCCACGAGAGGGCAGGGAGCTTCCCGTCCGTACGAAGCGAGCTCCACGCGCAGGGAGGGCAGGGTAATGCCCGACTGCCCCAGGGCAGTGCGGAGTTTATTCACGGCCTCCTCCGCATCCGCGAGGCATTCCGCGGAGTGCCGGGGCTTTTCCAAGTTCGCCATGAGGTCCCTTCCTGATCCGTTTCACTCTTTGCATTACAACGGTGACACTGCGCAGCTACTCTCAACAGAGGTACGCGCCCTACAACGGATGGGCAGCACAAGGAGGTTGAGCTATGGCCAAAACTTCACGGCAGGCGGCTTGGGAGTTCTTCGGCACGGAGTTGAAGCGGTGCCGGGAGGAGGCGGGACTTACCCAGGCGGTTCTGGGCACGCGGGTTTTCGTGTCCGGCGGGTACATCGGTCAATTCGAACAAGCCATTCGGAAGCCACAATTGGATGTGGCGGAGAGGATCGACGAGACGCTACAAACCGGAGGCCTTTTCGAGCGGATGTGGCGGAAGCTGATCCAGGAGGAGCGGTTCACGGCTTACTTCGCGCACGCGGCAGAGCTTGAGCGGCTGGCGACAGAGATCTACGAGTTCGCACCGGCGGTCGTCCCGGGGCTGCTCCAGACGCCCGAGTACGCACGCGCGATCTACCTGGCGAGCAACCCTCTCGCCGCCGACGAGTACATCGAGGAGATGGTCAAGCTGCGCATGGACCGCGCCCAGCTCCTCAAGGACGCGACACGGCCCGTGTACTGGGTGGTACTGCACGAGACGGCACTGCGCGTCCCGGTCGGCGACCCCGCCGTGATGGCCCGGCAGCTGGACCACATCGCGGCGATGGTCCGTGAGCGCAAGGCACTGGTTCAGGTGCTCCCGTTCTCGGCCGGGGCGCATCCGGAGATGGGCAAGATGATGAAACTCATGGAGTTCGAGGACGCCCCGCCAACTGTCCATACAGAGGCGGTGCTTTCGGGGAATCTGCTGGACGATCCGGCAGTAGTGAAGCGGGCGCAGGCGCATTACGATCTGATCAGGGCCGCCGCGCTGTCGACGGAGGCGTCCCTGACCCTGATCGAGTCGGCGGCGGAGGACTTCAGACGATGCGCGAGTACGACCTGAGCAACGCCCGGTGGCGCAAGAGCAGCTACAGCGGCGGCTCCGGCGGGGAGGACTGCGTCGAGGTGGCGTACGACTTCCCCGGCGCGGCCCCCTGGCGCAAGAGCACGTACAGCGGCGAGTCCTGCGTCGAGGTCCTGGACGACGTCCCCGGCGTCGTCCCCGTCCGCGACAGCAAGACCCCCTCCGGCCCCGTCCTCGTCATCGGGGCCACCGCCTGGACGGCATTCGTCGGTAGCGTCAGCTCCGGCGGATGACGCTCCGCGCCGCATAGAGCGGCCCAGCTCCTGTGGCTTCCGCAAGTGGCGGGATCATTCCCGTACCAGACATACGACCACCACCAGCCGGAACGGCACGCACGCACGCAGAAGTCGATGGCGGGAAGCTCCAGGACCTTGACGACCGTCCGCTCATCCTCCGTACGCGGCACGGGATTCACCATGAAGCAGCGGAAGATGAAGTCCGAATCCGTCGATGCCATTGCGGAGCCCAGGACAAATCCGTTTCGTTTCGTTTCTGGTTAATTCAATGCCGAGCACGCCGGCCCCTTGTCAGAACACCGAACTATGGCGGGCTTTGTTCAGAACGCGGGGCCGGTCGGCTCACAAAGGTGTGACGGCCCGTCAGTAAGGACCATTCACGTTGTCGATCGAGCCGTATCTGTCGGCGGCGTAGTTGCACGCGGCCGTGATGTTGGCGACCGGGTCGTAGCTGTCCATCGACGTGCCGGGCACGTGGTAGGCCTTGAACGTCGGGGCAATGACCTGGAGCAGTCCCTTGGACGGCGTTCCCGCCGCGGCGTTGGAGTCCCAGTTGTTGATGGCCAACGGGTTGCCCGAGGACTCGCGCATGATGTTGCGGTGGATGCCCTCGTAGGTGCCGGGGATGCCGTGCGCGGCCATGATGTCCAGCGACTCCTTGATCCAGCCGTCCAGGTTGTTGGCGTACTTCTTCGCCGCGGCCTGGACGACGCCCCCGCCCGCACCGCCCTGCGCGCTCTTGCCGGCCGCTGCCGGCGCCTTGCCCTTGGCGGCCTTGCCGTCGCCGAGCTTCAGCTTGAGGCCGGGGCGTATCAGCGACGGGTCGTCGCCGATGACGCCCCGGTTGTCCTCGTAGAGCTTCTTCCAGCCGCCGCTCACGGAATGAGTTTCGGCGATCTTGGACAGAGTGTCGCCCGCGACGACGGAGTAGGTCGCGGGGCCGGCCGGCTGAGCCGCGGCGGCGGTCGCCGGAGCCGACTGGACGACGGCGGGCCGTGCGGACGGCGCCGCGACAGCGGTGTTCGCGACCACCAGTGGCAGGGCGAGCGCGGCGCCACCCGCGCCCGCGGCGACAAGACGCCGGGCGAGTGAACTGGTGGTCCGGGGACGACGGTGTTTACCCATTGCGAGCATGACGAATTCCTCTCCGTCGCCTGCGAGGTGAGCTGTCGGGTTCGGACTGGAGATGCCCGGCCGCAGTGAATGCGGCTTCACCCCAAGCCGATCCGGATTGCGGATCGGCGACTTACCGGTTCCCCCGCTCCTGCCGTACGTGGGTGGGTGAGTGTGATTTCCGGACGGCGGCAGGATTTGGCGGTCCACCCGGAATGACGTGAACGTAGGCGAGGAAGTCCGGGTGAAACAAGTCCTGAATTCGCAGCGCAATCCCATTTACGAACCAGGCGGGGAGGGATTCCCTTCGCGGTGCGGCTCCCGGTAACTCAACTTTCCTTCTCCATGGGGGAAGTGGCATCCGAGGCCAGAACAGCGGCCCGCGACACCGTGACGCACATCACGGACCTTCAGTGAAATCGTTCTCTCCACAATGCCGCACAGAGAAGCACAAGTTGACACTAATGGTGCAGAATAGGATTTTCTAACCATGGCGAGCAAATTAACCCATAACGGAAGTTCAAACGCCCAGGTGGAGGCAGCAGTGAAGTGCCCCGACATGTCGCGCGGTGCGCGTCTCACCGCACACAACGCCGTCTCCGCAACCCTGGCCCCGCTCAGTGATCGCGCGCTGTACGAGCTCGTGGACGCGGCCGTGCCGATGGGTTCCGGCATCGGCGGGAAGTCGGCCCTGCTGGACGTCGGCGGAACCCCGGTCTTCGTCAAGCGGGTGCCCCTCACCGATCCGGAGAGGCAACCGGAGAACGTCCGGTCCACGGCGAACCTGTTCGAGCTGCCGGTCTTCTGCCAGTACGGCATCGGCGGCGGGCCGGGCTTCGGGGCCTGGAGAGAACTCGCCGTACACACCATGACGACGGACTGGGTGATCGCGAACGAATACGAGGGTTTCCCCCTGATGTACCACTGGCGGGTGCTGCCGGACTCGACGCCCCTGCCCGAGGAATTCGCCGACGTCGAACGGGCCGTCGCCTTCTGGGGCGGCGGACCGCAGGTGCGCAGCCGGATCGAGGCTCTCCAGCAGTCGACGGCGAGCCTCGCGCTGTTCCTGGAGTACATCCCGCAGAACCTGCACCAGTGGCTGGGCACTCAGGTCGAAGCAGGCGACGAGGCAACCGACCGGGCCTGCGCCATGGTGGAGAAGGAACTGGAAGCCGGCACCTCATTCATGAACAGCCAAGGCCTCCTGCACTTCGACGCCCACTTCGAGAACATCCTGACCGACGGCCGACGCCTCTACTTCACGGACTACGGCCTCTCCATCTCCTCCCAGTTCGAACTGTCGCGGGAAGAGGCCGACTTCTTCGACCGGCACCAGACCTACGACCGTGACTACACAACCGGCTACCTGGCGAACTGGCTGGTCACCACCCTGTACGGGTACGGGAGAGACGACCGCGACGCGCGGATGCGCGCGTATGCCCAAGGCGAGCACCCCACGGGAATCCCGGAGACGGCCGCGGCGATCGTCGCCCGCGATGCGCCGCTCGCCGCAGTGATGGCGGACTTCATCGGCAAGCTCCGGCACGAGAGCAGGGAAACCCCCTACCCGCTGGAGGAGATCCGCCGGATCGGCCGCTCCGTGGCTACTTCATCGTCAGCCACGACGCGTCGAGGGCGATGACCTTCAGCTCCTCCAGTGTGGCGGGCGGGGTGGTGCGGTTGGCCTGCTGGTCCGGAAACTTCGCGTTGTACGAGGTGACGGTGACCCGCAGCCCGTTCGGGTGCAGTACGTCGACCCGCCATTCCGTGGCGTCCTTGCCCTCACCGGGCCGTACGGACGTGGCCAGCTTCGCACCGCCCGGCAGGGTCTCGCTCCACCGCGGCGCCTTGTCGCCCGGGGACTCCTTCGCGGTGAGGCTGACGGAGCCCTTCGGGGTGAGGATGACCTGCAGGAAGCTCTCGGTCTTGTTTTTGACGTCGTTCGCCATGACGTAGCCGGTGCGGCTGTCACCGCCCCAGGACTTTGTCGAGAGCCCTGTGTGGGACAGCAGCTGCTGGAGCCGTGTTGTCACGGCCTGGCTTTCCCTGGCACGCCACTCCCCGGTCTGGAAGCGCGGGTTCGGGATGCCGTACTCGTTGATGGCCGGGTTGAGCATTGCGGCCAGCTGCTGCAACTGATCGTAGGTGAACGGCGGGTTGTTGCGGGTCTTCGTGCCTTGCTCGGGCAGCCCGTTGTAGATCGTCGTCTCGATGAGGAAACCTTCCCGGGACCTGGTGACTGCCCGCCACTTGACCAGGCCCTTTCCTCCCTTCTCCGTAAAGCCCTTGAAGACGCTGGGGCCCGTCCCCGTCCTGTCGCTCGCCATTGGGCTGGTGCAGCTCACGTCCGGTGGGGTAACGACCTCGGGACAGAGAACGATCTCCTTGTAGGCCTGGCCCTTGGGGGCCACCCGCTTGATGGAGAGTTCGACGAGCGCCTTGCCGAAGCCGTCGTCGTACACGAGTGATGCTTTGCCGGGCCGGCTCGGGTCGCCGGAGTTGCCTGTGCCGCGCTTCTCGGTCATATGCCCCTTGGGCAGCGTCCGCGACAGGATCTGCACCATCTGGTCGGCGGAGACCTCGAAGTGCATAGGGTCGCTGGGCTTCTGGTCCGACGACCGCTCGTGGGCTGCCACCTCGCGGGTGGAGGTGAGCCCGAGCGCCCAGCCCCCGTACAGCGTGGAGCCGGTCACCGCGATCATGGCGACCGCCCCGACGGCCGCACGGCGGCGCAGCAGCCGGGTCCGGCCGCGGCGCAGAGCTCCCTCGACCACCGCGCGGTGGTCCACGGTGAACGATTCGCCCGTGCGGTGAAACGCGTTTTCCAGGTCGTCTTCAAAAGGCATGGTGAGCCACCGTTCGTGGGTCGGTCGTGGGGCTTTCGTATCCGTGAGGGCCGGACTCGCAGGGCCGCGCAGAGAGCGGACGTCCGCTCAGTGCGCGGCGACGAGTTCGGCGAGGCTGCTGCCCAGTTGCTCACGGAGCCGGGCGAGCGTCCGGGAGCTGCGCGTACGCACAGCGGCGGAACTGACATTCATGGCTTCGGCGGTCTCCTCGATGCTGCGGTCCTCCCAGAACCGCAGCACCACCACCGCTCGGTCCTTCGGCGCCAGCTGCGCCAGCGCGTCGAGCAGCGCGACCCGAAGTGCCGGATCGTCGCCCTGCTCGGTGGGCGTGTCGGGAAGCTCGCCCAACGGCCGCTCACTCGCCGAGCGCCGCCGCCGCTGGGTCAGGTAGACGCGTACAAGGACGGTCTGGGCGTACGCGGCGGGGTTGTCGATCCCCGCCATGCGCCGCCACAGCCCGTACATCCGGCCGAGCGTCTCCTGCACCAGGTCTTCGGCGAGATGTGTGTCGCCACTGGTGAGCAGACATGCGGATCGGAAGAGAGGCCCCGCACGCCCGGCCGCGAACTCTATGAACTCGTCCGCGCGGGTCGTTCTCATGCCGTCCCCTTCGCATTGTTTTTTGTTCTTCACTCCATTGACGCGCCAGCCCCCGGGAGATGTTTCATACGTTTCCGCAGAAGTGGATGTGCAACATTCCCGTCCGCTCAGCGCGTCGTCTCAGCAGGAGCCGCTTGGTTCCACTCGGGGCTCAACTACCTCTGCAAGGGGGAGAGTTGTACAGAAAACACAGGCGACTGGGTACGGTCGTCGCGGCAGCGGCGCTGGCACTCGTCACCGGACCGGCAGCCGTCTTACCGGCGACTGCCGCCGACGAGCCGGCCACGGGCCGCGCCGCGGCCGGAGCGGACAACGACGGAGCACCCGCATCCGTGGCACATTGGATCACGCTGGTCACCGGCGACCGCGTGGGCGTCGACGCAAAGGGCAAGCCCGTACGGATCATGCCCGGCAAGGGGCGCGAAGACATACCGATCGCTGTCAGACGGGCCAACGGCCGAACGCTCGTTGTTCCGGGCGATGCGCAGCGGCTGATCGACTCGGGCCGTGTCGACAGCGCGCTGTTCGATGTCACCGAACTCGCCAAGGCCGAGTACCGGACCCGTGACCGCGCGGGGCTCGGGCTCATCGTCAGCTACGGCGGCCCGGGCGCGAAGGCGGCAGACGCGAAAGCGGCCGGGACGCTGAAGGCCGAGCTGCGGGAGGACGGCACCGCCAAGGTCCGCCGGACCTTCCCGCGGATCAACGCGGAAGCGCTCACGGTGCCCGCCAAGTCGGCGGGCAGCGTCTGGGAGACATTGACCAGGACCTCCGGGTCCGGTGCGGTGCAGCGTGGCGCGGCCCCCGGCCTCGAACGGATCTCGCTCGACGGAATCCGGAAGGCAAGCCTGGACAGGAGCGTTCCGCAGATCGGCGCCCCTGCGGCGTGGGCGGAAGGCTACGACGGAAAGGGCGTACGGATCGCGGTCCTGGACACCGGCGTCGATGAGACCCATCCGGATCTGCAGGGCCGTCAGGAAGCCGAGCAGAACTTCTCCCAATCTCCGGACACCAAGGACCGCTTCGGCCATGGCACCCATGTGGCGGCCATCGCCGCCGGTACGGGAGCGAAGTCCGCGGACAAGTTCCGCGGGGTGGCCCCCGGCGCCCGCCTTCTGGACGGCAAGGTGCTCGACGACGACGGTTTTGGATCCACTTCCGACATTCTCGCCGGCATCGACTGGGCCGTCTCCCAGAACGCCGACATCATCAATCTCAGCCTCGGCGCCCCCGACAGCTCTGAGATCGATCCCCTTGAGGAGGCCGTCAACCGGATCTCCGCCGAGCACGGCACGCTCTTCGTGATCGCGGCGGGCAACTCCGGCCCTGCCGCGGGCACCGTCGAATCCCCCGGCAGCGCGGAGGCCGCGCTGACGGTGGGCGCCGTCGACAAGAGCGATGTCATCGCCGAATCCTCCAGCCGCGGCCCGCGCGTCGGCGACGGAGGCGTCAAGCCCGACGTCACGGCACCTGGGGTAAGCATCACCGCGGCCTCTGCGTCGCCCGGCAGTGTGCTCGCCCAGAGGGTCGGCGAGCAGCCGCCGGGCTACATCACCATCTCCGGGACGTCCATGGCCACCCCGCATGCGGCCGGTGCCGCGGCGCTGCTCAAGCAGCAGCATCCGGAGTGGACGAACACGGAACTCAAGGCTGTACTCGCCACCAGTGCCCGGTCGGGCGGTGCGGGTGTGTTCGCCGAGGGCAACGGCCGTATCGACGTCACTGCGGCCCTGAAGCAGACGGTCGTCGCCGAGCCGACGTCAGTCGGTTTCGAGAAGCAGTTGTACCCGCACGCCGACGACAAGCCCGAGACCAGAAAGGTCACCTACCGCAATCTCGGCGGCGAGCCCGTCACCCTGGATCTGTCGGTGAGCGCCGTCGGGCCGGACAGCAAGCCCGCGGCTGCGGGAATGTTCACCCTTGACGCCGAGCGGGTGACCGTCCCCGCGGGCGGCACCGCCACGGTCGACCTGACGGCCGACACCCGGCCGGGCGGTGACGTGAACGGGCTGTACAGCGCCACGGTGACGGCCGAGGGCGCCGGTCAGACCGTGCGAACCACGGCGACGGTGGAGCGCGAGACCACGGCCTATGAGGTGACGGTCCGCCACATCGGCCGGGACGGGGAGGACACGTCGGACTACTGGACCTCCCTCGACGCCCTCACCGGGTCAAAAGTCGGCGCACCGCTCGAGTTGCCCGCTCACGGCGATGGCAACTACACGACACGGCTGCCGAAGGGCGTCTACTTCCTCAACACGATGATCTTCGGCGGGACCGACGACAGGAGCCGGATTACCGCGCCGCACTTCGAGGTGACTGAGGACACCACGGTGACCCTGGACGCCCGCACGGCCAAGCCGGTCGACATCACCGGTCCCGACCCCGCCGCCGAGCGGACCTTCGCCGAGGGCTTCCTCGAAGTGAAGACTCCTGACACCTGGTTCTCGCTCGGCTCGGCCGGCACCTCGTTCAAGAACTTTCGCACCGCGCAACTCGGGCCGGATTTCTCGACGGGCGGCACGCTGTTCCAGCAGTTCAACGCAATCGACGTGCGGGGTGAGAACGAGTACCACCTCACCTACGGCAACCCGGTGACCCGGCTGGCCACCGGTTTCGAACGCCATGCCAAGGCCGGTGACTTCGCCGAGGTCTCCCTGAGGCTCGGTGCCTCGGTCCCCGGGAAACAGGGAAATCTCGTCGCGAACCCGTCCACCGAGGGCCTCTTCGGCTCCATCATCACCCCGACCGTGACGCGGCCGCTGCCCGCCACGGTCAAGGCGTTTGTGACTACACCGGAGAACACTGACTGGGCTTTCCTGCTGTACCAGCTGGGCCAGCAGGACGACGAGTCCTTCATCGAGTTGTCGCACGGGGCCGGTAGAAAGACGTACGAGGCAGGAAAGGCATACCACCACGACCTCGGCATCGCGGTCTTCGGTCCCGCCCTCAAAGGCGGCCGGGGTATCTCGCGCGAAGGCGACACGATCACGGGTTGTATCAGCCTCCTCACCGATGGCGGGGGCAACGAGGGTTTCGCGAACGGGGACACGTTCTCGACGACCCTGTACCGCGACGACGTCGAGGTTCCTTCCGCTGGAGAACTGCTGTACTGCGGTTACAAGGCCACCGTCCCTGCGGACGCGGGCAGGTTCCGGCTGACGGCGTCGGCCACCCGCGGGGGTGCCGCCGCGGCCTCCACCGAGGTCTCCGCCACCTGGACGTTCACCTCCGGGCACACCACCGCCCCAGAGGCACTGCCGATCTCTGTGGTCCGCTTCACGCCACAACTCGCCGCCGATTCCACGGCCAAGGCGGGGGCCGTCACCAGCGTGCCGGTGACCGTCCAGGGCGCGGCCGCGGGCGACAACCTCAAGTCGCTGGCGGTGTCTGTCAGTTACGACGGCAAGACCTGGAAGAAGGTCAAGGTCGTCAAGGGCAAGGTGACGGTCCGCAACCCGAAGGCGGGACAGGGCATCTCGTTCCGGGCCGATGTCGTCGACAAGCAGGGCAACACGCTCGCCCAGACGCTCCTCAACGCGTATCGGGGCAGGTGAGGTCCCTGTAGTACGCGCAGCGGCCCGGCGGATCACAAGTCCGCCGGGCCGCTCCCGGCACTGGGATCTCTGCTCAGGCGAGCAAGATGATCTTGCCGCGGGTTTGGCCCGCCTCGCTGCTGCGATGGACGAGGGCAAGGTCCGACATCGGGTGGGACCCTGCGATGTCCACGACGAGCCCGCCGGCGTCGATGAGTTCGACAATGCTCGCCAGTTGTCCGACGTCGTTGCGGGCGACCATGTGCATGGCGGTGACGCTCGCGTCGGCGGGCGGCTCGACCGGTGTGGCGATCGAGACGACGACGCCGCCAGGCCGAATCCGGATCGGCCAGATCGCCTCGTACGATCTCGACGCCGTCCGGCAGCCCGGCCGCTGCGGGATCGCGGGCCAGCGCACGTACCCGGGTTCCCGCCGCCGGCAGCAGGTGGCCCATCGGATCGGCTACACCTCGGAGTTCGCGTTCGCCAACGCCTTCAAGCGGGAGTACGGAACGGCCCCCGGCCGATATCGAAGGCACAAGGGCGCCCGGCCACCAGTCATGCGCCGGTAGTCTCGGCCGAACCCTTCGAGCGGACTGCGAGCCACCCAGTGATACGAGACCTGTACAACGTCCGAGTGCAGCCCGCGGAGAGCAATTCCACACCGCTGACCGACGAGGAAGAGCGGCGCTTTCAGGCTGTGCTGTTCCGTGAGCTCGGGAACGAAATCGCCGACCGTGGCTGGGCGCGCTACCCGGCGTACACGCCAGAAGACCGCCGCCGACTGGTCGGCGTCGCTCACCGCCTCAGCGCGCACTGGGGACAGCGGGTGTTCGTCGAAGCCGAAGACCAGTGCGGCCTGAGGCTCTATCTCGCCGGCCACGAGGCCCAGTCAGCACTGCCGCCTGCCTAAAGGCCCAGGATTCTTCGCACCAGTACCCGGCTTTGGTCTCACCGCCGGATACGACCGTACGCTGCCGTGGCTGCGGAAGCCTGCTTCACGAAGTCGGACCCCACGCATACCGAAAGGTGAGCCCTACACCAATCGTGCACAATCCCATGGATATCAGCGACTTATCCTGCTCGGCGCGGCTCACGAAGGGCTGGAACACCGATTCGGCATCGACAGGAAGGAATTCCGCAACGCTGGTAATTACCTCGTCCAGACTGCCGCCGATCAAAAATGGGTTGACCGTCCTCACCGAAGAGCAGCTGGCTTGCCAACCGCGACGAGACCTCATGGAGGCTTTAATGGAGATCGCTTCGTTGCCGTACATCGATGAGCACGTGACGGTCATCGCGGCGGGAACCGACGACGTCTGGCGCAGTCTGGGCGAAACACTGGACCAATCCTTTTCGCGTCCTGGTATGGCCGGCTACGCGAGACTGGTTCGATCCGCCGACCGTACAGCGTCCGGGCCACGGCCCCTGGTCGAGGGCTCGACGTTTCCCGGTTTTCGGGTAGTCGCCGCGGTCCCGGGACGCGAGCTCGTGCTCAAGGGGCGTCATTATTTCTCGTCCTACGCCCTGATCTTTCGCCTTGAAGATGTCAGTCCGGAGCGATCACGGCTGCGTGCCGAAAGTCGAGCTGCCTTTCCCGGCCTGGCCGGCGGCTTCTACCGAGGGCTCGTCATTGGGACGGGCGGACACGTCGTTGGCATGCGCCGCCTGCTCTCAGCAATCCGCCGTCGATCCGAGTAGCCAAGGTTCCACTAACTGACGGCGCCAGGACGGATCAGGGCCCCGATGCGGTCCCGTCGCCCCCACGCAACCATGGCGGCGAGTACGAGTAGGACCACTGCCAGGATCGAAGGCGCATCGACGACAAAGTTCGTGATCACCGCTCCGATCATCTCAACGGCCAGCCCGAGCGCGGCGAGGCCGACGAGGCGCGGCACAAGTAGCCCGAAGGCGCCAACAACCTCAACGACGCCGGTGACGTACCTGAGCCACTGGCCGGCTCCGATGTCGTCAAAGGACTCGACCATCGCCTCCGCGCCGACAAGCTTTGCAAAGCCGGCGGCCAGGAACACCAGCACCAAGAGTGCCTGAAACACCCACAGAGCGATTTCCGCAGCCCGGCCTGGTCTGTTGGCCGATGACGTCGCCTGCCTACTCATCGAAGTCCCCCAGTTTTGTTCTTCATGGTTTGGCCAGGCAACTGGCTGCTTGGAAGCTACCCCTGTCTGAACGTATGAGCCTGGAGCTTGGCTAGGGAAAGGGTCGAATGCGCCTGTTTCGCAGGTTCGAGATCATCGCGAGTCGCGATCATGCTTTCAGAATGCGAGTTGTCGTCCGCGGCCGGTGCGGGTAGAAGGTGTACGGGCCGCCAGGGGCCATACCGAAGGGAACCTCGATGGCAGACGATGACGGCAAGGCTTCCGTAGAGTTCGCCCGGCTGCGCTACGCCACCTACGTCGAAACCCTCCGGGCCCGAATGCCCGAGGCACAGTTCGACCTCCTGATGCAGGCGATCGATCTGTACCTGAAGGCCGGTGGCGGTCGGATTCGGCTGCAGATGGACCCGGAGGACAGGGAGCTGTTCACCGCCGAGGTGAAGCAGGAGCTGCTCACCCTGCTCGGTCTCATCGGGGCCATGGAGCCGGGCCACGAGGACCGGGCCGAGCACGTCGTCGTTCCGCTCGGTGACGGCGAGCACGTCAAGGAGGCCATGTCCCTGGTTCCGGCCGACGTCGCCAAGGATCCGGAGAAGCTGCGCGCGATGCGCGACGCGCTCGACAGCCAGCGGCGCGATCAGAAGGAAGTCGAAGGGATCGCGAAGGCGAGCGGAATGCCCTTCGCCGAACACGAGCCGGAGCAGCCCGACGAAGGCCAGTGAGGTTGCACCGGGGTGCCGGGATGTCAAGGTGCCGGGATGTCAGGGCGCTCCCGGCTACCTCAGGCGTCGGCGCCGGGGTTCCTTCGGGCAGCGCTGGGCTTCCGTCAGCTCCACGTCCTTCCTGATCGCCCGGGACAGTACGACCCCGCCCATCAGCAGCGCCACCCCGAACCAGGACGCCGCCGCGTCCAGGATCAGGACCACGATGCCGATCCCGATCATCAGGCCGACCAGCGGGATCAGCAGGCTGCGTACCGGGGGACCGGGACGGCCGGGGAGAGTGCGGCTGAGGGCCAGTCGCGGGTACCACTCCGTGAAGCGCAGGGCCACCACGATCGCCGTGATCTGGATGATCCAGCCCGTCCACAGGTTGCCCGGGTTGTGCAGGACCAGATCCCCGAAGCCGCCCACGAGCGCCGCCACCAGGAAGGCCAGGCCCCACGCGGCCGTGACGACGTAGTTGGCACGGATGAATTCGTGCGAGTACCAGTACTGGCGGTCGACCCGTTCGCGGGCGTACTGAGTGGTGAAGGGAAACCGCACCGCCATCGAGCCGAAGGCGATGGCCACCAGCGCGAGGTTGGAGATCTCGCCCGCGTATCTCTCCAGCCAGGTATGGGTGCTGGGGGACGCTACGGCCCCGAGGACCACCATCGCGCCGAAGAAGACGATGTTCGCGACTTCGAGGATCTTGAGGGAGCTGCCGCGGTGCAGGGTCCGTACCGTGGCGGTGAGTGCCACCGTCGCCGCCAGGGCGAGGGCCACCGCCAGTTCGAAGCGGCCCGGGCCGACCAGGACCGAGAAGATGATCCATGGGGACATTCCGGCGATCGGGCTGTGGAGTACGCCGCGGAGCCGGCCGCCTCCGGATGCCGTGCCCGCCGTGCCTGCCGTGCCTGCCGGACCTCCGGGTCCGGCAGGGCCACCCGGTCCACCAGGGCCGCCAGGGCTACCGGAACCCGCCGATCCCGTTGTGCCTGCGGTGCCTGTCGCGTCGCTCATGGCGGGGCCCTTTCCGGGCCCGCGCTGGGCCCAGCGATCAGTCCCCGTAATTCCCGTCAGATCCAGACGATTCCTGCCCATTCCGGCAGATTCCTCTTGATTCCAGCCTGCCACGCGCGAGCGGCCGGGGGCGGTGCAACCTGGCCAGATGGGTCAGATTAGGGTGTCCTTACCTGGTCCCGTTCGGGCACCAGCTCATAAACCAGGCTTATGGGTCCATAGGTACAGGACGGGTACCGCAGCGGGAGTGTCGTTGCCAGGGTGGCGTACGAGACCGCAGCCGTCGCCCGTGACGCGCCGCGCCCTCCCGCCGGGGCCATGCCTCCCCGTGGACACCGTTTTCGAAGGGAACCCTCATGGACCGCCCCCTGCGGGTCGCGATCGTCGGTGCCGGCCCCGCCGGGATCTACGCGGCCGACGCGCTGCTGAAGTCCGATGCCGCCGCCGAGCCCGGCGTCTCCATCGACCTCTTCGAGCGGATGCCCGCCCCGTTCGGTCTGATCCGGTACGGCGTCGCGCCCGATCACCCCCGTATCAAGGGCATCATCACCGCCCTCCATCAGGTTCTGGACAAGCCCCAGATACGTCTCTTCGGCAATGTCGACTACCCGCGTGACATCAACCTGGACGACCTCCACGCGTTCTACGACGCCGTGATCTTCTCCACCGGCGCGGACGCCGACCGGGCGCTGGACATCCCCGGCATCGGTCTCGACGGCTCCCACGGCGCGGCCGACTTCGTCTCCTGGTACGACGGCCACCCGGACGTCCCCCGCACCTGGCCCCTGGAGGCCGAGAAGGTCGCGGTCCTCGGCGTCGGCAATGTCGCCCTGGACGTCGCCCGCATCCTCGCCAAGACCGCCGACGAGCTGCTGCCGACCGAGATCCCGCCGAATGTGTACGAGGGTCTGGCCGCCAACAAGGCCCTTGAGGTCCACGTCTTCGGGCGCCGTGGCCCCGCGCAGGCCAAGTTCAGCCCGATGGAGCTGCGTGAGCTCGATCACTCGCCGAACATCGAGGTCATCGTCAACCCCGAGGACATCGACTACGACGACGGCTCCATCGCCGCCCGCCGCGCCAACAAGCAGGCCAACATGGTCGCCTCCACGCTGGAGAACTGGGCGATCCGCGACGTCGGCGACCGCCCCCACAAGCTGTTCCTGCACTTCTTCGAGTCCCCCACCGAAGTCGTCGGCGAGGACGGCCGCGTCGTGGGGCTGCGTACCGAGCGCACACAGCTCGACGGCACCGGCAACGTCACCGGCACGGGCGAGATGCGCACCTGGGACATCCAGGCCGTCTACCGCGCGGTCGGCTATCTCTCCGAGGAGCTGCCCAAGCTGCCGTTCGACTGCGTCACCGGGACCGTCCCGCACGAGGGCGGGCGTGTCATCGAGGGCGGCGAGCACCTTCCGTCCACGTACGTGACCGGGTGGATCAAGCGCGGACCCGTCGGGCTCATCGGCCACACCAAGGGCGACGCCAACGAGACGGTCGCCCACCTGCTGGACGACCACGCCAATGACCGGCTGCTGTCGCCCGCCACGCCCGCCGAGGAGGCCGTGGTCGGCTTCCTGGAGAGCCGGGGCGTCTCGTATACGACGTGGGAGGGCTGGCACCGGCTCGACGCCGCCGAGCGTGCCCTGGGTGCGGCTGAGGGCCGTGATCGCGTCAAGATCGTGGAGCGCGACGAGATGGTCCGCGCGAGTACTGAAGCCGTATAGGCCGTACAGGCCGTGCAGGTCGTACAGGACTGAGAGCGGACCCGCCGGTCCGCTCTCAGCGGGCCGGCGGCGGCGGTGCCGTGGACTGGCGGATCACCATCCGCGTCGGCACCAGCGTCCTGCCCCGCTCCCCCGCGTTCGAGCGGATCTGGCGCATCGCGCCCTCGACACACAGGCGGCCAACCTCCACGAAGTCCTGATGGACGGTGGTGAGCGGCGGCACATACGAGGCGGAGTCCGGGATGTCGTCGAACCCGACCACGCTGACCTGATCGGGCACTGTACGGCCGCTCTCGTGCAGCGCCCGCAGCAGCCCGAGCGCCATCTGGTCGTTGGCGGCGAACACCGCCGTACAGCCCGGCTCCGCGGCCAGCCGCAGCCCCGCCCGGTATCCCGAGTCGGCCGACCAGTCGCCGCGCAGCGGCTCCGGCACCTCCCGGCCGGCTTCCCGCAGGGTGGCCCGCCAGGCATCGGCCCTGCGCTGGGCCGCGAACGACTCCACGGGGCCCGCGAGATGCCAGACCGTCTTATGCCCCAGCTCCAGCAGATGCCGTACGGCTTCCCTGGCGCCGCCCGCCTGGTCGGTGTCGACCACGCTGTACTGGTCGTCGGCGTCCGAGTCGGCCACGACCACGCCGACATGGGGCGGCAGTGAGACCGTCGCCGCGTCCAGCAGGTGGACCTCCATGATCACGATGATCGCGTCCACCGCCAGTTCGCCCAGTCGCGTGAACGCGCCGCGCACCTGGCTCTGGGTCGGTACGGCCACCGGGAGCAGGGTGGTGGCGTACCCATGCTGCGCCGCCGAGGTCGCGATGGCCTCAAGGGTGTAGACATTGCCAGTGGTCGACAGGCCGAACAGGATGATCCCGAGGGTGCGGAAGTCACCCCGCTTGAGGGCACGAGCCGCGCTGTTGGGCCGGTAGCCCAGTTCCTGCATCGCCGTGAGCACCTGCTCACGCGTGCTCTCCACGACGCCCGGGTGGCCGTTGGCGACCCGGGACACGGTCTGCGAGGACACCCCGGCCCGCTGGGCGACATCCGCCATGGACACGCTGCGCCGACGGCGCGGCGGCACGTCGGCAGGCTCGGTCACCGCGGGCTCGGTCACCGCGGGCTCGGTCACCGCGGGCTCGGTCACCGCGGGCTCGGTCACCGCGGGCTCGGTCACCGCGGACCCGGTCACCGCGGACCCGGCGGTCCCCGCGGACCCGGCGGTCCCGGCAGCCCCAGCCCCAGCCACCGCAGACCCGGCCCCCGGGCCCGCCTCCACCCGGTCGTCCGTCTGCCCGCTGTCCACGATCTACTTCCTCCACCCCTGCTGCCGCAACTGAATTGAAACCCGCGTGAATCTTGACGTCATCCGGGCGCAATGTAAGCATCCCATCAGCCGATGTTTACGTAAACATCCTGAGCCGGTAACCACATCGGCTACGGAGCCTGTCACGTACGTCTCCACCCGGCGGCCGGGTTGGACGGGACGACCAGCAAGGAACCAGCAATGACGGCATTGTCACCGCCCTCCCGGGCGGGACGCCCCCCACGGGGGCTTCAGCGAAGGCGCGGCTGGGTCGGATGGGGCTTCATCGGCCCCTTCATGGCGGTCTTCGCGCTGGTGTTCCTCGCACCGATCGCCTACTCGATCTACCTGAGCCTCTTCAGGAACCAGCTCGTCGGCGGCAACTCGTTCGTCGGCCTGGACAACTACCAGCGCGCCGTCGAAGACCCGATCTTCTGGGACGCCCTCGGCCGGGTCGCCATCTTCCTGGCCATCCAGGTGCCCATCATGCTGGGGATCGCGCTGCTGGTCGCGCTCGCCATCGACAGCGGCCGGCTCTACGGCAAGAACTTCTTCCGCATCGCGATCTTCCTCCCGTACGCCGTGCCCGCCGTCGTGGCCGCCCTGATGTGGGGCTTCATGTACGGCACCCGCTTCGGTCTCGTCGGCAACATCAACGACACCTTCGACGTCACCCTGCCCGACCCGCTCTCCCCCGATCTGGTGCTCGCCTCCATCGGCAACATCGTGACCTGGGAGTTCGTGGGCTACAACATGCTGATCTTCTACTCCGCCCTACAGGTCATCCCGCACTCGCTCTACGAGGCGGCGGAGATCGACGGAGCCGGACAGTGGCGGGTCATCACCGCGATCAAGATTCCCGCCATCCGCGGGGCGCTGGCCATCGCCACCATCTTCTCGATCATCGGCAGCTTCCAGCTCTTCAACGAGCCGAGCATCATGCAGAAGCTGGCGCCCAACGCGATCACCACGGACTTCACGCCCAACCTCTACGCCTACACGCTTGCCTTCTCCGGCCAGCAGCACAACTACGCGGCCACGGTGGCGATCGTCATGGGCATTCTCACCATGATCATCGCTTATGTCGTGCAACTCCGCGGCATGCGAAAGGAAGCGTGACGATGCCAGTCGCCGCCCCGACCAGTGTTGCCCCGCGCAAGGGCGACCGCCCCCGCGGCCTCACCACGCTGCGCAAACCGCGCACCCGGCACTCGGCCGGCCGCCCCCGCCGCAGCGTCCTGCTCACCCTCCTCACCGGCCTCGTACTGCTCTATACGCTGGTGCCGCTCGGCTGGCTCGCGATCAACGCCACCAAGACCCAGGAAGGGCTGTTCGACTCCTTCGGCCTGTGGTTCGCCGGCGACTTCGCGCTGTTCAGCAACATCGGCGACACCCTCACCTACAACGACGGCGTCTTTGTCCGCTGGCTGCTGAACACCCTCCTGTACGTGGTCCTCGGCGCGGGCGGCGCGACATTCCTCGCCGTGCTCGGCGGCTACGCGCTCGCCAAGTTCAACTTCCCCGGCAAGCGCGGCATCTTCGCCCTCGTCATCGGAGCCGTCGCGGTTCCCGGCACGGCGCTGGCCGTGCCCACCTTCCTCATGTTCAGCGAGATGGGCCTGACCAACACCCCATGGGCCGTGATCATCCCCTCGCTGATCTCACCGTTCGGCCTCTATCTGATGTGGGTCTTCGCCGCGGAGGCGATCCCCGCCGAGCTGCTGGAAGCCGCGCGCATCGACGGCGCGAGCGAGCTGCGCACCTTCTTCACGGTGTGCCTGCCACTGCTGGCCCCCGGCATCGTCACCGTGCTGCTCTTCACCATCGTCGCGACGTGGAACAACTACTTCCTGCCGCTGATCATGCTCAAGGACCCGGACTGGTACCCGCTCACCCTGGGACTCCACTCCTGGAACGAGCAGGCGGCCACCGCGGGCGGCGAGGCCGTGTTCAACCTGGTGCTCACCGGATCGCTGCTCACCATCGTGCCGCTGATCGCCGCATTCCTCCTGCTCCAGAGGTTCTGGCAGTCAGGACTCGCCGCCGGAAGCGTAAAGGAGTGAGCCATTCCTGTCTTATGTCGCCCCCCACTCCTGAGTGACCCCCCACGCAGCGGTTTCCGACCTCGGCAGTTCCTTTCGGCAGTTCTCTGACAACGAAGTGAGATGCACTGATGATCAACACAAAGCGCCACGCCCTGCGAGGCGTCGGGCTGGCGTCCGTTTTCGCGCTGTCCCTCTCCCTGACGGCGTGCGGCTCCTCCGACAAAGAGGATGACGCGAGCGGACCCGCCGACATCAACGCGGCGGTCGACAAGGGCGGCGAGCTGACCATCTGGGCCTGGGAACCGACCCTGAAGCAGGTCGTGGCGGACTTCCAGACCGCGCACCCCAAGGTGAAGATCAAGCTGGTCAACGCGGGGACCGGGAACGACCAGTACACCGCCGTCCAGAACGCGGTCAAGGCAGGCAAGGGCGTGCCCGACCTCGCGCAGATCGAGTACTTCGCGATGGGCCAGTTCTCGCTCGCCAAGTCCATCACCGACCTCACCAAGTACGGCGCGGACAAGCAGGAGAAGACCTTCACCCCCGGCCCGTGGAAGGCCGTGAAGGCCGGTGAGGGCATCTACGGGATGCCCATGGACTCCGGCCCGATGGCGCTGTACTACAACAAGAAGGTCTTCGACAAGCACAGCATCAAGGTGCCTGCCACCTGGGACGAGTACGTGGTGGCGGCCGAGAAGCTGCACAAGGCCGACCCCAAGGTCTTCATCACCAATGACACCGGCGAGGCCGGCTTCGCCACCAGCCTGATCTGGCAGGCCGGCGGACGCCCGTACAAGGTCGACGGCACCAACGTCTCCATCGACTTCTCCGACGCGGGCTCCACCACGTACGCGAAGACCTGGCAGAAGCTCATCGACAAGAAGCTGGTCGCGCCCGTCACCTCCTGGAACGACGAGTGGTTCAAGGGCCTGGCCGACGGCAGCATCGCCACCCTGGCCACCGGCGCCTGGATGCCGCCCAACCTGGAGTCGAGCGCGGCGGCCGGCTCCGGCGACTGGCGAGTCGCTCCGCTGCCGCAGTGGAAGGCGGGCGAGAAGGCGAGCGCCGAGAGCGGTGGCAGCGCGCTGACGATCCCCGAAGCCAGCGGCAACAAGCAGCTCGCCTACGCGTTCATGGAGTACGCCACCTCCGGCGCCGGGGCGAAGACCCGCATCAAGAACGGGGCGTTCCCCGCGACCACGGCCGACCTGACGTCCCCGGAATTCCTGGCCAAGAAGTTCGACTACTTCGGCGGACAGGAGGCCAACAAGATCTTCTCCGAGTCGGCCGCCAATGTCGCCGCCGACTGGTCGTACCTGCCCTTCCAGGTCTACGCCAACCGCGTCTTCAACGACAACGTGGGCAAGGCATACGTCTCCAGCACGACCCTGGTCCAGGGGCTCGACGCCTGGCAGAAGGCGTCCAAGGCCTACGGCACCGAGCAGGGCTTCACCGTCAAGTAACGCCTGCTGTTCGCAACGGCAGCCGGAAAGACGGCGACGGGCGGCACCCCCTCACGGCCGCCCGTCGCCGCTCCGGCACGCCCAATTCCCCCCATTCTCTCCGCTCAACCGCTTCAAGGAGCATGATGACCCGCGCCCCCTCGCCCCGCTGGCTGCGTTGGCCCACCGATGCCCCCACACCGGGGTTCGCCTATGGCGCCGACTACAACCCGGAGCAGTGGCCGCGCGAGGTCTGGCCCGAGGACATCCGGCTGATGCGCGAAGCCGGCGTCAACATCGTCTCGCTCGGCATCTTCTCCTGGGCCCGTATCCAGCCCGCTCCCTACGTATGGGACTTCGAGTGGCTTGACGAGATCATGGACCTGCTGCACGCGGGCGGCATCGCCGTGGACCTCGCCACCGCGACCGCCTCCCCGCCGCCCTGGCTGACCACGCTCCACCCCGAGATCCTGCCGGTGAACCAGGCCGGCGAGACCGTCTGGCCGGGCGCCCGCCAGCACTGGCGGCCCACCTCCCCCGTCTTCCGTACGTACGCGCTCCAGCTGGTCACCGCGATGGCCGAGCGCTACGGCGAGCACCCCGCGCTCACCGCCTGGCACATCTCCAACGAGCTGGGCTGCCACAACGTCTACGACTACTCCGACGACGCGGCCGCCGCCTTCCGCGTCTGGCTGTCCACCCGTTACGGCACGATCGAGGCGCTCAACCACGCCTGGGGCACGGCCTTCTGGTCCCAGCGCTACACACAGTGGAACCAGATCCTGCCGCCCCGGCTGGCCGCCTCGCACCCCAACCCCACCCAGCAGCTCGACTTCAAGCGCTTCTCCTCGGACGCCCTCAAGGACTGTCTGCGAGCCGAGCGCGAGGTGCTGTACCGCCTCACCCCCGAGATCCCGGTGACCACCAACTTCATGGTCATGGGCGAGACCAAGGGCATGCACTACGCCGACTGGGCCGCCGAGGTGGACTTCGTATCCAACGACCACTACACCCACCCCGGCCCGCAGAGCCTGGACGAGCTGTCGTTCTCCGCGAACCTCACCGGCTCCCTCGCCTCCGGGCGGCCGTGGTTCCTGATGGAGCACTCCACCAGCGCGGTCAACTGGCAGCCCGTCAATGTCGCCAAGCGGGACGGCGAGCTGGCCCGCGACTCGCTGCTGCATGTGGCGCACGGCGCCGACGCCGTCTGCTTCTTCCAGTGGCGTCAGTCGGCGGCCGGCGCGGAGAAGTACCACTCGGCGATGGTTCCGCACGCCGGTGAGGACAGCGAGGTGTTCCGCTCCGTGGCCGCCCTGGGAGGCCTGCTGGGCAAGCTGGCCGAGGTCGCGGGATCCACCCGCAGCCCCGCCCGGGCCGCGATCCTGTTCGACTGGGAGTCGTGGTGGGCCAGCGAACAGGACTCCCACCCGTCCTCCCTGCTGCGCTACCGGCAGGAGGCCCTCGACTGGTACTCGGCCTTCCTCGCCCTGGGCGTACGGGCCGATGTCATCCACACCGGCGCGGCGCTCGACGGCTACGACCTGGTGGTCGCGCCGGTGCTGCACATGGTGCCCCGCGCCCTCGCCAAGGAACTGACCGGCTACGTCGACGGCGGCGGGCATCTGGTCACCACCTACTTCTCCGGAGTGGTCGACGAGAACGACCACGCCTGGCTCGGCGGCTACCCCGGCGCGCTGCGCGAACTGCTCGGCATCAGGATCGAGGAGTTCGCGCCCCTGCTCGAAGCGGAGAGCGTCGCGCTGGACAACGGCCTGACCGGCACGCTGTGGGCCGACCGGATCACCGTCACCGACGAAGCCGCCGTCGAGGTGCTCGCCGCCTACAGCTCCGGTGACCGGGCGGGCCGGCCCGCGATCACCCGCCGCACGGTGGGACGCGGATCCGCCGCGTACGTCTCCACCCGGCTGGGCGCCGAGGGCCTGGCGGACGTACTCGCCGGGCTGCTGGCGGGCGCCGGGGTCACCAGCGAGCTGCCCGAGGCCGCCCGCGGCCGGGCCGAGCTGGTGGTGCGCGGCAACAGCGACACCGGCACCGCCTACTGGTTCCTCGTCAACCGTACCGACGAGCCCGTCGAACTTCCGGGCGTGGACGGCGAATTGCTCACCCCGGCCGACAACCCCCAGGAGCGCGGGCCCCTTGTCCTCGGCCCGCGCGGCGTCGCGGTGGTACGCCGCTGAGACAGGTGAGACAGGAGGAACTCACCGGACCACCTTCAGCACCACCTTCGAGCATGTCGGCAGTTCTCCCCCGATTGACTGAACAGGTTAGGGAAGATCACGTTGAAGCGACCACGAACGATCCGGTTCCTCCCGGCGGCACTCGCCGTCGTCCTCGCCACCGGCGGCGCGCTGGCCTCCGGCCCACTGCCCGCCGCGGCGGCGGCTTCGGCCGCGGACGAGGTTCCCTCGGCCGTCACCGTACGCCCGGACCCCTCCTACCAGGGGCAGAAGTTCGAGGGCTGGGGCACCAGCCTCGTCTGGTTCGCCAACGCGACCGGCGACTACCCCGCCGAGATACGTGAGCGGCTGGCGCAGCTGGTCTTCGGCGACCAGGGCCTGGCGCTGAACATCGCCCGGTACAACGTCGGCGGCGGCAACGCCCCCGACGTCAAGGACTACCTGCGCGCGGGCGGCGCGGTCGAAGGCTGGTGGAAGGCCCCCGCGGGCACCACCCGCGAGGACACCACCTGGTGGTCCGCCGACGATCCCGCCGACTGGAACAAGAACGCCGACGCGACGCAGCGCTGGTGGGTGGACCGTATCGCCAAGGAGGTCGACCACTGGGAGGCGTTCAGCAACTCCCCGCCGTGGTTCATGACCGAGAGCGGCTATGTGTCCGGCAACTTCGACGCGGGCAAGGACCAGCTGCGCCCGGACGCGGTGGACGACTTCGCGGCGTACATGACCGGCGCGGTGGACCGGCTGGAGAAGGCGCACAAGATCAAGGTCGACACCATCGACCCGTTCAACGAGCCGAACACCTCCTACTGGGGCACAAAGCTGGGCGCCGACGGCGAACCGGTGGGTGGCCGCCAGGAGGGCGCGCACATAGGGCCCGAGCTGCAGCAGAAGGTCATCACGGCGCTCACCGCCAAGCTGGGCAAGGCCAGGACCGACGCGGTGATCTCGGCGATGGACGAGACCAACCCGACGACCTTCGCCCGTAACTGGGAGTCGTACCCGCAGGACGTACGGGACCAGGTCGAGCAGCTCAATGTGCACACGTACGGCACCGGCGGCCGTACCACTCCCCGGGACATCGCCAAGGCGGCCGACAAGCCGCTGTGGATGAGCGAGGTCGACGGCGACTGGGGCGACGGCCAGAGCTTCACGAGTATGAAGCCCGGTCTGGGGCTGGCCAAGCACATCGTGGACGATCTGCGCGAACTGGAGCCCACCGCCTGGCTGTTCTGGCAGCCGGTGGAGGACTACGACAACATGAAGCCGGGTGCGGAGTCGGCGAAGGGCGGCAACTGGGGCAGCATCCAGGTGCCGTTCAGCTGCACCTCGAAGGACACCCTGGCCAGCTGCCCGGTCCTGACCAACACCAAGTTCAACACGGCCAGGAACTTCACCCACTTCATCAAGCCCGGCGACCGGCTGGTGAAGGTGAACGACACGGCGAGCGCGGCGGCGGTCTCGGCGAACGGGCGCGGCGCGACGGTCGTGCATGTCAACGACTCGCAGGCCCCGCGCAAGGTGACGGTGGACCTCTCCGGCTTCGCCAAGGTGGCGCGGAACGCGACGGTGACCCCTGTGGTGACCAACGCCGCGGGCGCTCTCGTCAAGCAGGCCCCGGTGAAGGTGTCGCACGGGAGCGCGACTGTCACCGTACCGGCCGAGTCGGTGACGAGCATGCTGGTGACCGGCGTCTCGGGCGTCGCGGCGAACGCGTCGCTGATCCAGCCGGGCCACTCCTACCGGCTGACCGGCGTGGGCAGCGGCAAGTCGCTCGATGTGTCGGACGACGCCACGGGCACGGTCATCCGCACCACGAACGCGGCGGACACGGGTCAGCAGTGGCAGATCGAGAAGGTGTCGCGCGGTAACGACAACCGCGAGCGCTATGTGCTGCGCAACCCGGCGGACCAGCTCCGGCTGGCGGTCCGTGACGGCGCCGCTGTAGTGGAGAAGGACGAGGGCGAGCGGGGAACGGCCGCCCAGTGGATCCTGTCGACCACCGGCGACAAGACCTTCACCTTCGTCAACGCGGAGACCGGCAGGCTGCTCGAAGTCGGCGGGCAGGCCACGGCGGACGGCTCGCGGGTCTCGACCTGGCTGCCGAACTCCGGGACCAACCAGCGGTGGACCGTCACTGATGTGACGTAGGTCTGACATAAGCGAGGTAAGTCTGACGGTGATCCCCACCGGCGCGGGCCGGGTACGCCTCACGGTGTACCCGGCCCGCGCCGGTGTTGGGCGGCGTCAGGCGGCGTCTCTGGGGCCATGTCGGCCTGGAGCGCGCTGGGTCCGCCGACACCTCGACGCTCAGCCCGTCGGCGCCGCTCACGGTCGCCCGTACGTCCTCGACGAAGGCGCTGCGCGCCTCCTCGTCGGCGCCGGGCTCGGTGGTCGACACCGGGTACATCAGCGTCATGCCGTCCTTCGAGGGAACAGCTTCGGGCCGCTGCGCGACGTCAATCTCGCCGACCTGCCGGTCCGCCGTGGCACGGTCGGCCGCGGTCAGCCCGCCGTCACGGCGGTAGACGAGGTAGTCAACCACGTTGTCGCGCTGTACGTCTTCGAGCTCGCCCGCGACGGGGAAGGCCGGCGCGATGACCGCGACGCGGGGAACATGCGGATCCTGTCCGCGACCGCATGCCTGGACCGGGGCCGCTGGTTCGTGTCCCTCCAGGCCGAGCAGAAGCACCAGCTGGTGAAAGTGGCCCGTCCAGGTGCGGCGGTCGGTATCGACCTCGGCATCAAGACCCTCGCGGTCCTCGCGGACAGCGACGGTGTCCTCAGCGAGGAACCCAACCCACGCCACCTGGACCGCGCACAGAAACAGCTGCGCCGCGCCAGCCGGGTCATCTCCTGCCGCCGCGGCCCCGACCGGCCCACCGGGCAGCAGCCCTCCCACCGCTGGGAGAAGGCCAACCAGGCGCGGAGCAAGATCCATCACCGGGTCGCGAACCTCCGCGAGGACACCCTCCACAAGATGACGACCCGCCTCGCCTCCCAGTACGGCACGGTCGTCGTCGAAGACCTCAACGTCGCCGGAATGGGCCGCAACCGCCGCCTGTCCCGCCGCCTCGCGGATGCCGCGTTCGGCGAGATCCGACGCCGGCTCACCTACAAAACCCGTCGGCACGGCACACGCCTCGTCGTCGCCGACCGCTGGTTCCCCTCCTCGAAGACCTGCTCGCGCTGCGGTGTGGTGAAAGCCGAACTGCCCCTCAGCGTGCGTGCCTTCGAGTGCGGCGGCGGTCAGGCAGCGCCCGATTCATCGCGCGGACGGGTGAGATGGGGGTACTACTGGGATGGCGATCGCCGGGGGTTGCTCCCCGGGGAGTACGCACGGTGTACTTCGCGGTGTACGCGAGCGGCTGAAGGCGGGCGGCCGGGGGCGGCTAGAACGGCGTACGCGCCGCCGCCAGCAGCCGCGCCGTATCGTCCGCGCACAGTTGCAGCGCCGCGCCGACCGTCGTCAGCACCTCGCGCTCCGCCGGGCTGTACGGACCGTCCGCGAGCGCGATTCTCGCCCCCTGGAGCAGGATCGACTCCCGGCCCGCCGCCGCCAGATGCGGCGCGAGCGGTTCCAGCGCCTCGTGCAGCTCGATGGCGAGCGCCGCGCCGAAGGGCCCGGTGTCGGCGACGTACCGGCCGGTGTCCGCGGCCAGCGCCTCGATCAGGGCCGTGAGCTGGTCTTCCGTACAGTCGTCCAGGCCCGCGGCGCGGACCGTGGCGACAGCGGTCTCCCGTACCGAACGCGACGATGTGCCGCCGGAGACGAGGACGGCCAGCGCGACGGTGTGGACGGCATCGCGCAGCATGGCCGAAAAGCGGCTGGTGGTGGGGTGGTCCAGGGCGTCCATGGAGAAGCGTGTGTGGCAGGCGGCGCATTCGATCACGGGCCCGGCCGAACCGCGCGGCAGCAGCGGCACGCCGAGAACGGTGAAGCGCCGGCGGCCGGTGCGGCGGCGGTAATTGCGGTCGCCTCCGCAGTCGGAGCAGAAGAACTCGCCGTCGCCGACGGTGTTCCAGGTGGTGTGGACGCCGCAGACCAGCACCTTTCGGCCGAATGGTCCTCGGTCTGGCTGCACGACGCTCGCACCTCCGTAACTCTCCGGCAACGCTGCCGTGTTGACGTGATGTTAGCCACAGCGGTGAAGCGGCGACAGCATCCGGGTGCCTGTACAAGCGGACATGGCTGATTCCCCTCCCTGTGCGGGTGCCCCGGGCCCCGTACGCACCGTGCCCCCGGACGCTGCCCGAAGGCGCGTCCGGGGGCACGGTCGGATGACCCCGCGGGCTCAGCGAGCAGCGCGGTTGACCGCCGACACGACCGCCTTCAGCGAGGCGCGCGTGGTGTTGGCGTCGATGCCGATGCCCCACAGCACCTTGCCGTCGATCGCGCACTCGATGTACGAGGCGGCCTGCGCGGACGCGCCCTCGCTCATCGTGTGCTCCTGGTAGTCCAGCAGCCGCGCGTCGATGCCCACCGCGCCCAGCGCCTGGAAGAACGCCGAGATCGGGCCGTTGCCGACGCCGTTCAGCACCGTCTCCGCGCCGTCCACGACCGCCTCGACGGTCAGCGTGTCGACGCCGTCCTTGTCGGTGGTGGACTGGCCGGAACGCAGCTGGATACGACCCCAGCGAGCCGCCTCGTCGTCGGGCGCGTCGTCCGGGCGGGGCAGATACTCGTCCTGGAAGACCGACCAGATCGCCTTGGGCGTGATCTCGCCGCCCTCGGTGTCCGTCTTCGCCTGGATGATCTTCGAGAACTCGATCTGCATCCGGCGCGGCAGGTCCAGCTTGTGGTCGTTCTTCATGACGTAGGCGATGCCGCCCTTACCGGACTGCGAGTTGACCCGGATGACCGCCTCGTAGGAGCGGCCCACGTCCTTGGGGTCGATGGGCAGATACGGGACCGCCCACTCGATGTCGTCCACGGTCTTGCCCTGGGCAGCCGCGTCGGCCTCCATGGCGTCGAAGCCCTTCTTGATGGCGTCCTGGTGGGAGCCTGAGAAGGAGGTGTAGACCAGATCGCCCGCGTAGGGGTGGCGCGGATGAATCTCCATCTGGTTGCAGTACTCGCTCGTACGACGGATCTCGTCGATCTGCGAGAAGTCGATCTGCGGGTCGACGCCCTGGCTGAACAGGTTCATGCCCAGCGTCACCAGGTCGACATTGCCGGTGCGCTCGCCCTGCCCGAACAGGCAGCCCTCGATACGGTCCGCACCGGCCATCAGCGCCAGCTCGGCGGCGGCGACGGCGGTGCCGCGGTCGTTGTGCGGGTGCACGGACAGGCAGACGTACTCGCGGCGCGACAGATTGCGCGACATCCACTCGAAGCGGTCCGCGTGCGTGGACGGCGTCGACCGTTCGACGGTGGCGGGCAGGTTGAGGATGATCTCGCGCCCGGCCTCCGGCTGCCAGACGTCCATGACGGCTTCGCAGACCTCCAGCGCGTAGTCCAGCTCGGTGTCGGTGAAGATCTCCGGGCTGTACTGGTAGCCGAAGACGGTCTCGGGGCCCAGGTGCTTCTCGGCGTACTCCATCACCAGCCGGGTGCCGTCCACGGCGATCTGCTTGACCTGCTCCTTCGAGCCGCGGAAGACGACGCGGCGGAAGGTGGGGGCGGTGGCGTTGTACAGGTGGACGGTGGCGCGGTGGGCGCCGCGCAGGGATTCGACGGTGCGCTCGATCAGCTCTTCACGCGCCTGGGTGAGGACGGAGATCGTCACGTCCTCGGGGATCGCGCCCTCTTCTTCGATGATGGAGCGCACGAAGTCGAAGTCGGTCTGCCCGGAGGCGGGGAAACCGACCTCGATCTCCTTGTAGCCCATCTTCACCAGCAGGTCGAACATCTCGCGCTTGCGGGCGGGCGACATCGGGTCGATCAGGGCCTGGTTGCCGTCGCGCAGATCGGTGGACAGCCAGCGGGGCGCCCGCGTGATCCGGTTCTCCGGCCAGGCGCGGTCGCGGATGTCCACGGCCTCGTACGGGCCGTACTTGTGGATCGGCATCCCGGACGGCTTCTGAGTGTGGGTCGCCGTGGTGATGGGCGTGGGCCGTCCAACAGGACTGGCGGAATTCTCAGACATTTGCGTGGGGCTCCTCGGGAGGTCCTGCGGAAGGACGGCCAACCGACTGGGTCGAAGCAGCACCAGATCCCGCGGGGAGGGGGTCGGCCTACGACTACAGGCCCTCGCCGCGGCAGCTAAGGAGAAGCAGCCCAAAACGCATGATGCGACGCAGCCTAGCCGAGACCTGAGGGGCCCGACGGTCCCGTATCAGCATGCGGGACGCACATTCCGCGGCAAAGCGCGGTCCAAACGGTGATCCATCACTCCATTTCGTCAATGATGGTGGCAGGTAGTGACAAGGACATGACTCAGTGCCACAGTCCCGCACATGGACGTCAACGCCCACCGGGACCACCCGGTCTTCTGCACCATCGTGCCGCCCCATGTCCTCGACAAACTGGCCCGCGCCGGGGACCCCGCGATCGCCCAGTCCGCCGCCCGCACCCTGGAGCACGACGCTCTCCAGCGCACCCGGCGCCGGATCACCACGGTCCGCGGCCTCGCCGCGGCCGCGAGCGAAGCCGTATCGGACAAACCCAACCGCACCATCTACGACGCCGAGAACCAGGAGACCCTGCCGGGCAAGAAGGTGCACTCCGAGAACGACAAGCCCAGCAAGGACGCGACGGTCAACCGCGCCCACGCGGGCCTCGGCGCGACCTTCGAGCTGTACCTCAAGGCGTACGGCCGTCGCTCCATCGACGACAACGGCCTGCCCCTGAACGCGACCGTCCACTACGGCGAGAAGTACGGCAACGCCTTCTGGGACGGCCACCGGATGGTCTTCGGCGACGGCGACGGCGAGCTGTTCCTGGACTTCACGCTGCCCGTGGATGTAATCGGGCACGAGCTCACCCACGGTGTCACGCAGTACACCGCGAACCTGGAGTACTTCAACCAGTCCGGCGCGCTGAACGAGTCCCTGTCGGACGTCTTCGGCTCGCTGATCAAGCAGTACTCCCTGGGGCAGACCGCCGACCAGGCCGACTGGCTGATCGGCAAGGGTCTGCTGGGCCCCAATGTCACGGGGGTCGCGCTGCGCTCGATGAAGGGGCCGGGCACGGCGTACGACGACGATGTACTCGGCAAGGACCCGCAGCCCGGAAAGATGGAGGACTACGTCACGACGGGCCGCGACAACGGCGGTGTCCACATCAACTCGGGCATCCCGAACCGCGCCTTCTACCTGGTCGCCACCGCACTGGGCGGCAATGCGTGGGAACGGGCGGGCCAGATCTGGTACGACGTGCTGACCGGCGGCGAGCTGACGCGGACCGCGGAGTTCACCGAGTTCGCGCGCCTCACGGCAGCCGCGGCCCGCTCCCGCTACGGCGAGGGGGCAGAGCTGGACGCTCTGCTGAAAGCGTGGTCCCAGGTGGGGGTGGCTGCTACCAACTGAGCCGTTCTCGTACTAGACAGGAACCATGGTTATCCAGGTAAGGCGCACAGGAGGATTCGCCGGCATCGAGCGGTTCTCGGAGGTGGACACCTCCGGGCGGACCGATGCGAGCCAGTGGCATGCCCTGGCCGACCAGGCAGTCGCCGACGGCCGGGACACGCCGCCGATCGGGGTGCCGGACGGGTTCACGTACCAGCTGACGGTTGACGGGCGCACGGTCTACTGCGCGGATCCCCGGCTGACGGACGCACAGCGGCAGCTGATCTCGCTCGTCCTCAAGGAAGGCTCCTGACACCGCCGCGAACGCCGGTGGGGCTGGAAATCCAGCCCCGCTGGGGGTCCCCCCCACGCCCTCTGGGGGTCCCCCCACGCCCTCAGGGCGTAGGGGGAGTAGGGGGAGTAGGGGGAGTTTGAGGCGCGGGGGCTCGGGGGCAGCGCCCCCGACCAGGGCCGGACACTTGCGGCTACCGCCCCGCCCCCAGACCCTCAGAAGCCCAGCTTGCGCAGCTGCCGCGGGTCCCGCTGCCAGTCCTTCGCCACCTTCACATGCAGGTCCAGGAAGACCGGCGTGCCCAGCAGCGCCTCGATGTGCTTGCGCGACTGCGTGCCGACCTCCTTCAGGCGCTTGCCCTTCGGGCCGATGATGATGCCCTTCTGGCTCGGGCGCTCGATGTAGAGGTTCGCGTGGATGTCCAGCAGCGGCTTGTCCGCCGGGCGGTCCTCGCGCGGGATCATCTCCTCGACGACCACCGCGATGGAGTGCGGCAGCTCATCCCGTACGCCTTCCAGCGCCGCCTCGCGGATCAGCTCCGCGACCATGACCTGCTCCGGCTCGTCCGTGAGGTCGCCCTCCGGGTAGAGCGGCGGGCCCTCCGGCATCAGCGGGATCAGCAGGTCGGCCACCAGCTGGACCTGGTCGCCGGAGACCGCCGAGACCGGAACGATCTCCGCCCACTCCATGCCCAGCTCCTTGCCGAGCTGGTCGATCGCGATCAGCTGCTCGGCCAGCGTCCTGGAGTCGACCAGGTCGGTCTTGGTGATCAGCGCGACCTTCGGGGTCTTCTTGATCCCCGCGAGTTCCTTCGCGATGAAACGGTCACCGGGGCCGAGCTTCTGGTCGGCGGGCACACAGAAGCCGATCACGTCGACTTCGGACCAGGTCGTGCGTACGACGTCGTTGAGGCGCTCCCCGAGCAGCGTGCGCGGCTTGTGCAGGCCCGGGGTGTCAACCAGGATCAGCTGCGCCTCCGGGCGGTGCACGATGCCGCGCACCGTGTGCCTGGTCGTCTGCGGACGGCTGGAAGTGATCGCCACCTTCTGACCGACCAGAGCGTTCGTGAGGGTGGACTTGCCCGCGTTGGGGCGGCCCACGAAGCAGGCGAAGCCTGCCCGGTGGGGGGCGTTGCTGTGCTGGGTACGAGCGCTCATGGCGCCCATTGTCCCTGATGTCACGCGTCCCCAAGCACGCGTGCCCGTCCATGGCGCACTCTGAGCCATACACCGGTCCCTGCGAGGGCCGCCGCGACCACCGCCGCGACGAGCCACGGCAGCGCGAAGAACGACGCTCCGGCCGACTCGCGCACGCCTCGCGCGCTGGCCGTGAGCCTGATATCGCCCCATTCGAGCTGGGGTGCGCCCGCCCAGCGTTCGGTGAGGCGGATCTTCTGGCGCGGCAGCAGTTCGGATGGAATCTTCTTCAGGTTCCGGTTGAGCAGATCGCGGCCGAAGAGTCCCTCGGCCTTGAGGGCGACCTTGGGGCTGAGCGTGACATTGCCGCGGTTGTGGAGGGTGTACGAGATGAGTGTGCTGCTCTCGCCGGTGCCGGGCACCAGTGGCTTGGCGTGGGTGAGCCGGACGTCCTCGACGGAGAGCGCGGGCACGGTGGGCCCGTTCACGCGCAGGTAGACGCGTGCGCCGACGGCCTGCTGGACGGAGACGGCGACCGAGCCGGAGGAGGGGGCGATGCGTTCGTCGAGGGCGACCAGTGCGCCCGGGTGATCACCGGGCTCGGCGCCCTCGGGGACGGTGAGGGTGTACGGCACGGTGACCGAGGAGCGCGCCGGGACGGTGACCCGGTCCCGCTCGGGCCTGGCCCACGCGCCGACGCCGCGCTGCTTCTCCCGCTGGGTGCGCACGGCGAAGCCGCCGTCCCGCTCGGTGTTGTACGCGTCGGCGGCGTACAGCCGGAAGGTCAGCGGCGCGGCGGTCTTGTTGGTGACGGTGACCTGGTCGGTGAGGGTCGTGCCGGGATCGGCGGAGAGGTAGAAGTACGGCCGATTGCCGAGCTCCGCCGAGCTCGGGTAGACGGACCAGTTGCCGTTGTCGGCGGCGTGGGCGGGCGGGACCGCGGACAGCAGCAGCGCGGCCAGGACCGGCAGCAGGGTGAGGCAGAACTTGCGCATAGGTACGGGCCCCCGGGGTTGAGGCGGACCAGGCGGGTGCGCGCCCGGCCCCCCTTTTTTGTGGCTCGGCTCCCTCCCCCTACCTTCGGCGGGGGGACCCCCACCGGGGCGCAAAGCGTGTGTCGACGGTCGATCGTGCTCGACCGCTCGTTCCGCGCGGCCTCCGCGCGTTCTCCACTTTCGACACCCGCGCGCGCCCCTTCGGCTCACTCGCCGGGTGTGGGTCAGAGGGTCAAGATCGGGATCAGGTGAGCGTGAGGGTCAGTACGGCTGCGTACGCGCCCGGGGGCGTGAACGCAGGGACGTTCAGGGAGACCTTCGCGTCCACGGTGAACTCACCTCCCGTCAGCGCCCCATTGGGGGTGGACGCCAGGCTCGCGCCCGCGCTGCCCACCACGCCCGCGGAACCCGCCGCGCAGGTGCTGGGACTGCCCTGCTTGGTGGCGCAGACCGGTGTCCAGCTCAGCGCGCCCGCGTCGATCCTTCCGCCGGGTCCGGTGAAGTCGGTGACCTTGCCGGTCAGGGACCAGCCCGCGGGGCCGCCGCGGAAGTCCTTGACCGTCACCGTCTTCAGATCGCCGGTGGAAGCACCGCCGTTGCCGAAGTTGACGGCCGACATCGCGACGGCGTCACCGGCCTGGGACATGGACAGGGTGCCTGCCGCGACCGAGATGTTGAGCTTCTGGCTGTTCTCGGGCAGCGGAGTGTCGTCAATGACGGTGTACGCGGCCGGGCCCGCGCCCGACTCCGCGGCCCAGGCGGCGCCCTCGTACGCGACGATGCCCGTGGTCGCCTTGTCCTTGACGGCGAGGCGCGCGGTGAAGCCGCCGGTGGCGTTGGCCGTGAAGGTCAGCTTGTCGGCGGTCTCGGCGGGTCCGGCCCGCCCGGCGACGGTGATGCTCGCCAGCGGGGTGAACTTGGTTCCGGTGACGGTGACCCGGTCGCCGGGCTTACCGGAGGCCGTGGCGAGCCGGATGGCGCGCTCGTTGGCTCCGGGCTGGTTCGTGGCGGTGATCGTCTCGGAGACGGGTGCGGGCGGGGTGATCACCGTGCAGGGGGTGTCCAGCTCCATGATGTAGCTGGTGTGGATGTTGTAGTCGCCGGGCGAGAGGGTGATCGAGCCGGGCGCGGTGACCGTGAACGTACCGGTCATCGAGAACGGCGGGAAAGCTCCCTTGCCGGGGACGGGCGGGTTCTTCTTGGGGCCGGTGACCGTGAGGCTGCCGGACTGCGCGCCGCCGAGGGTGACCTTGCCGGTGGGCGTCATGATGTCGGCCGGGAGCGCGAGGTCGACGGGGTTGGCGGCGGCGGGTTTGGCGACGGTGTAGGTGACGGTGACCGTGTCGCCCACCTTGGGGGCGTGGCTGTCGACGGCGATCTCGGCGGTCGTGGTGCCGTCGATGGGCGGGATTCCGGCGATGGGCGGCGGTACGCAGTGGGTCGCGAAGTCCACCGGCGCGGCGGCCACGGCCAGCGCGGAGGCGGGCGCGGCGAGTGAGGCCGTGCCCGCGACCAGGGCGACGGCCCCCAGCGCGGCGGTCCACCGCCGTCGTACCACGGCGGATCGGCGGGGTCTTCGGGTGGCTGACAGCATGGTTGGCCCCCTCCTGATGAAAGTGCGGACGCGGCGGCTCTTCCGCGGCGGCAGGGGGCCATTGACGGGCGGGGGCGGTGAGAAGTCAATGGAAGCGAAATGCAGTGTCTGATGACCCATCAGATGCTGTCAATATCGGACCGGCGCCACCGGAAGGTGACGCCGGTCCCTGGAGCCGGAACGAGTTCAGCTGAAGATGAAGGGGCCCGGCGACTGCCCCGTCGTGGCGTCGCAGCTCACGCCGACGCCGAAGATCGTCATCTGGAGCGCAGTCCCGTCGAAGTACGAGTCGAGGCTGTCACCGGAGGCGACGGTCCCGCTCAGCGGGCCAATTTTGACGGACGCGTTCGCAGCGAGGGCGGGGTTCTTCTTGCCGGTGAACAGCGTCGTGCCGGTGCCGTTCTTGGCAAGCGTGAGCTTCGCGTCGATCGTGTCCGCACCGACGGCGACCGGCGTCTTCACCGCCGAGGTGATCGTGATCGTCGCCGCCGTGCCGCTCTGGGTGGCGGCGAGCGTCGCCGCACCGCCGCCCCAGATCCCGCAGTCGTACGTGGCCGTCGCCGACGACGGCGCGACGGCCGCAGCCGCCGGGGCGAACGCCAGAGCGGTAACGGCCAGAGCTCCCGCCGCCACTGCCACACCAATGCCTGACTTGCTGCCTCGCATGGATTCTTCCCCTTTCACGTTTCAGGGAGTCGGTTGGCAGCCGCGCCGCCACGGAGCCGCGCGGGCATGCGGACGTACGGGCACACGGGCACGGCGCAGCGGGGCAGGGCTGCGTGAAGGATGCGCTCGGACCGTCCGTGAGCGGGGTGCGCACGCTGCACGGAACGAGGGACAGCCGACTCGGGACGGGACCGCGGCTCCCGCGTCCCGGACCGGGCCGCCCCGTAAATCTGACGGTCCGTCGGTTGATCTGCTGTTCATTGATGCGCAACCAGCCAACGATTGCAAGGGAAAGTGCCGTGATTGTTAAGGAAGTTGGGATAGCGGCGGTCGTCAGCCCGCTGTGACCGAGGCCTTGAGGATCCCGTCCGGACCGGCCAGCAGCACCGGCGTCGCGGCCCCGCCCAGGTCCCGTACGGCGGCACGGTCCGCGTCCGAGGCGGTGTCGGCCTCGGAGACGACGGCAGCGGCCTCCAGGGACTGGGCGCCGCTGGCGACGGCCATGGCGACGGCGGTCTGCAGCGCGCTGAGCTTGAGCGAGTCCAGCGCCACGGTCCCGGCGACGTACGTACGGCCGGTCTCGTCCCGTACGGCCGCGCCCTCGGGCACCGCGTTGCGGGCGCGGGCGGAGCGCGCCAGCGTGATGATCTTGCGGTCTTCGGGGCTGAGGTCGGTGCTCTGGGTCATGGGGTGAGCATAGATCGGCCGCCCGGGAAGACCCCGGGCGGCCGACGCGTCAGCGTGAAGTGGTCAGCTCCGACCGATCAGCTCTTGGCGCCCTTGACCAGCTTGTCGCCCATGCGCTTGGCCAGGTCGTCGAAGGGGTTCACCTTGGCCGGGGTGTCCGGCTTGTCAATCGGGTTGGTCGGCGTGGGGATGTACGCGGCGCGGATGGCACCGGTGCCCTGGTGGGCCACCAGAATGTCGAGCCTGTACGTCCCCACTTCCCCCATGTCCATCGACATCCGGAAGGCGTGCGACTCCTCGGCGACCGTAGGAATCGACAGCTTCTCGAGCTTGAAGGTGGCCTTCTCGCCGTCCTGAGTGAAGGCGACATCGGGGCAGCTCGCCAGCGCGGTACCGATCGCCTTCGTGAAGTCAGCGGCGCCGGTGCCGGGGAAGGTGAAGACGCTCTCGCTCAGGCTCGCGTCGTCGCTCTCCTTGAACTTGAAGTCCGCGTCCTTGCCCATCGTGGCGCCGACGACCTTGGTGGCGAACAGCGAGACGATCGGCTGGCAGGCGGGCTTGTCCGCCTTGGGCTCCTGCAGGTCCTCCACGGGAACCGTTTTGGCCTTCCAGTCGGCCGGCAGGTCCGCGACCTCCAGCGTCGCGGCCTTGAGCTGTGCGGCCGTCAGCGGAGCGCCATCGGCGGGCGCCTCAGCAGCAGTGTCCTTGGCCTCGCTCGCCGTGCCGGTCGGCTTCTTGTCGTCGTCGGAGGAACTGTCCGAGCCGCCGCAGGCCGCGGTCAGGAACAGCGCGGAAACAGCGACAGCGACAGCCGTGCCGCGACGTATATGAGTACGCATGAAGTGGTGACTCCCCATAGTTACGAATGCTCATGGGGAGCTTCCCCCCTCCCCGGATAACCGCCAGAGGATACACAATTGCCCAGCTCAGCCCGCAACCGGCCACGTCACCGGTCCAGGCGCAGCCGTTCCGCCTTCGGCAGCCCGGCCACCACCAGGTCGTACGAGTCCTCGATCAGCTCCCGCATCATCGCGTCCGGCAGTTCTTCCACTGTCACCGTGTTCCAGTGGCGCTTGTTCATGTGCCAGCCGGGCACGATCGCCGTCGGGTGCTCCTCGCGGAGCCGGACCGCGATGTCCGGGTCGCACTTCAGATTGACCGTCAGCGGCTGCCCGTCCAGCACGGACAGGGCGAACATCTTCCCCGCGACCTTGAAGACCGAGGCCTCAGGACCGAACGGAAACTCCTCCACCGCCGCGTTGAATTCGAGGCAGAACGCCCGCAACTCCCGCGCCTTCATGCTGCCGTACTCCCCTCGGGCCGACCCGCGGCCTCCACCGGCTCCGCCAGCACCGTAACGATCTTGTTCCGGCGGCCGGCCGGGGACTCCGCGGTCAGCCGCAGCGCGCGCCCGTCCGGCAGGTCCACCACCGCGGACGCGCCCGCGATCGGCACCCGGCCCAGGGCCTTGGCCAGCAGTCCGCCCACGGTCTCCACATCCTCGTCATCGAACTCGTCAAGGCCGTACAGCTCGCCCAGATCATCGATGTCCAGGCGCGCGGTGACCCGGAACCGGCCCGTGCCCAGCTCCTCGACCTGCGCCACCTCACGGTCGTACTCGTCCGTGATCTCGCCGACGATCTCCTCCAGGATGTCCTCGATCGTGACGATCCCGGCCGTGCCGCCGTACTCGTCGATGACAACCGCGACATGGCTGCGCTTCTGCTGCATCTCGCGCAGCAGATCGCCCGCGTTCTTGGTGTCGGGCACGAACATCGCGGGCCGCATCGCCGTGGAGACGAGATCCGCCTCCGACTCGCGGTTGATGTGCGTCTTGCGGACCAGGTCCTTGAGATACACGATGCCGACGATGTCGTCCTCGTTTTCCCCGGTGACGGGGATGCGCGAGAAGCCGGAGCGCAGCGCCAGCGTCAGGGCCTGCCGGATGGTCTTGTACCGCTCGATGCAGACCAGGTCCGTACGCGGCACCATCACTTCGCGTACGAGGGTGTCACCGAGCTCGAAGACGGAGTGCACCATACGGCGCTCCTCGTCCTCGATCAGCGACTCCTGCTCGGCGAGGTCGACCATCGCCCGCAGTTCGGCCTCACTCGCGAACGGGCCCTTGCGGAAGCCCTTGCCGGGCGTGAACGCGTTGCCGAGGAGGATCAGCAGCTGCGGGATGGGGCCCATGATCCTGGCGAGCGGAAGCAGTACGTACGAGGCGGCCGTCGCGGTGTTCAGCGGGTGCTGGCGGCCGATGGTGCGCGGCGATACGCCCACCGCGACATACGAGACGAGCACCATCACCCCGATGGCGACGACCAGCGCCTCCCAGTTCTCGCCGAACTCCTCCAGGCAGACGTACGTGACGAGCACCCCGGCCGCCATCTCGCAGGCCACCCGCACCAGCAGGGCGACATTGAGATACCGGGTGGGGTCGGAGGCGACCTCCGCGAGCTTCGCGGAGCCGCGGCGGCCGTTGCGTACGGCCTCGGCGGCCCGGAAGCTGGAGACGCGGGCGATACCGGCCTCCGCGCAGGCCGCCAGCCAGGCGACCACAACCAGCAGGACCGCCCCGAAAAGCAGCTCGGTCGTCATGAGACGGTCGGCGCCGGGGACGGGCCTGTATGGCCCTTCTCCGCCCGCCAGCCGTCGACGATCGCGGCCTGAAGGCCGAACATCTCGGCCTTCTCGTCCCGCTCCTCGTGGTCGTAGCCCAGCAGATGCAGCACTCCATGGACGGTCAGGAGCTGGAGCTCCTCGTCCATGGAGTGCTGGGTCGGGGCCTCTTCGCCCTGTCTCTTGGCTACTTCCGGACAGAGCACGATGTCACCGAGGAGCCCCTGCGGGGGCTCCTCGTCGTCCTTGGCCGGCGGACGCAGCTCGTCCATCGGGAAGGACATGACATCGGTCGGACCCGGGAGGTCCATCCACTGCATGTGCAGCTGCTCCATGGCGGCGGCATCCACGGCGATCACCGAGAGCTCGGAGAGCGGGTGGATGCGCATCCGCGCGAGCGCGTAGCGGGCGACATCGAGGATCGCCTGCTCGTCGACCTCTGTTCCGGACTCGTTGTTGACGTCGATCGACATGGTGCTCTGCTGCTACTTCCCGTTCGGGTGCCCGTTTTGGTCGTCGTACTTCTCGTAGGCGTCGACAATACGGCCGACGAGCTTGTGCCGGACGACATCCTGGCTCGTCAGCAGAGAGAAGTGGACGTCGTCCACGCCTTCCAGGATGGCCCGGACCTGGCGCAGCCCGCTCTTGGTACCGGTCGGCAGGTCCACCTGGGTGACGTCACCGGTGATGACGATCTTGGAGTCGAAGCCGAGCCGGGTGAGGAACATCTTCATCTGCTCGGCGCTGGTGTTCTGCGCCTCGTCCAGGATGATGAAGGCGTCGTTGAGAGTACGGCCACGCATGTACGCCAGCGGCGCGACCTCGATCGTGCCCGCCGCCATCAGGCGCGGGATCGAGTCGGGGTCGAGCATGTCGTGCAGCGCGTCGTACAGCGGGCGGAGATAGGGGTCGATCTTCTCGTAGAGAGTCCCGGGCAGGAACCCGAGCCGCTCGCCCGCCTCGACGGCGGGACGGGTCAGGATGATGCGGTTGACCTGCTTGGACTGCAGGGCCTGGACCGCCTTGGCCATGGCGAGATACGTCTTGCCGGTACCGGCGGGGCCGATGCCGAAGACGATCGTGTGTTTGTCGATCGCGTCGACGTACCGCTTCTGGTTGAGGGTCTTGGGGCGGATGGTCCGGCCGCGGCTGGAGAGGATGTTCTGGGTGAGCACCTCGGCGGGGGTCTCGGGCTCGCCGTTGCCGTTCTGGGTGGCCCTGAGCATGGCGATTGAACGTTCCACTGCGTCCTCCGTCATCGGCTGCCCGGTGCGGAGCACGAGCATCATCTCGTCGAAAAGGCTCTGGATCAGCGCGACTTCCCTCGCGTCGCCGACCGCGCTCACCTGATTGCCCCGGACATGGATATCGGCCGCCGGGAAAGCCTTCTCTATCACGCGCAGCAGGGCGTCACCCGAACCGAGAACCGTCACCATCGGATGCTTGGCTGGAACGCTGAAGTGGGCTCGTGCCTGCCCCGGCGCGGAGGCGGGGACGTTGGCGTTGGCTGTAGGTGTCTGAGTCATGGGCCGGCTCTGTGGCCTGCACATACCTCCCGTTGCAGGGTTCTCGCTGCTCGACAACCTCTGCCTCCAGACTACGACCTGGCAGTGACAAGACCGAGGGCTTTTCCGCGGGGCTTTGCCATGGGGCTGTGCCGGGGGCGTCCGGCGGGCTTTCCACGGGCTGGGCCTGCGGCTTTCGGGCGAGGCGGGAGGCGGGAGGCGGCTTTGGGGTGGGCGGCTCAGGCGGGGCCGCTGCCGGCCAGGTGCTCAGGGCGGGCCCGCTTCAAGCCGGGCGCCTCAGACCGGGCTGTTCAAGCCGAGCCGCTTCCGGCCGGGCCGCCTCAGGCCCGAGCCGCTTCAAGCCGCTGTTCAAGCCTGGCCGCTTCAAGCCCGGCCGCTCAGACCGAGGCCGCTTCCGACCGAGCGCGTCCTCAGGCCGAGCGGCCGAAGCCGATCGTCGGTACCGCTCTGCGCAGCGGCCACGGCCTGGCCGACGCGGGCAGCAGTGCCGCCAGGAACCCGTACCGGCGCAGCGCCTGGGGGTCCTGGTCGGCGCAGCCCTGGACGTACTGCCACCAGGCGGCGACCTCCGACCAGCCGGGCGCCGAGAGCGAGCCGCCGAACTCCTGCACCGACAGGGCCGCGGTCAGCCCGGCGAAGGCGAGGCGGTCGGCGAGCGGCCAGCCCGCGAGCGTGCCGGTGACGAATCCGGCCACGAATACGTCCCCCGCGCCCGTCGGGTCCAGCGCCTCCACCTTGATCGCGGGGACCTGTGCGCTCTCGCCGGACGCGCCGTCCACGGCGTACGCGCCCTCCGCGCCCAGCGTGACGACCGCGAGCGGAACCTTGTCGGTCAGCGCGCGGGCGGCGGCGAGCGGGCAGTCGGTGCGGGTGTAGCGCATCGCCTCCACGGCGTTGGGCAGGAAGGCCTCGCAGTGCTCCAGGTCGGCGAGGTCGTCCGGGTCCCAGCGGCCCGTGTCGTCCCAGCCGACGTCGGCGAAGACGCGGGTGCCCTTGCGGGCGGCCTGGGCGATCCACTCGGCGCGGCCGGGCGCGAGCGAGGCGATGGCGGCGCGCGCGGGCGGCGGGCACTCGGGGAGGGGGTCGGGCGGCGGGGCCTCGTGCCCGTGGGACACCATGGTCCGCTCGCCCTCGTACGCCATGGAGACCGTGACCGGCGAGTGCCAGCCGGGCACGGTGCGGGAGAGGGTGAGGTCTATGCCCTCGCCCTGTTCGAGGGCGTCCCAGCAGTACTCGCCGTAGTGGTCGTCCCCGAAGGCGGCGGCCAGCGAGGTGCGCAGCCCGAGCCGGGCGAGGGCGGTGGCCATATTGGCGACCCCGCCGGGGCTGGAGCCCATGCCGCGCGCCCAGGACTCGGTGCCGCGCACGGGAGCGGAGTCCAGGCCGGTGAAGATGATGTCGAGGAAGACGTTGCCGGTGAGGTAGACGTCGCACGCGGGGTCACCCGGGGTACGCAGCCCGGCGAGCGGGTCCAGGATGGCGGCGTGTTCCAGGATGTCGGCGTCTGTCAGCTGCTTCCCGTGGCGAATGGTCACCGTGCGCGCTCCCGTACGTGGTGCAGATCAGCCCATTCTGCCGGATGGAGCGGGAGCGGGAGGCGAGACGCAGGGGGTGGGTGGGCTACCAGCGAGGCAGGGCCGGGGTCGTCCAGTCCCCGTGGCCCGCCGCCTTGCGCATCGCGACGGCGTCGTCGCGGTCCCGCATCGCGCCGTCGTCGTCCAGCCAGCGCCGGTGGAGGCGGCTCAGGGCGTCGTGGTCGAGCTCGACGCCGAGCCCGGGGGCGTTACTGACATCGAGGCGGCCGTCCCGGAAGACATGGCGGGCGGTGATCACGTCGTCCGTCTGCCACGGGTAGTGGCTGTCGCAGGCGTAGTCGAGGTTGGGGACGGTGGCGGCGACGTGGGTCATCGCGGCCAAGCTGATGCCCATGTGGGTGTTGGAGTGCATGGACAGGCCGACCCCGAAGGTGCGGCAGATCGCGGCCAGCTCGCGCGTATTGCGCAGCCCGCCCCAGTAGTGGTGGTCGGACAGGACGACCTGGACCGCGTCCTTCATGAAGGCGCTGCGGATCTCGGGGAACGTCGTGACACACATATTGGTGGCGAGCGGGACCTCGGTCCCGGCCGAGACCTCGGCCATGGCGAGGGTGCCCGGCGTCGGGTCCTCCAGGTATTCGAGTACGTCCTTGAGCTCGGCGGCGACGCGCAGCGAGGTCTCCGGCGTCCAGCCCCCGTTGGGGTCCAGCCGCAGCGGATGCCCGGGGAAGGCTTCGGCGAGCGCCATGACCGCCGCGATCTCCTGCTCGGGCTCGAAGACGCCGCCCTTGAGCTTGAAGGAGCGGAAGCCGTAGTCGCGCACGAAGCGGCGCGCCTGCTCGACTATCCCAGCGGGGTCGAGGGCCGCGCCCCAGTCGTCGCGTTCGCCGCCATCGGGGTGCTCGGCCCAGCGGTAGAAGAGATACGCGCTGTACTCGACGGCGTCGCGGACCTTGCCGCCGAGAAGCGCGTGCACAGGCTGTCCGTACGCCTTGCCGAGCGCGTCCAGACAGGCCACCTCGAAGGCCGAGACGACGGAGAGCCGCAGCTTGCCGGCAGTCTGTACGCCACGCAGCCCGCCGACGTCGACGGCGTGATCCACGCGCGCGTGGGCGACGCCGACCTGATCGGCGAGGGCGAAGAGACCGTTGAGGTCGGCGGCGGAGCGGCCGGGCAGCCGCTCGGCGTACGGCCGGGCCAGCTCCAGGTACTTGGTGTCGCCGTAGGTCTCACCCACGCCGGTGATCCCGCCCGCCGTGTCGACCTCGACGACCAGGCGCGGGGTGTACGGCTGGTGCACGCCCTGCACATTGAGCAGCGGCGGGTCGCTGATGAGGACAGGGGTCAGCCGTACCTCGGTGATGATCAGATCCTTGTCCGGATCCATCTCACATCTCCCCCTATAGATGGCGTGCACACATCAGAACAGAGGTTATGTAGGTGAACGTCCGGCCGTCAACGTGCCCGCCTGCGCTGATCACGATCGGCACCGACACCGGTCAGGGCCGCTCGCTGGGGCGCGGTGAGCCTTTCGACTCTGGCTGTGACGGTGTAATCGCCGTTCACGGTACGCCGGAGGGCCACCGGATCGGCGAGTCCCGGGTGCTGTCCGGCGTCGCGCAGGGCGTCGGTGACGCGGTCCGTGGGCCAGTCCAGCGCGGCGGCGAGTCGTTCCACGGACAGCGGCGTACCGGCGTACAGGAGCGCGGCGAGCACCGTCAGCGCGTCACCCACTGCCGCTTCGGAAGGGCCGCCCGACATGTCGTCGCTGAGCTGCGCGAAGAACTGACCCATGCTGTCCAGCCGGGCTCCGGCGGGGGTGGCCGCGCCGAAGATCTCAGCGCCCTCGCGGGCCGCGTCGGCCCACATCCGGTGGGTGCGGGCGCTCGTCAGCCACGACCGGAGCCAGACGTCGTCATCGATGAGGTACCGCTCGCGCCGCCGCCTGGCGTCGCGTTCGCGGCGGACCACGTCCAGCTCCTCCAGATACCCGACGGCCTTGGATACGGAAGCGGGGCTGACCCGCAGCCGCTGGACCAGTTCGGCGGCGGTCAGGGCCCCGGAGTCGGTCGTGACGAGGCAGGCGAGCACCCGCGCCGCCATCCGCGGCAGCCCGGTCTGTGTCATCAGCGCCGCGAACTGCTCGGCGAAGGCGCGCGCCGCCTCGTCGCCACGTCCGTACGCGCCGACGGCGGCCGAGAGCTCCGGGGAGGGGTCCAGGTCCTGGCCGGGAACAGGCGTACGCCGACGGGCACGCCGCCCGGTGGCCTGGTGCGCGCGGTCCGCGCGGTAGCCGTCGAGTCCGCCGTTGCGGGCCACCTCCCGGCTGACGGTGGACGTGGGCCTGCCCAGCCGTCTGGCGATCTCGGCGTATCCGAGTCCTTCGGCCAGCCCTGCCGCGATGTCGTGGCGGTCCTGGTGGACCAGCCTGCCTCCGGGCATCCGGGTCGCCTCCTTGCGTGATCGTCGGTCCGGGGCCCAGTGTGCGTTCACCCGCAGCCCATTGCAACGGACAATCGGCAATGCATTGCATTTGACTCCAAGGTCATTGCAATAGCTGTCATCAAATTCCCGCTCATAGCGGCTGATTCCGCCGACATTTGTTTGACGATTGATAAAATGCAACATAGCTTTCCCACCACCTGAAGGTGGTGAGCTGATGACGGCAAGCGAGCAAGTCGTGCTCGATGTCGACGGACTGCGTATGCGGTACGGCACGACCGACGTTCTGCGTGATGTGACATTCCAGGCGCACCACGGGGAGGTGCTGGCGCTCCTCGGGCCGAACGGCGCGGGCAAGACCACCACGATCGAGATCATGGAGGGTTTCCGGATGCGCTCGGCGGGCCAGGTCGAGGTCCTGGGCACCGATCCGGCGCACGGCACCGAGCAGTGGCGGGCCCGGCTGGGAGTCGTACTCCAGTCCTGGCGCGACCACGGCAAGTGGCGGGTGCGCGAACTCCTCGCCCACCTCGGTACGTACTACGCCCCCTACTCCACCGACGCGATCCAGCGGCCGTGGGACGCCGACGAGCTCATGGAGACACTCGGCCTGACCGAGCACGCGGGCAAGAAGATCAAGACACTCTCCGGCGGGCAGCGGCGGCGGCTGGATGTGGCGATCGGCATCGTGGGCCGCCCCGAGCTGCTGTTCCTGGACGAGCCCACCGCGGGCTTCGACCCGGAGGCCCGGCACGACTTCCACGACCTCGTCCACCGCCTCGCCGCCGATCACCGGACGACGATCCTGCTCACCACGCATGACCTGGACGAGGCCGCCAAGCTCGCCGACCGCATCGTGATCCTGGCCGGCGGCCGGATCATCGCCGACGGCTCGGCGGACGAGCTGGCGCGGCGGACCGCGGGCGAGGACGAGGTCCGCTGGACGCGCGACGGGCAGCGCTTCGTCGCTTCGACCGCCGAATCGACCGGGTTCGTGCGCGGGCTGTTCCACCAGTACGGCGAGGCGATCGGCGAACTGGAGGTCCGCCGGGCCTCGCTGGAGGACACATACATGACCTTGGTACGCCAGGAGGAGACGGCCCGATGAGCGCGACGAGCGCGACCACCACGGCCGTACGGGCGGGCTGGACCCGCGGCCTGATCGAACTGCGGCAGTCGTTCACCAACGGCGCGGATCTGCTGTCCCACCTGCTGTGGCCGGTGATGATGCTGACCGTCATGTTCTTCATGCGGGACAGTGCCTTCGGGTCGGGTGGGCTGTTGCTCGCCACCCTCGCCCTGCCGAGCATCCTGGGCATGAACGCCGCGATGGGCATGGTCAGCATGAGCCAGGCCCTGACCGCCGAACGTGAGGACGGGACCCTCCTGCGCGCCAAGGCGACGCCGAACGGAATGCCCGGCTACCTCGTCGGCAAGGTCGTCGCGGTGGCCGGCGGCCTGCTCGCCGACCTCGCCATCCTGCTGATCCCCGGCATGCTCATCGTCGACGGCCTGGCGGTCACAGACCTGGGCTCCTGGCTGACCCTGCTCTGGGTGCTGGTCCTGGGCCTGATCGCGACCCTGCCCATCGGCGCGATCCTGGGTTCGGTGTTCTCCAGCGCCCGCGGCCAGGGACTGATCCAGCTGCCCGTCCTGGGCATGATCGCGATCTCCGGCATCTTCTACCCGATCACCTCGATGCCCGAGTGGCTGCAATGGGCCGGACAGCTCTCGCCGATCTACTGGCTCGGCCTGGGCATGCGTTCGGCCCTGCTGCCGGACGCGGCGGTCACGGTCGAGATCGGCGAGTCCTGGCGCCACCTGGAGACCATCGGGGTGCTGGGGGTCTGGGCCGCACTCGGCCTGCTCCTGGCGCCGGTCGTACTGCGCCGGATGGCGCGCGGGGAGTCGGGTTCGAGCGTGGCCGAGCGCCGCGAGAGGGCCCTGCGCCGGGTCGGGTAAGAGGTGAGAGGTGAGAGAGAGGGCGCTACTCCGGCCGTTCGAAGTCGTACGCCTCGACCTCGGCGATCAGACGCGCCCGCCGCTCCTCGTCATCGTCCAGGAACGACGCCACGAACGAATTGCGCGCCAGCTCCCGCAGCCGCTCGTCGTCGAGCCCCAGCGCCTCCCGTACCGCGTGGAAGGTGTCCCCGACGTAGCCGCCGAAGTACGCGGGATCATCGGAGTTGACCGTGCACAGCAGCCCCGCCTCCATCATACGCGCGAGCGGGTGGTCCTCCAGGGTGTCGACGGCCCGCAGCCGTACGTTCGACAGCGGGCAGAGCGTCAGCGGAACCCGGTCCCGTACGAGCCGCTCGACCAGCTCCGGATCCTCCATGCAGCGCAGCCCGTGGTCGATCCGCTCGACACCGAGGACGTCCAGGGCCTCCCGGATGTACGCGGGCGGGCCCTCCTCGCCCGCGTGTGCCACCTTGCGCAGCCCCAGCGCCGCCGCGGCCTCGTACACCTCGCGGAACTTCGACGGCGGATGCCCTACCTCCGCGGAGTCGAGACCCACCGCCGCGATCCTGTGCAGATACGGCTTCGCGGCGTCCAGCGTCTCCATCGCGGACGCGGCGGACGCGTCCCGCAGGAAGCACATGATCAGGCGGGTGGAGATGCCGTACCGCTCCTCGCCGCGGTCGAGCGCGCGGGCGAGTCCCTCGATCACCGTGGAGATGGGGACGCCGCGTGCCGTGTGCGCCTGCGGGTCGAAGAAGATCTCGGCGTGGCGCACGCCCTGCGCGGCGGCGCGCGCCAGATAAGCGTCGGCGAGCTCGGCGAAGTCGTCCTCCGTGCGCAGCACGGCCATCAGCCCGTAGTACAGGCCGAGGAACGACTGAAGGTCCTTGAAGAGGTAGGCGCGGCGGAGCTCTTCGGCGTCCTTGTAGGGCAGTTCGACGTCGTTGCGCGCCGCGAGCGCGAAGGCGAGCTCGGGTTCGAGGGTGCCTTCGATGTGCAGGTGCAGTTCCGCTTTGGGGAGGGGCATCAACCCATATTAGGCGCTGGGACGCTTACGTTCGTTTGGGTACGGGGACCCGCCACAGGTCCTGGGCAATGCTCAGCTCGCCCTCGAAACCGGCCGCGCGCGCCTGCCGCTCGAAGTCGTCGGGCTCGCTGTAGCGCTGCGAGAAATGCGTCAGCACCAGGTGGCGTACGCCCGCGTCACGGGCCACGCGGGCCGCCTGCCCGGCGGTCAGATGGCCGTAGTCCTCAGCCATCTGTTCGTCCCCGTCGAGGAAGGTCGACTCGATGACGAGCATGTCGCAGCCCTCTGCGAGCGCGTACGCGCCCTCGCAGAGACGGGTGTCCATGACGAAGGCGAAGCGCTGGCCTCTGCGTATCTCGCTGACCTGGCCGAGGGTGACGCCGTCGAGCACGCCGTCGCGCTGGAGGCGGCCGACGTCCGGGCCCTTGATGCCGTGTGCGGCGAGCTTGTCGGGCAGCATGCGGCGGCCGTCGGGCTCGGTGATCCGGTAGCCGTACGACTCGACGGGGTGCGAGAGCTTGTGGGCGTCGAGGGTGTACGACGGGGTGCTGGCCAGCACGCCGTCGGCGGCGACCGGGGCTTCGGTCAGCCGCACGGACTCGCGGTATGCCGTCGCGTACCGCAGCCGGTCGAAGAAGCGCTGTCCGGAGGCCGGGTAGTGGGCGGAGACCTCGTGCGGGACCTGGTCGAGGTTGATCCGCTGGATCACGCCGGCGAGGCCGAGGGAGTGGTCGCCGTGGAAGTGCGTGACGCAGATGCGGTTGATGTCGTGGGCGGCGACCCCGGCGCGGACCATCTGGCGCTGGGTGCCGTCGCCCGGGTCGAAGAGGATGCCCTCGCCGTCCCAGCGCAGCAGGTAGCCGTTGTGGTTGCGGTGCCGGGTGGGGACTTGGCTGGCGGTGCCGAGGACGACCAATTCACGTACGGACAAGGCTTTTACCTGCTATCCGGCTGTCCGGCTGTCCAGCTATCCGGGGGGCCATTCGAGGCCGCGCCCGCCGATGAGGTGGGCGTGGGCGTGGAAGACGGTCTGGCCCGCGCCGGCGCCGGTGTTGAAGACGATGCGGTAGCCGGGGGCGACGACCTTCTCGTCGGCGGCGACCTCGCCCGCCTCACGGATCACGTCGGCGAGGAGCGCGGGCTCGGCGGCGAGGGAGGCGGCGTCCGGGTAGTGCGCCCTGGGGATGACCAGGACGTGCGTCGGGGCCTGCGGGTTGATGTCGCGGAAGGCGACGGTGGTGGCCGTCTCGCGCACGACGGTGGCGGGCACCTCCCCCGATGCGATCTTGCAGAACAGGCAGTCGGCCTGCGGTTCTCCCGCCATGACAGGGCCTCCTCGCGGTGTGGTCGGTTCGACCGCATCGTATAGGCAGGAGACCATTGCGATCAGCTGGGAGTCACGGTCTCCGTCACGGTCACGGTGACAGTGGGCCGTGGCGGCTCGTTCGGAGTGCGCGTGGGCTTACGCGTCGGAGTGCGCGTCGGGGCGGCGTCGCAGTCTCCGAGCACGGTGGCCTCGAAGACGACCTTGCCGGCGATCCTGGAGATGAGCTCACCGCGTACGCACCGGCCCAGGCGCTCCTCCGTCACCTTGCCCTTGAGGGTGATGTCCTCGCCGGAGTCGGTCTCGCCCTGGCAGTCAACAGTGGCCGCGGCGCGGGCCGGCGACGCGCTGGAGCCTGCGGTCCGGGACCGGGTCCCGGTCCCGGTCCCGGTCCCGGTCGCTTTGGCGGAGCCTTCGGCCTTCGCCGTACAGCTGAGCCAGCGCACATCGAAGCCGATGCGCTCCAGGGTGCTCGTCCCCGTCTTGTCGGTGGTGACCGCGACGGCGACCGAACTCAGCGCGTCGCCGGCCGCCGGTTCGCAGGCCGCGAGGGACACAACTACCGCCCCGGCGGCGGCGATCGCGGCCAGGGCCCGGCGGTGACGTACTCGTATCAAGGCCCGCATGGAGGGCAGCGTGTCATCCGAGTGCCCTGAAGTAAAAGAGTGGTTGCGGCCACCTTGCCCCGCCGTACGGTCGTGCGATGACCAGAAGGCTGCGAAGCACGCGTCGGCTCGTCGTCGACGCGGGCACCGTCTATATGTGGTCGGTACGCCACAAGCCGCCCGCTGCGCCACGAGGGCACGAGGGCACGAGGGCACGGTGGGCGACACCGAGCGGGACTCGCTGAACCTGTACGAGCCCGGGGCTGTGCGCCGTCTGCTGGACGAGGCGACGGAGCGCGGACTGCTGCCAACCGTCGCCGGGACGTAGGCCTCGGCTCAGGACCAGCGGCCGGTGCGGCCGAGCAGCAGCGCCGTGGCGGCCGTGCCCGCCGTCGACGTACGCAGCACGCTGCGCCCCAGCCGGTACGGCTTCGCGCCCGCTTCCGCGAAGGCCGCCAACTCCTCGGGGGACACGCCCCCTTCCGGCCCGACGACCAGCACGATCGAGCCCTGGGCGGGGAGTTCGGCGGTGGCGAGCGGTTCGGCGCCTTCCTCGTGCAGTACGGCGGCGAAATCGGCTTCGGCCAGAAGTGACGCAACCTGCTTGGTCGTCGCGGCGTCCGCGACGTCCGGGAAGCGCAGCCTGCGCGACTGCTTGCCCGCCTCGCGCGCGGTGGCCCGCCACTTGGCGAGGGCCTTGGCTCCGCGCTCGCCCCGCCACTGGGTGACACAGCGCGCGGCGGCCCAGGGCACGATCGCGTCCACGCCGGTCTCCGTCATCGTCTCGACGGCGAGTTCGCCACGGTCGCCCTTGGGGAGGGCCTGAACGACGGTGATACGGGGCGTGGGCCCGGGCTCGTTGCGGAACTCGGACACCTCGACGATCAGCCGCTCCTTGCCCTCCGTCCGCAGGACGACACCGGCAGCCCCGCGCCCGTGCCCGTCCGTGAGCACGACGTCCTCGCCGGACCGCAGCCTGCGTACGGAGACGGCGTGCCGCCCCTCGGGCCCGTCCAGGGTCAGGACCGCGCCCGGCTCCACGTCCGCCAGCGAGTCCACGAGGAATACGGGCGCGGTCATCGGACCCTCCTGCCGAGCGCCAACGCGGCGCGCGCGGAGTCCAGTTCGGCGACCAGCACCTCGACCAGCCGCGCGGCGGGCAGCTCGCGCGCCAGCCGGTGGCCCTGTCCGGCCCACAGCGGCATGCCCTGGGCGTCGCCCGCAGCGGCGGCGGCCTTACGCAGGGGGCTGGTGAGGTGCGCCACCTCGGGGTAGGCGGCGGGGGCGTACGGGCCGTGCTCGCGCATGAACCGGTTGACCAGCCCACGGGCGGGCCGCCCGGTGAAGGCGCGGGTGAGTTCGGTGCGTACGAACACCGGGTTGGTCATTGCCTGCTTGTGCAGCGTGTGCGCGCCGGACTCCGGACAGACCAGAAACGCGGTCCCGAGCTGCGCGGCGTCCGCGCCGGCCGCGAGCACGGCGGCGACCTGCCCGCCGCGCATCAGCCCGCCGGCGGCGATGACCGGCAGGTCCACGGCGTCGCGGACCAGCCCGATGAGTGCGAGGAGCCCGATCCCGGCGTTGTCGGCGGCGGGGTCGTCACGGTGGGTTCCCTGGTGGCCGCCCGCCTCGACGCCCTGTACGCACAAGGCGTCGGCACCGGCTTGCCGCGCGGCCCGCGCCTCGTCGGGCGTGGTGACCGTCACGACGGTGTAGACACCCGCCTCGGCGAACGAGCCGAGCACCTCGCGGGACGGACAGCCGAAGGTGAAGGAGACGACCGGCACGGGGTCGTCGAGGAGGACGGCCAGCTTGGCCTCGTACCCGTCGTCCCGTCCCTGGTCGGGATCGCCGAGGGGCGTCTCGTACCAGGCGGCCTCACCGGCGAGCTGACTGCGGTAGACCCCGACGGCGGCGGGGTCGGCGGTGCCCGGCTGCGGCATGAAGAGATTGACCCCGAAGGGGCGGCGCGTGAGCCCGCGAAGCTGTTTGATCTCCTGGTACATGACGTCTGCGGTCTTGTACCCGGCGGCGAGAAACCCGAGACCGCCGGCGTCGGACACGGCGGCGGCGAGAGCGGGGCAGGATGCGCCGCCGGCCATGGGGGCCTGCACGATCGGATACCGGGAGAGATCGGTCAGTGCGGTGGGCATGGGTGCATGTTCCCACGGAGCGGGCGTTAGGTCCTTGTCGGGGGCTCTGCCCCCGAACCCCCGCGCCTCAATCGCCGGCGGGGCTTGAAATCAAGCCCGTCCGGCGATTGAGGACCGGGGTCTGGGGCGGAGCCCCAGTTCGGGAAGGGGCGGGTAGGGGAACAAGCCCCGCGCAGCGGCCACCCGCACCACCGCGACCCGCACCCAACACCTACCGCCCGTTGAACGCGTCCTTCAGCCGCGAGAACAACCCCTGCTGCCCCGGCTGGAACTGCCCCGTCGGCCGTTCCTCCCCCCGCAGCTTCGCCAGGTCCCGCAGCAGCCTCTCCTGCTCCGCGTCCAGCTTCGTCGGCGTCATCACCTCGACGTGCACGATCAGGTCACCCCGGCCCCCGCCCCGCAGGTGCGTGATGCCGCGCCCGTGCAGCGGCACCGACTGGCCGGACTGCGTGCCAGGGCGGATGTCGATGTCCTCGACCCCGTCCAGCGTCTCCAGCGGGCACTTCGTGCCGAGCGCCGCCGCCGTCATCGGCACCGTCACCGTGCAGTGCAGATCGTCGCCGCGCCGCTGGAACTGCGCGTGCGGCAGCTCGTGGATCTCGACGTACAGGTCGCCCGCGGGTCCACCGCCAGGGCCGACCTCGCCCTCGCCCGCCAGCTGGATACGCGTCCCGTTGTCGACGCCCGCCGGAATCTTGACCGTCAGCGTCCGGCGCGAGCGCACACGCCCGTCGCCCGCGCACTCGGGACACGGCGTCGGCACCACCGTGCCGAAGCCCTGGCACTGCGGGCACGGCCGCGAGGTCATGACCTGGCCCAGGAAGGACCGCGTCACCTGCGAGACCTCACCGCGCCCACGGCACATGTCACACGTCTGCGCCGAGGTCCCCGGCGCCGCGCCCTCGCCGCTGCACGTCGTGCAGACCACGGCCGTGTCGACCTGGATGTCCTTCGTCGTGCCGAAGGCGGCTTCCTTGAGGTCGATCTCCAGGCGGATCATCGCGTCCTGGCCCCGCCGCGTACGCGACCTGGGGCCGCGCTGCGACGCCGTACCGAAGAACGCGTCCATGATGTCGGAGAAATTGCCGAAGCCACCCGCTCCGAAGCCGCCCGCGCCCCCGCCGCCCGACTGCGACAGCGGGTCACCGCCGAGGTCGTAGACCTGCTTCTTCTGCGGGTCCGACAACACCTCGTACGCGGCGTTGATCTCCTTGAAGCGCTCCTGCGTCTTCGGGTCCGGATTCACATCCGGGTGCAGTTCACGGGCAAGTCGGCGGAAAGCCTTCTTGATCTCGTCCTGTGAAGCGTCGCGGCGCACGCCGAGTACGGCGTAGTAGTCCGTGGCCACTTACGACTCCGCCAGGATCTGTCCGACGTAACGTGCCACTGCGCGTACCGCTCCCATCGTTCCGGGGTAGTCCATGCGGGTCGGTCCGACCACGCCTAGTTTGGCAACTGCCTCGTCGCCCGAACCGTAGCCGACCGCGACGACGGACGTGGAGTTGAGTCCCTCATGAGCGTTCTCATGACCGATACGTACCGTCATGCCCATGCCCGAGTCATTGGCTTCGCCGAGCAGCTTGAGCAGCACCACATGCTCCTCGAGCGCTTCCAGCACCGGCCTGATCGTCAGCGGGAAGTCGTGTCCGAAGCGGGTCAGATTGGCGGTGCCGCCGATCACCAGCCGCTCCTCGGTCTCCTCGACCAGAGTCTCCAGCAGGGTCGCCAGCACCATGGAGACGGTGGAGCGGTCCTCCGGGTCGAAGGAGTCGGCCAGATCCTGCACCAGCTGCGGCACATCCGCGAAGCGGCGGCCGACGATCCGGCTGTTCAGCCGGGCCCGCAGGTCCGCGAGCGACGTCTCACCGAAGGGCGCGGGACAGTCGATCATGCGCTGTTCGACCCGTCCGGTGTCCGTGATGAGCACGAGCATCAGACGGGCGGGCGCGAGTGAGAGGAGTTCCACATGCCGGACCGTGGAGCGGGTCAGGGAGGGGTACTGGACGACCGCGACCTGCCGGGTCAGCTGCGCCAGCAGCCGTACCGTACGGCCGACGACGTCGTCCAGGTCCACTGCTCCGTCGAGGAAGTTCTGGATCGCGCGGCGCTCGGGCGACGACAGGGGCTTGACGCCCGCCAGCTTGTCGACGAAGAGCCGGTAGCCCTTGTCCGTCGGGATCCGCCCGGCGCTCGTATGAGGCTGGGCGATGAACCCTTCCTCCTCCAGCACGGCCATGTCGTTGCGGACGGTGGCCGGGGAGACGCCGAGCTTGTGCCGCTGGGTCAGCGCCTTGGAGCCGACAGGCTCCTCGGTGCCGACATAGTCCTGGACGATGGCGCGCAAGACCTCGAGTCTGCGTTCGCTGAGCATCGCGCACACCTCCAGACAGTGGTTCGTTGGTGACCCCTTGGCACTCATGAGGTCCGAGTGCCAGCGTTCCCCCGAGCCAGTGTACGGCTGTGAGGTACGGACGTAGCAAGGCCGTCGGTCGGCGGGGACCCGTCAACGCTACCGTGGCTACCGTGCGACATCGCAGGTCGTTGCCGATAGCGTCCCCGTATGGACGTCAGTTGGGAAGACTTCGGCTGGGAACGGTTGGCCGAGGGGGTGGGCCGCAGGCGATTGCCCGGCTGGGACGCGACCACCGGACTGATCGTCGGCGAGGACGCCGTGCTCCTGTACGACACGGGCTCGACGGTGCGCGAGGGCGCCGCAATCCGCACGCAGGCGCAGGCGCTGCTGGGCGGGCGGAGAGTGACGCATATCGCACTGAGCCATCCGCACTTCGACCATGTACTGGGGACGGCGGCGTTCGCGGGGGCGGAGGTGTACGGCGCGGTCGGCATGGACGCGCTGATGCGGCGGGAACGGGACGAGATCCGCGATTCGGCCGTACGCCACGGGGTCGCCGAACCCGACGCGGCGGAGGCGGCGGACGTACTGGTGGTGCCGCAGCATCTGGTGTGCGGTGAGTGGACGCTTGAGCTGGGGGGCCGCCAGGTGCTGCTGGCCAATGTCGGTCCCGGCCACTCGGGCCACGACCTGGCGCTGCTCGTGCCGGGCAGCCCGGAGGTGGTCTTCTGCGGCGACCTGGTGGAGGAGTCGGGGGAGCCGCAGGCGGGCCGGGACGCGATCCCGTCCCGCTGGCCGGCCGCCCTGGACCGGCTGCTCTCCCTGGGCGGGGAGGACGCGGCGTACGTTCCGGGGCACGGGGCGGTGGTCGACGCGGCGTTCGTGCGCGCGCAGCGCGAGGTGCTGGCGGCGCGCTTCGGGGTGTCGTAGCGTCAGCCGAATGCGCAGCTACAGCCCGGATCTGACGCCTCCCTGGAAGAAGCAGCAGCCCGTCGCCCCGGAGGTCCCCGCCGAGCCCGACCTGGTCGTGGAAGAGGTCACGACGGGTTTCTGCGGTGCGGTGATCCGTACGGAGAAAACGGCGGAGGGCCCGACGGTCACGCTGGAGGACCGCTTCGGCAAGCACCGGGTGTTTCCGCTGGCGCCCGGAAGGTTCCTGCTGGAGGGCCGCCCGGTCACGCTGGTCCGCCCCTCGGCTGCTGTGGTGCGCCCGACCCGTACGGCCTCCGGCTCGGTGGCGGTCCCGGGGGCGCGGGCCCGGGTGGCGCGGGCGGGCCGCATCTACGTGGAGGGCCGCCATGACGCGGAGCTCGTGGAGCGGGTCTGGGGCGACGATCTGCGCATCGAGGGGGTGGTGGTGGAGTACCTGGAGGGCATCGACGACCTGCCCTCGATCGTCGCGGAGTTCGCCCCGGGCCCGGATGCTCGGTTGGGGGTGCTGGTGGACCACCTGGTCCCGGGCTCGAAGGAGTCCCGTATCGCGTCCCGGGTCTCCAGCGCTCACGCGCTGGTGGTGGGCCACCCGTACATCGATGTGTGGGAGGCGGTGAAGCCGTCGTCGGTGGGGATCCGGGCGTGGCCGTCGGTGCCGCGCGGGGAGGACTGGAAGACGGGGGTGTGCAGGGCGCTGGGCTGGCCGGAGAACACGGGGGCGGCGTGGCAGCGGATCCTGTCCGGGGTGCGCTCGTATCGGGACCTGGAGCCGGCGCTGCTGGGTCGGGTGGAGGAACTGATCGATTTCGTGACGGCGCCGGGTTAGGGGTGCGATTTGTTCCCCTACCCGCCCCTTCCCGTAACTGGGGGCTCCGCCCCCAGACCCCCGCGCCTCAATCGCCGGGCGCCACCCGCACCCCCCGGCCCCCTCAGTCCACCAGGTCCCGCACCACCGCGTCCGCCAGCAGCCGCCCCCGCAGGGTCAGCACCGCCCGCCCCTCCCCGTACGGCCCGGCCTCCAGCAGCCCCTCCGCCAGCGCCCGGCGCGACGCCGTCAGCCCCGCCGCCCGCAGCAGCTCCAGCGGGCACCCCTCCCGCAGCCTGAGTTCCAGCAATATCCGCTCCACCCTGCGGTCCTCCGCCGTAAGGAGCTCCCGCCCCGCCCCCGGCGATCGCCCACCCGCCAGCGCCGCCGCATACGCCCCCGGGTGCTTCACGTTCCACCACCGCACCCCGCCCACATGGCTGTGCGCGCCGGGGCCCGCGCCCCACCAGTCCGCGCCGCGCCAGTAGAGCTCGTTGTGCAGGCAGCGGCCCGCATCGGACGTGGCCCAGTTGGAGACCTCGTACCACTCGTACCCGGCCTCCGCCAGCACCGAGTCGGTGATCAGGTAGCGGTCCGCGTGGACGTCGTCGTCGGTCATCGGCACCTCGCCCCGGCGGATCCGCCGCGCCAGCTGTGTGCCCTCCTCCACGATCAGCGCGTACGCCGACACATGGTCCGGACCGGCCCCCACCGCCGCCGCGAGCGTCGCCCGCCAGTCGTCGTCGCTCTCCCCCGGCGTGCCGTAGATCAGGTCGAGGTTGACATGGTCGAACCCCGCCGCCCGCGCCTCCGCGACGCATGCCTCGGGGCGGCCCGGCGTATGCGTACGGTCCAGCACCTTCAGCACATGCTGCCGCGCGCTCTGCATCCCGAAGGAGATCCGGTTGAAGCCGCCCTCCCGCAGCGCCGCCAGGTACGCCGGGTCCACCGAGTCCGGGTTCGCCTCGGTCGTGATCTCCGCGTCGGGCGCGAGAGGGAACTCCTCTCGTACGGCGTCGAGCATCCGTACGAGGTCGCTCGCGGCGAGCAGCGTGGGCGTACCGCCGCCGACGAACACCGTCCGCACCTCGCGCGGGTCGTCGCCCAGCACCTTGCGGGCGAGCCGGATTTCCTCGGCGACCATGTCGGCGTAGTTGTCGCGGGAGGCGAGCACGCCGCCCGAGCCGCGCAGCTCGGTCGCCGTGTACGTATTGAAGTCGCAGTAGCCACAACGCGTCGCGCAGTACGGCACGTGCAGATAGAAGGCGAGCGGCCGGTCGCCGGCGCCCGCAAGGGCGGACGCGGGCAGCGCGCCGTCCTCGGGCATGGGCTCACCATCGGGCAGTACGGAAGGCATGCACCCCATTGTCCGTCACGTCCGGACAAGCCCGTACGGACGCACCCCGGACCCTCAGCTCACTGCGCCTGGAACACCAGCAGCGCCAGATCATCGTCCGGCGGCGTCCGCGCGAAGTCGTACACCGCCTGCTTGATCCGCTCCGCGACCCCTTGCGCGGTCATGCCCGCGCACCCCGCCAGCACCTGCGCGAGCCCGTCCTCGTCGTCGAACATGCGTGATCCGCGTGGACCCGAGCGCCGCTCGGTCACCCCGTCAGTCACGCAGAGCAGCGTGTCGCCGGGCGCCAGGTCGAAGGTCTGGCACTCGTACGCCACGTCCTCGACCACCCCGAGCAGCACCTGCGGCTCGGCCGCCGTGATCACCCGCCCGTCGGGCCGCAGCAGCAACGGCAGCGGGTGGCCCGCGCTCGCCAGGGTGCAGCGCAGGCCTCCTCCCGGCCGGGAGGAGGGCACCAGTTCGCCGTAAAGCAGAGAGAGGAAGCGCGGCTGCGGCCCTTCCTGCACCTCCTGTCCGCCCGCAGCCGCGACCATCAGCGCGGCCGACTCCGCCGCCTCCATGGCGTCGTCCAGCAGCAGCCCATTGAGCCTGTCCAGCACCTGGCCGACCTGGTAGCCCTCGCGGGCGAGCAGCCGCAGCCAGGGCCGGGCGAGGCCGGTGACGACCGCCGCCTCGGGCCCGCTGCCCTGGACGTCGCCGAGCATGAAGCACCAGCGCCCGCCGGAGCCGGCCGGGAAAATGTCGTAGAAGTCGCCGCCCGCCACGCCGTCGTCGCTGGGCTCGTACACCAGGGCCCGGTCCACGCCCGGGATCTGCGCGACGTTGCCGGGCAGCAGACCGCGCTGAAGGACCCGGCTGATGGTGGCCTGGCGGCTGTACTGGCGGGCCGCGCCGATCGCCAGCGCCACCCGTCGCGAGAAGTCCTCGATCAGCGCGGTGACCTCGTCGGGCAGCCGTGCCACGCCCTGCCGGGCGACGAGGAGCGTGCCCAGGCCGCGCCCGCCGGCGACCAGGCGGTACGCGAAAGCCATGCCCTCGCCGCCCATGCCCTCGCCGCCCATGCCCTCGCCGACCTCCCCCTCGCCGCCCTCCTCGTCGCCCGGCCAGGGGAACGGCACGGGCCCATTGCCCGCCGTATCAGCCGTGACCGGCAGCAGCGGTGGCTCCTTCTCCAGCAGGTCGCGCAGCTGCTCCGTACGGGACTCGTCGCTGTGCCAGACCCGGGCCAGCCTCGGCGCTTCCCCCGCTCCGCCGCCCGCCTCGCTGTCCAGCCAGATCGCGCACCAGTCGGCGAGCCGCGGCACCAGCAGCTGCCCGGCGAGCGCCGCTACCAGGTCCTGGTCGAGCTGTCCGGCGAGCAGGTCGGAGGCCTCGGCGAGGAACGAGAGGGCGCCGCGGCTGGACATGCCGTGGTCGGACCGGTCCTCGCGCACGCTGCGCCGCAGCGAGGGGGCGAGGATCTCGGCGGCGCGCAGCCCGCGTTGCAGCGCGGGTTCCGCGTCCGCGCCGTTGACCACGCCAGTGAGCGGCCCCGCGTCCCCGCCGTCGACGGGAAGGCGCGCCCAGACCGTCTTGAGCCCCGAGCGGTAGGTGATGCCCCAGCGCTCGGAGAGGGCGGCGACCAGATAGAGGCCGCGCCCGTACTCGGGGACGGCGACGCGTTCTCCCGCGCCGCTGTGGGGTTCATTGCGTACGGCCCTGGCGGGGTGGTGGTCGGAGACTTCGAGGACGAGGGCGGCGGACTCGCCCTCGTACGACTCCGCCGATTCCGTCGGCCCCTCCAGCCTGGAGAGGAGTTCGACGGTGGTCCCCGCGTGTACGACGGCGTTGGTGACCAGCTCGTTGACGATGAGCACGGCGTCCTCGGCGAGCCGGTCCGTACTGTGCTGTCCCGGCGCGCAGGCCCCGTTCCCGCGGCAGAAGGCGCAGGTGGCGAGCAGCCCGAGGGTGGTCCAGTCGGCGAGGGCCGCGCGCACGAAACGGCGGGCGGCGGACGGCGCGAAGTGCGTACCGGGCAGGCTGGTACGCGCGACTGATCGCGCGTCATCACGGGCCGGTGTAAAGGGAGTTGAGCGGAGGAGAGTTTCGCGCTGCGTCGGAAGAGACCCCACGGTGCGGCTCCTGATCGGTTCTGGCAATGCGCCGCTTATGACACCGACAGAGTGACAGACTGAGCCTGCCCATAAGCGCCGAGTCACTGAAGTGGTCGAGTTATGAAACTCAGAGACAGTGCGTCGCCGTCCTCTCGGCCGACTCTCCCCCCTACTTCACCTACTTCACCTATCTCCTCCACTCCCCAGCCGCCGTCGGACGGTGCGTGGGTCCGCGTCTCGGAGCTGCGTCCGCTGCTGGCGGCGATGACAGCCCTGCGGGACGGGGACTTCCGGATACGTGTGGCGCAGCCCCCTGACACCGCGTCCGATGGCGGCATGCCCACCGAGCTGGCCGCGATGTTCAACCAGATCGCGGCGCGCAATCAGCATTTCACCGACGAACTGTCGCGGGTGCACAGGGAAGTCGTACGCTACGGACGGCTCGACGAACGGCTGTCGGCCAGCCCCGGCCAGGGTGCCTGGACCAACGGCGTCAACAGTACGAACGCGCTGCTGGACGCCCTCGTGGTGCCCGCCGCGAACGCCGCCCGGGTGCTCGACGCGGTGGCAGGCGGCGATCTGACCCAGCGGGTCGATCTGCAGGACGGCAACCGCGAGTTACGCGGGGATCTGCGACGGCTGGGCAGCGCCGTGAACAAGATGGTCGACCAGCTGTCGCGGTTCACCGGCGAGGTGACCCGCGTCGCACGCGAGGTCGGCACGGAAGGGCGGCTCGGCGGACGCGCCAAGGTCCGTGGCCTGTCGGGCAGCTGGCGGGATGTGACCGAGGCGGTCAACACCATGGCCGCACGGCTGACCGCGCAGGTGCGCGACATCGCCGCGGTGACCACGGCCGTGGCCCGCGGCGATCTGACCCGTACGGTCAAGGTCGAGGCGACCGGCGAGCTGCTGGAGCTGAAGCTCACCGTCAACACCATGGTCGACCAGCTCTCCGCCTTCGCCGACGAGGTCACCCGCGTCGCCCGCGAGGTCGGCACGATGGGTCAGCTGGGCGGCCGGGCTCAGGTCCGCGGCGTGTCCGGCGTCTGGAAAGACCTCACCGACAACGTCAACTTCATGGCCTCCAACCTGACCAGCCAAGTACGCAACATCGCCCAGGTCACCACCGCCGTCGCCAACGGCGATCTCTCCCAGAAGATCACTGTCGACGCGCAGGGCGAGATCCTCGAACTCAAATCGACCATCAACACCATGGTCGACCAGCTCTCCGCCTTCGCCGACGAAGTGACACGGGTCGCCCGCGAAGTCGGCACCGAGGGCAAGTTGGGCGGCCGGGCTCAGGTGCGGGGAGTGTCCGGGGTCTGGAAGGACCTGACTCAGAACGTCAACTTCATGGCCGACAACCTGACCTCGCAGATGCGGAACATCTCCCTCGTCTCGACGGCTGTCGTCCAGGGCGATCTGGGCAAGAAGATCACGGTCGAGGCGAAGGGCGAGATCCTCGAACTCAAATCGACCATCAACACCATGGTCGACCAGCTCTCCGCCTTCGCCGACGAAGTGACACGGGTCGCCCGCGAGGTCGGCACCGAAGGCAACCTCGGCGGCCAGGCCCAGGTGCGCGGCGTGTCCGGCGTCTGGAAAGACCTCACCGACAACGTCAACTTCATGGCCTCCAACCTGACCAGCCAAGTACGCAACATCGCCCAGGTCACCACCGCCGTCGCCAACGGCGACCTGTCCAAGAAGATCACCGTGGACGCGCGCGGCGAGATCCTGGAGCTCAAGGACACCGTCAACACCATGGTCGACCAGCTCCGCGCCTTCGCCGACGAGGTCACCCGCGTCGCCCGCGAGGTGGGCACGGACGGCCGCCTCGGCGGACGCGCCCAGGTCCTCGGCGTCACCGGCCTGTGGAAGGACCTCACGGACAACGTCAACTACATGGCCGACAACCTGACCTCGCAGGTGCGCAATATCGCCCAGGTGGCGACGGCCGTGGCGCAGGGCGACCTGTCCAAGAAGATCGACGTGGACGCGCGCGGCGAGATCCTGGAGCTCAAGACCACCATCAACACCATGGTGGACACACTTTCCTCGTTCTCCTCCGAGGTCACCCGGGTGGCCCGCGAGGTCGGCTCGGAGGGCCAGCTTGGCGGTCAGGCGCGCGTCGAGGGCGTCTACGGCACGTGGAAGCGGCTCACCACCAACGTCAATGAGCTGGCGCTCAACCTCACCACCCAGGTCCGCGCCATCGCCGAAGTCGCGTCGGCCGTCGCCCAGGGCGACATGTCCCGCTCGATCACGGTGGAGACCCGCGGCGAGGTCTCCGAGCTGAAGGACAACATCAACCTGATGGTGTCCAACCTCCGGGAGACCACCCGCGCCAAGGACTGGCTGGAGTCCAATCTCGCCCGCCTGGCCAGTCTGATGCAGGGCCACCGTGACCTGATGGAGGTCGCGGACCTGATCCTGCGTGAGCTGACGCCGCTGGTGAACGCGCAGTACGGCGCGTTCTTCCTGGCCGAGCCCGACGAGGAGGGGGCCCCGCCCCCTCTCACCATCAACGCGGGCGCGCAGCGCGGTCTGGCCTTCATCGCGGGCTACGGCTCGGCGCAGGCCGCCACCGTCGACACCACGGGCATGCCCGGCCACGGCCTGGTACGGCAGGCGGCCCTGCAGAAGAAGCGAATCCTCCTGGAGGAGGTCCCGCCGGACTACATCAAGATCAACTCAGGCCTTGGCGAGGCGTCTCCGGCCAGCGTCGTCATCATCCCGATCCTCTTCGAGAACAAGCTGCTCGGCGTCATCGAGCTGGCGTCCTTCTCCCGCTTCTCCGATGTGCACCTGGCCTTCTTCGACCAGTTCGTCAACACCATCGGCGTCGCGATCAACACCATCATCGCCAACTCCCGTACGGAGTCCCTGCTCGGCGAGTCGCAGCGGCTGGCGACCCAGCTCCAGGAGCGCTCCGACGAGCTCCAGCGCCAGCAGGGTGAGCTCCAGCGCTCCAACGCCGAGCTGGAGGAGAAGGCGGCGCTGCTCGCGACCTCCTCGCAGTACAAGTCGGAGTTCCTGGCGAACATGTCGCACGAGCTGCGGACCCCGCTGAACTCCCTGCTCATCCTTGCGCGGCTGCTCTCCGACAACCCCGACGGCCATCTCTCCGACCAGGATGTGCACTTCGCTCGTACGATCCACCGCTCGGGCTCCGATCTGCTCCAGCTGATCAGCGACATCCTGGATCTGTCGAAGATTGAGGCGGGCCGGATGGACGTGCGCCCGAAGGAGCTGCCGCTGATCAAGCTGCTGGACTACGTCCACGCCACATTCCGCCCGGTCACGCTCGATCTCGGGCTGGCCTTCGAGGTCGCGGTCGGGCCCGACGTACCGCGACAGATGCACTCCGATGAGCAGCGGCTCCAGCAGATCCTGCGCAATCTGCTCTCCAACGCCATCAAGTTCACCTCGGCAGGGCGCGTCGAAATGCGCGTGAACAGAGTCAGGGGCGAGCAGGCCGACAAGCTGCTCCAGGGCGTTGACGACTTGATCGCCTTCGCGGTCGCCGACACCGGCATCGGCATCGCGCCGGAGAAGCTCGCGGTGATCTTCGATGCGTTCCAGCAGGCCGACGGCACTACCAACCGCAAGTACGGCGGCACGGGGCTGGGCCTGTCCATCAGCCGGGAGATCGCGGGGCTGCTCGGCGGCCGGATCATCGCGGAGAGCGAACCGGGGCGCGGCTCGACCTTCACGCTGTACGTTCCCGTGGTCCACGCAGGACATGGCGGCAGCGAGAGCGAGACCGACATGGGTCGCGGCATACGCGCCGCCGTCCCACTGGAGGCCCTCGACCGGCACCGCACGGACACCGGCTCCGGCTCCGCCGAGTCAGGGTCCGAGTCGGGGTCCAGGTCCGGGTCCGGCACAGAGTCCGGTGCCATATCCGGCCATGAGCCCTCGCGTCTGGACGACCTGGACGACGGCTGGCCCGCGACGACGAAGCTGGAGGAGTGGAAGTCGGGCCGTGCGGGGAAGATCCTGCCCGGCCGCCGCGTCCTCATCGTCGACGACGACATCCGCAATGTCTTCGCGCTCACGCAGGTGCTCGGCCGGGTGGGCATGTCCGTGCTGTACGCGGAGAACGGGCGGGAGGGCATCGAAACCCTGGAGCGCAGCCCCGATATCGAACTGGTCCTGATGGACATCATGATGCCCGAGATGGACGGTTACGAGACGATCGACGCCATCCGGCGCAGCTCGCGCTGGACCGACCTCCCGATCATCGCCCTCACCGCGAAGGCGATGCCGGGCGACCGCGAGAAGGCCATCGCGCAGGGTGCCCATGAGTACGTGCCGAAGCCGGTCGACGTGGACCATCTGCTGACGGTCGTGTGCTCCCTCCTGGACCCGGACCCGGACCCGGAGCCGGCCCCGGACCCCGACTCCGCCGGGGAACCGGCCGTCCCACCGACGACGACGTGAGGCAGAGACGACGATGAGCACAGAGGCACCCGCCGCCGGCGACCGCGCGAGCATCCTCCTGGTGGACGACATGGAGGACAACCTGGTGGCCCTGGAAGCAGTCCTGGGATCCCTCAACGAACCACTGGTACGGGCACGTTCCGGGGAGGAGGCGATGAAGGCCCTGCTCCGGCAGAAGTTCGCGGTGGTCCTGCTCGATGTGCGGATGCCCGGCATGGACGGCTTCGAGACGGCCTCGAACATCAAACGCCTCGACCAGACGAAGGACGTCCCGATCATCTTCCTGACCGGGACGGAGGCCGACAGCGGCTATGCCTTCCGGGGATACGCCACGGGCGCGGCGGACTTCCTGACCAAGCCCTACGACCCGTGGGTGTTGCGCGCCAAGGTGAATGTGTTCCTCGATCTGCACCGCAAGAACCGCCAGCTGGAGCGGATGCTGGCGCGGGAGCAGGAGCAGCTGGGCCAGATCACGGAGCGGCTGAGCCTGATCGAGAAGGAGCTGGGCCAGGGCGGCGGTCCGGGCGCGCCCACGGAGGTGCGGGCGCAGCTGACCCGGATAGAGGCCGTCCTCGGGGAACTGCGGCGCGGACGGAGCGACTAGCACCCTCGCTCCCGCCCGCGCCCGTGCCTCTGTACTGCGTGCTAGGCCTCGCGGGAGCCCGCGTACATCTCGTCGATCAGGTCCTTGTACTCACGCTCGACGACGGGCCGCTTCAGCTTGAGGCTCGGCGTCAGTTCGCCGTGCTCGACGTCCAGGTCGCGCGGCAGCAGCCGGAACTTCTTGATCGTCTGCCAGCGCTGCAGCCCCTCGTTGAGCCGCTTCACATAGCCCTCGATGAGCTGCTCGACCGGCTGGGAGGCGACCACGTCGGCGTACGAGGAGGAGTCCAGGCCGTTCTCCTTGGCCCAGCCCAGGATGGTCGGCTCGTCCAGCGCGATCAGCGCGGTGCAGAAGTTACGGTCCGCGCCGAACACCAGGATGTTGGAGACGAACGGACAAACCGCCTTGAACTGACCCTCCACCTCGGCCGGCGCGATGTACTTGCCGCTGGAGGTCTTGATCAGGTCCTTCTTGCGGTCGGTGATCCGCAGATAGCCGTCGGCGGACAGCTCGCCGATGTCCCCGGTGTGCAGCCAGCCGTCGGATTCGAGGACTTCCGCGGTCTGCTCGGGCAGGTTGTGGTAGCCCTCCATGACCCCGGGCCCGCGCAGCATGATCTCGCCGTCGTCCGCGATGCGCACCTCGGTACCGGGCAGCGGCTTGCCGACCGTGCCCGTGCGGTAGGCCTCGCCCGGGTTCACGAAGGACGCCGCGCTGGTCTCCGTAAGACCGTAGCCCTCCAGGATGTGGATCCCGGCGCCGGCGAAGAAGTAGCCGATGTCGGGGGCGAGCGCGGCGGATCCGGAGACCGCGGCGCGCAGTTGCCCGCCGAAGGCCTCGCGCAGCTTGGAGTAGACGAGCGCGTCGGCGATCTTGTGCTTGGCCGCCAGGCCGAAGGGCACCGTGGCCGAGCCCGTACGGCGGAAGTTGTCCTGCGCGGCCTTGGCGTACTCGCGGGAGAGCGCCGCCGCCCACTGGAAGATCTTGTACTTGGCGCCGCCGCCGGCCCGCGCCTTGGCCGCGACTCCGTTGTAGACCTTCTCGAAGATGCGCGGCACGGCGGCCATGTAGGTCGGCCGCACGACCGGCAGATTCACGATGATCTTGTCGATGCGGCCGTCCACGGCGGTGACGTGCCCGACCTCGATCTGCCCGGAGGTCAGCACCTTGCCGAAGACATGCGCGAGGGGCAGCCAGAGGTACTGCACGTCGTCCTGGGTGATCAGGCCGGTCGCGGCGATGGCCTTGGCCATGTACGACCAGTTGTCGTGCGGCAGCCGTACGCCCTTGGGCCGGCCGGTGGTGCCCGAGGTGTAGATCAGGGTCGCCAGCTGATCGGCGGTGATCGACTCGATCCGCTCCTTGACCGCGTCGGGGTGCTTGTCGAGGTACGCGGTGCCGCGAGCCTCCAGATCGGCGAGCGAGACGACCCAGCCCTCGGGGTCGCCGGCGTCGGGCTCGACGTCCGCCATGTCGAACACGACCACATGGCTCAGCTCGGGCAGCTCGGCGCGGCGCTCGCGCGCCTTGGCGAGCTGGGCGGCGTTCTCGGCGATCAGCACCCGGCTCTCGGAGTCGGAGAGGATGTACGCCGATTCCTCGGCGTTGGTGGACGGGTAGACCGTGGTGGTCGCACCGCCCGCGCACATCACGCCGAGGTCGGCGAGGATCCACTCGACCCGGGTGGCGGAGGCGAGCGCGACCCGCTCCTCGGGGCGTACCCCGAGGTCGATCAGGCCGGCGGCGATGGCGTAGACCCGCTCGGCGGCCTGCCCCCAGCTCAGCGACTCCCAGTCGTCGGGACCTTCGCCGGCGGCGGGCACCGGATAGCGGTAGGCCTCGGCGTCCGGTGTGGCTGCCACGCGCTCGGCGAAGAGCGTCGCCACGGAGGGCGGTCGGTTCTCGATCAGGGCATTTGTGTCGCTCACGACATCCTCCGGGCCTGCGGCAGCACTGCACGACTGGCTGGTTGTTTAACTGGCGAGTAACCATCGAGCCGTGATCAGGGTAGAGCTGACGGGACCTGGGCGTAAGGGGCTACGGGCTGCCGCTTGATAACGAACGCGTCCCGTCCCGATTGGCTGGTACAGCGGGTGGGTGTATCCGTCACCTATAGGGGCGATGTACCGGCGGCGTACCGGGTGAGGCGTGCGCCGACACGCGAAAAGCGCCCGTCCGGACCCCCGGCGGGCGCTCTTCGCGTGTCGCTTACTGCTTGTACTGCTTGTGGCCGGCTACTTCTTGGCCTTGCCGCTGTCGTCGCTGGACAGGACCGCGATGAAGGCGTCCTGCGGGACCTCCACGCTGCCGACCATCTTCATCCGCTTCTTGCCTTCCTTCTGCTTCTCCAGCAGCTTCCGCTTACGGGAGATGTCACCGCCGTAGCACTTGGCGAGGACGTCCTTGCGGATGGCGCGGATGGTCTCGCGGGCGATGACCCGCGAGCCGACGGCTGCCTGGATGGGCACCTCGAAGGCCTGCCGCGGGATGAGCTCGCGCAGCTTGGCGACGAGCCGTACGCCGTACGCGTACGCCGCGTCCTTGTGGGTGACGGCGGAGAAGGCGTCGACCTTGTCACCGTGCAGCAGGATGTCGACCTTGACGAGGGACGAGGCCTGTTCGCCGGTGGGCTCGTAGTCGAGGGACGCGTAACCGCGCGTCTTGGACTTCAGCTGGTCGAAGAAGTCGAAGACGATCTCGGCGAGCGGGAGGGTGTAGCGGATCTCCACGCGGTCGGCGGAGAGGTAGTCCATGCCGAGAAGGGTGCCGCGGCGGGTCTGGCAGAGCTCCATGATCGATCCGATGAACTCGGAGGGGGCGAGTATGGTCGCCTTCACCACCGGCTCGTGGACCTCGTCGATCTTGCCCTCGGGGAACTCGCTCGGGTTGGTGACCGTGTGCTCGGCGCCGTCCTCCATGACCACGCGGTAGACCACGTTGGGGGCGGTGGCGATCAGTTCGAGACCGAACTCGCGCTCCAGGCGCTCGCGGACGACGTCGAGGTGCAGCAGCCCCAGGAAGCCCACGCGGAAGCCGAAGCCGAGGGCCGCGGAGGTCTCCGGCTCGTACACCAGCGCGGCGTCGTTGAGCTGGAGCTTGTCGAGGGCCTCGCGCAGATCCGGGTAGTCCGAGCCGTCCAGCGGATAGAGGCCGGAGAACACCATCGGCTTGGGTTCTTTGTAACCGCCCAGCGCCTGGGTCGCGCCCTTGTGGAGGGAGGTGATCGTGTCACCGACCTTGGACTGACGTACGTCCTTCACGCCCGTGATGATGTAGCCCACCTCGCCGACGCCGATGCCGTCGGCCGAGGTCATCTCCGGGGAGGAGACCCCGATCTCCAGGAGCTCGTGGGTGGCGTTGGTGGACATCATCCGGATGCGTTCGCGCCGGTTGAGCTGGCCGTCGATGACTCGTACGTAGGTGACGACACCGCGGTACGAGTCGTACACCGAGTCGAAGATCATCGCGCGGGCGGGCGCGTCGGCGTCGCCAACCGGGGCCGGGACGTCCCGGACCACGCGGTCCAGCAGGGCCTCGACGCCGACGCCGGTCTTGGCGGAGACCCTCAGGACGTCCTCCGGCTGGCAACCGATGAGGTTGGCGAGTTCCTCGGCGAACTTCTCGGGCTGGGCGGCGGGCAGGTCGATCTTGTTGAGGACCGGGACGATGGTGAGGTCGTTCTCCATCGCCAGGTAGAGGTTGGCCAGGGTCTGCGCCTCGATGCCCTGCGCGGCGTCGACCAGGAGGACGGTGCCCTCGCAGGCGGCGAGCGACCGCGACACCTCATAGGTGAAGTCGACGTGCCCCGGAGTGTCGATCATGTTGAGGATGTGGGTCTTGTTGTGATCCCCACCCTCCGTGGGCGCCCAGGGCAGCCGGACGGCCTGGGACTTGATCGTGATGCCGCGCTCGCGCTCGATGTCCATACGGTCGAGGTACTGCGCGCGCATCTGCCGCACATCGACCACCCCGGTCAGCTGGAGCATCCGGTCGGCCAGCGTGGACTTGCCGTGGTCGATGTGCGCGATGATGCAGAAATTGCGGATCAGCGCCGGGTCGGTACGGCTCGGCTCGGGGACGTTGGTAGGAGTCGCGGGCACGCAGGGTCCTGATTCTTGAGACGCCGGGCGTCTCGTCTCGGGCGATGTCGGATCGATACGTAGGCTCCATGGTCCCATGGTTGGAGCACTGCGCTCGGTTTGGGCCGGTAGTGGGGCGACTGGTAGTCTGAGCAGCTGTGTCTCCTGCCGTGTCAGGTTGTGGGACGCAAGTTAAGAGATCATCGAAGATCATCGAACCTGCAGAGGCTCTTTCGTGGCGAACATCAAGTCCCAGATCAAGCGGAACAAGACGAACGAGAAGGCGCGCCTGCGCAACAAGGCCGTCAAGTCCTCGCTCAAGACCTCGGTCCGCAAGGCCCGTGAGGCTGTCGCTGCCGGCGACGTCGAGAAGGCCACTGTGGCCGTGCGTGACGCGTCGAAGGCGCTCGACAAGGCGGTCTCGAAGGGCGTCATTCACAAGAACGCCGCGGCCAACAAGAAGTCGGCGCTGGCGACCAAGGTCGGCGCGCTCAAGGCCTGAAGTCAGCTCTGGCTGGTTGGCCAGCAGCCGACCGGTTGATCGGCTGACTGGCTTCTGAAGTTTTGTATTGCCGTCGGCAGGGACACAGCGGGCCCTCTCTCCCGCTCCCGACCGGCACCCCGCGCCGCAACCGAACGCGTTCGCCACGCGGGTGCGGCGCACCTGACGCACATGCTGTACGACGAGGCCTCGCCCGGTCCTTCCCCAGGACCGGGGCGGGGCCTTCGTCATGTGCGGGGAGGCCTTTATGAGGTGCGGGGAGGCCTTTATGAGGGCGGGGCTAGCTCCGCGTGCGGGCCGCGCGGGCGATTGCCACTACCGCCTTTTCCAGCGCGTACTCCGGGTCGTCGCCGCCGCCCTTGACGCCCGCGTCCGCCTCCGCCACCGCTCGTAGCGCCAGCGCCACGCCGTCCGGGGTCCAGCCGCGCATCTGTTGCCTGACCCGGTCGATCTTCCACGGCGGCATGCCGAGCTCGCGGGCGAGGTCCGCGGGCCGGCCGCCGCGGGCCGAGGAGAGTTTGCCGATCGCCCGGACGCCCTGCGCCAGCGCGCTGGTGATCAGGACGGGCGCGACACCCGTCGACAACGACCAGCGCAGGGCCTCCAGGGCCTCGGCCGCCCGCCCCTCCACCGCACGGTCGGCGACCGTGAAGCTGGAGGCCTCGGCCCGGCCCGTGTAGTACTGCCCGACGACCGCCTCGTCGATCGTGCCCTCGACGTCCGACGTGAGTTGAGAGACCGCGCTCGCAAGCTCCCGCAGGTCGCTGCCTATGGAGTCGACCAGCGCCTGGCACGCCTCGGGTGTCGCGGACCTGCCCAGCGCGCGGAACTCCGATCGTACGAAGGTGAGCCGCTCCGCGGGCTTGGTCGTCTTGGGGCAGGCGACCTCACGCGCACCGGCCTTGCGGGCGGCGTCCAGCAGGCCCTTGCCCTTCGCGCCGCCCGCGTGCAGCAGGACGAGGGTGATCTCCTCGGCGGGGGCGTCGAGATACGCCTTGACGTCCTTGATCGTGTCGGCGGACAGGTCCTGCGCGTTCCGCACGACGACGACCTTGCGCTCGGCGAAGAGCGAGGGGCTGGTCAGCTCGGCGAGGGTGCCCGGCTGGAGCTGGTCGGCGGCCAGGTCGCGTACGTCCGTGTCGGCGTCGGCGGCGCGGGCAGCCGCCACCACCTGCTGCACGGCGCGGTCGAGGAGCAGGTCCTCCTGGCCCACGGCAAGGGTGAGCGGGGCGAGGAGGTCGTCGGTCGAATTCTGCTGATTTCTTGAGCGGGTCATTGCTGTCCAGCATCCCATGGGCCACTGACAGCCGGGCTCCCTCGGACGTCCGGGACGTCCCGGACGTCCGTCCTACGGCGCTTCCCGCCAGCCGTCCCACTCCGCCGCGTACGCGTCCAGCGCGCCCGCGTCCAGGCGTCCGTCCGGGTCCTCCACCACGACCAGCCACTGTGCGTCCTCGGCGTCGTCCTCGCCGGCCAGCGCGTCCCGTACGAGCCGAGGCTCCTCGGCGACGCCGAACCGCTCGCCGAGCGTCTCGGCCACCTCCTGCGCCGCGTCGCGGTCGGGCAGCACCAGCACGTGCCGTTCGTACGTCATATGGCTCAGCTCTTGTCAGCTCTTGTCAGCTCTTGGGGATGATCTGAATGTCGAGGTCGATCGTGATGTTGGAGCCGACGACCGCGATGCCCCGTGCCAGCATCGACTGCCAGTTGACCGTGAAGTCCTCGCGGTGCAGCTCGGCGGACGCGCGGACCGCCGCGCGGATCTCGCCCTCCATGCCGCTGCCCAGGCCGAGGTACTGGGCGTCGAGAGTGACCGTGCGGGTGACGCCGTGCAGGCTGAGCGCCCCCGTCACCGCCCAGTTGTTGCCGCCCCGGTGCACAAAACGGTCGCTGTAGAACTCCAGCGTCGGGTAGCGCTCGACATCGAGGAAGTCCGCCGACCGCAGATGGTCGTCGCGCAGCTGCACGCTCGTGTCGATCGACGCGGCTTCGATGACGACATGCATAGCCGAGCGCTCCACCGACTCCGCGATACGGACGGCGCCCGCGAAGTTGTTGAAACGGCCGTGTACACGGGCGAGGCCGATGTGGCGGGCGACGAATCCGATCCGGCTGTGCGCCGTTTCGATCTCCCACTCACCCGCCTCGGGCAGCGGAAACGGCCGGGCTATCTGGAGCGCGATGTCGCCGATGCCGGAGTAACCGCTGTCGGTGACCGTCACGTTCCCCCGGAACGGCATAAAGCTTTCGGCGGAGACGGCAAGCCGGTACTCACCGACCGGGACGATCGCCACAATCGTCCCGAAGGGATCGGTCTCGCCACTGAGGACCTTCCGGTCGGCGAGGTCGCTCAGCGTGAACTCGGCCCGCCGGATGGGCTCGCTGACCGGGTCGAGCACGCGGCAGGTCAGCACCCCTGCACCGGGCGGTACGGGAAGGCCGGCGAGCGCGTTGCCGGCTTGTGGGGTATCTGTCGTCAGCCGTCGGCCGAGCAGATTTTTGAGCATGGTGCACGCACCCCCGTGCGATAGGTGCTCGTGAACCGCGCGCAACAGAACCCGGTCAACTGGCGGTGCGGCGGCCCGTGTGAAAAGGTATTCGATCACCCTTGCGCGGCTGGAGGCAAACGTACCGCCAGGTAGCAAACTCAGCTGTTACGTAGCCTGGTGCACGCCTCGCGGACCCTTGTTGTCCCTGTCGCCCTCTCGCTCGTCCCGAGACGGGCTCGCGCCACCGTTCACACCTCGATTCACACCTCGATTCGCGCCTCGATTCACACCTCGCTGAGCAGCGCGTACGCCGTCGGCAGGAACCTGTCCCGGCGGCAGATGCGGCGCGTGGCGACCGCTGCGAGCGCCGTACCGGTCTCGCGACGGAACCCCAGAAGGGCTTGCTGGCCCATGGTCGCCCCACAGTGGAAACAGAACGTGCCGCCGTCCGCGGACGGATGCTGAAACCACGTCAGCGTGTGTACGTGCCGGTGGCCGAGGCCGCGTCGCAGGACGGGACGGCGTACCGCCCGCAGCGCGTCCACCAGCGCGGAGCCGGCCGGGGCCGCGGAGCCCTCGGGGTCCACGTGGGCTTCCAGAAAGGTGAGCAGGTCGTGCGGGGTGGCCCGGAGGCCTCCGGCCGCCTGGAAACCGCCGATACGCAGGGGTGGTGTGGGGGTGGTGCCGTCCGCGCGGTGTCCGGTGGCATCGGCGCCGCATCCGGCGGAGTACGAGCCGTAGAGGCCGTCCGAGCCGTCCGAGCGCGGGGTGGTGTCGGTGAGCCCGAGGGGCCGCAGCACCTGGCTGGTGAGCAGGTCCTCCCAGGGCGTCTGGGTGGCCGCCGCGAGGGCGTGTCCGAGAACGGCGACGCCGAAGCTGGAGTAGCACCAGCGGTTCCCGGGAGCGGGCCCCGCCCTGGCCCGCAGGAACGCGCGAACGACCCGGTGGGCCGGGTACCCGACGTAGGGGTTGGTGGACCAGCGGTGCAGCGCTTGCGGGTAGAAGTCGGCGGGCACCCGGGGCAGTCCTGAGGTGTGCGTGATCAGGTGCGTGAGGGTGGCTGCGGGCCGGTACAGCCGGTGTCGTCGGTGTGGCCCGTGTGACCAGTTCGGGGACAAGTGCGCGACGGCCGGGTCGTCGCCGTTCACCCGGCCGAGGTGCGTCAGGTGGGCCAGCAGCAGCCCGGCGAAGGGCTTGGAGGCCGACCCGATCTCGTAACGCAATCGGTCTCGCGGGACCGGCGGGGGCGGTGCCGTGCCGCCGCAGTGGACAAAGCGCCGGCCGTGCCGGGACAGCGCGAAGACGACATCGGGCGCGTCCACCGCGCGTACGGCGGCGTCGAGGCGCTCCCGCAGCTCCTCTCCCTCATCGTCGTCGGCCACGGTCATCGCGGCGTCACCTCACTCACCCTCACTCACCTCACTCACCCTCGCGACGGCGCGTGCGCCAGCTGCGTCATGGCACGAGAAGTCGCCAGTACGGAGGCGAACGCGGCCACCAGAGTGGGGTGGTACACGGCGTCGAACACCTCGTCCGGCGAGCCCGTCTCCATCGTCTCCCGGAAGGGCATCGCACCGTCGGGCTGCTGCGCGGCGGCGAAGCCTTCCCAGACCTCCTCGTCCAGGGTCGGGCGGGGCAGGCACGCGTCGACGGCGAGGAGTTCCCCGATCAGGTCCCAGCGCCGCAGGTCCAGCCAGTCGTCCAGCCAGACCGGCAGCCACGTGGCGAGATAGTCGGCGATACGGGGCGGCAGGCCCTCGGGCTTCTCACCCCAGTCGGTGAGGTAGAAGACGGCGTGGGTGACGGCGTAGCTGATGTGCCCGTCGGCCGTCCACGGCTCCGGTGTACGCGCCAGCCAGGTCCGGCTGAGGGCGTCTTCGACCGGGATGGTGGGCGGCAGCCCGAAACGGCGTTCGAACGTGGCGAGGCCCAGACGGCGGGCGGGCACCACCTCCAGCGCCGCCCAGCTGTGCAGCCGGTGGTTGAGCCGGGCCGCCCGCTCGATTTCGGGCTGGCTGTATCCGAGTTCCTTGAACGGTACATAAACCTCGAAGGGGATCGGGGAGATGGGCTCGATCCGCTGGCCGCGCACCAGCATCCGGCCGCCGTCGAGCGTCCCGCGCCAGATGTGGTCGAGCAACTGGCGGGCCAGTTCGGCCTGGCGGGAGCCCGCCACGCCTTCGCGGAACAACACCTTGCAGATCAGAGCCAGTTCCCCGATCGGCTTGAAGCGGTCCAGGAAACCCACCTCCGGGTCGACGTCCGGCTCCAGCCGGAATCCGTCGCGGTGCGCGTGCAGCCACTCGACGGCACGCACGCCGACGGTGTGGATGAGGTGAGTGCTGGTCATGGTTCCTGCGCTCCTCGCCCTTTTCGGCTCATGGTCTCGCCAAGGCGAGAAAGAGTCAGCACGGCGGCGAAGACGGCCACCAGCGTGGAGTGATAGCAGGTGAGGAAGGTATGGGGGTACGTCTTTCCCCGCCGTCCCGGGCCCACCTCGACCAGGGCGCCGGACGCGTCCTGCGCCCCTGCCAGCGCGCCCCACGCCTCCTCGACGAGCGAGCGGGACGGTGGTCGCGGCAGACTCGCCGCGACCGCCAGCAGTTCACAGCTCAAGTCCCACTGCTCGTCCTCCAGGCAGGTGTCGAGCCAGGGCGGCAGCCAGGCCGCCAGGTAGGCCGCGACTGGGGGCGGTACGTGTCGTACGGTGTGGCCCCAGTCGGTGACATGGAAAATGACGTGCGTGAGCGCGTAACCGGCGGGCCCCTCGAACATCCATGGCTCGGGAAGAGCCCCGAGCCATGTGCGCCGCAGCGCCGCGCCACACTCACCGTGGAGCGGAAAACCACTGCGCCGTTCGGAGTTGAGCACGCTGAGACGGCGGTTGGGTTCCTGCTCCGTCATCTGCCAGCCGCGCGTACGTACCACCGGTGCGGCGGCCTTCTCGTACCCGGTGTGCCGCAGACCGGCCGAGGCGAAGGCCGCGTATACCTCCAGCGGGTACGTCGCGAACGGTTCGAGCCTGTGCAGTTCGAGGAAGAGCGAGCCTTGCCCGGTCTGCCGCCATGCGAATGTCAGCAGGTCGGAGGCGATCCGGTGGAGCGGGTCACCGGGGTTGGTGTGACGGCGGACCGCTACGCAGAGTTGGGCCAGCTCACCGAGCGGCTTCCACGAACGGTTCACGTCCCCCTCGGCTTCGAGCGCGTCATCACCGAGCCGGAAACCGTCCCGGTTGTCGGACAGCCAGCGCAGCGCCGCCCCACCGACTCGCCGAATGGAGAGTTCTGTCGTATGGGCGCGGACCGCGGCAGCGGTACCCGAAGCGCTGGTTGAGCCGCCCGTACCGGCGCTCATGCCAGCGCTCCGGCGCCTGCGGTACCCGCGGTACCCGCGGTATCCGTCATGAACCGCAGTGTCTGGGCGGCGTGCAGTTGCAGCGCCACGCGGGGGTCGTCGCCGCCCATCTGGGCCACGAACTCCAGGCCCGTGTCCAGGCCGAGCGTCTCCGGCACCCCGTCGAGCACCATGAGCCAGCGGCCCGCCCCGGCCGCCTGAAGCCAGTCACGGCGACGCACCGCCCGTACGAACCCCCGGGCGACGTCGACCGGGCGCTGCTTCGCCAGCCGGGCCACCGCGCAGTCCGTGCCGGGCACGGCGAGCGCGGCCAGGAGGGCGAGCTGGTGTGTGAAGGACTGCCAGGTAGCGCCTTCCAGCCCTCGGGCGTCCGGTTCAGTGCCGCCTGCGGGCGCGCCGTCCAGCGGCGCACCCGACGCGCCCAGCCGCAGGAGCGTCCGGCGCATCGCCCAATGACTCCAGGCCGACGCCATGGACGCGGGCGACCCTCCGGCTCCAGGCGGGAAAACCAGGACCGCCCGCTGGAACAGGGCCAGATCCGCAGGGTCAGGAGGCCGACGGAACAGAATACTTGGCAGCAGGGCGTCGGCTCCCAGTACTCGCACGGCGGCGAGAGCGAGCTCGTCGGCTCCCGTGGTTCCGACGCCCCGGACCGCTCCGGGGTGGTCTCCGCTCCGCAGAGCGGAGACCACCTCCGAAGCGAGATCCTGCACCGCACCCGTCAAGCGGGTGGAAGTGCTTGATTGCTCCATTCAACTCTCCATCGTTCTGCGTCGCTGCTCTGTCGGCTCGGTCAGCCCTTCTTGGGCCGAGGCGTCGGCGGCGACAGCAGGAGGCCGATCTTGCCGCCCTCCAGCGCCAGCGCTGCGCACTCACGCGTGTCGCGGTAGAAACCTTCGGCTTCAACTGGATTGAGAGCAGCCTCAATGTCGGTGCCCAGCACTTCCGCGAAGTCCCGGACCTCCGGTTCGGTGGTAGCCATATCGCATCCCCTTATGGGAGAAATGTGCAGTTCCACTTCCAGTTGAACGCAGATCGGCGTGCGTCGCAAAGGGACTCCTGGTCCTAGGTCTACAGGCCGAGGCGACAGGGACTGGTGCGCCGCTAACGTGCCTGCCATGACGGATTCGGAGCCGGCGCGAGGCCGGGAACAGCGCAGGCAGGACGTACTGACGCGGCTGAAGCAGGACACCGACGCCTGGATTGCCACCGCTTCGGCGGACGGTGAACCCTGCCTCGTACCACTGTCGTTCGTATGGGACCGGGACACGGTCCTGATGTGCACGCGGCGTACGAACCCGACCGCGCGGAACCTGACGAGGCGCGGGCAGGCCGTCGTTACCGTGGGACACACCAGGGACGTGGTCCTCATCGAGGGAACCGGCGAGGTGGTGGAGGGGGCCGAGCTGGCAACGGAGTCGGCCGACGCCTTCTCGGCGAAACTGGGCTGGGATCCACGGGACCGGGGAGCTTGGGTCTATCTCCGGGTCACCCCGCAGGTGGTGAAGGCGTGGCGCGAGCAGAACGAGCTGGCCGAGCGGGAGTTGATGCGGCACGGCGAGTGGCTCGTCTGACCTCAGACCGAACTCCCCGACGCCATAGAGCACAAGGCGCATGCGGAAGAGGAAGCTGAACCAGCTCAACAGTGCCGAAGGCGCGAACAGCACCGCCCGCATTGCCTGGTTGCGGAACACCCGCCACAAGCCCGCCCTACCTGACCCCGCCTCCGCGTGACGGCCCTCTCCGGAGAACGGCGGGTCCCTGCCCCTCGGCACCGCCCGCAGGCCCCGGTCGCCTCCGCCCGTCACCGCGATCGCCCCGTCCACGTCTGTACGCAGCACCACCGCTCCTCCGGCACGCAGCGCGCCGACGGTACGGGGCGAGGGATGGCCGTAGAGGTTGCCCCGGCCGCAGGAGATCAGCGCCAGCCGCGGGCGCGCACCGCGCAGCAGCCCGGGGTGCTGATGGGCGGAGCCGTGATGGGCGACCTTGAGGACATCGATCGGCGGGAGCGCCGGGTGGGCCCGCAAGAGGCCTCGCTGGCCCGGTGGTTCGAGGTCACCGAGGAGCAACAACGTCGGGCCGCCCGCGATCCGTACAAGCAGCGTGACACTCGCGTCATTGGGGCCTTCCGGAACGGGGATCGCGCCTGAGGCGGGAGCGAGGCCCGGGGCTGGGGCGGGGGCGGTCATCGAGCCCGGGGCGGGGGCGGCCTGCGGCCAGAGGACCTGCCAGTCGAGCCGCCCGACTCTGCGCCGCTCCCCCGGGCCCGCATGGATCAGGGCTACCCCGGCCGCGGCTGTCGTTCTCCGTACGAAGCCGCTCTGGTCCCGCGGTTGGTCGAACGTCGTCGTCTCGACCGCGCCCACCGCCCTGCCCCGCAGCACCCCGGGCAGTCCCCGAACGTGATCGGCATGGAAGTGCGTCAGCAGGACCAGCGGAATCCTGGTGATGCCCAGGTCATGCAGGCAGCGGTCGGCGAGTTGAGGGTCGGGGCCCGCGTCCACGACCACGGCCGCTCCGTCGCCCGCGGCGAGCACTGCCGTGTCTCCCTGCCCCACGTCACACAGCGCGAAGTTCCAGTCCGGAGGCGGCCAGCCGGTGATGACCCTGGTGAGCGGGGCCGGACGCAGAACAGTGAGCAGGAGCAGCAGCGCGCAGCCGAGGGCCGCCCAAGGATGGCGCGGCAGTCGGCGGGCGAGCAGCACGACCAGGACCGTGACGGCGGCGAGCAGCAGCCCGCCGGTCCAGCCGCCCGGCCAGCCCGTCTCCGCCCCGGGCAGCGCCGCCCCGGTGCGGGCGACGGAGGCGATCCACCCGGTGGGCCAGCCCGCGCAGTGCGCCAGCAGCTCGGCGACCGGCATCGCCATGGGGGCCGCGGCGAGCGTGGCGAAGCCGAGAATCGTGGCCGGGGCGATCGCGAGTTCGGCGACGAGATTGCAGGGGATCGCCACCAGGCTGACCCTCGCCGCGAAGATCGCCACCACGGGCGCGCACACGGCCTGCGCCGCGGCTGCCGCGGCCAGCGCTTCGGCGAGCCGGGGCGGCACCCGTCTCCGTTGCAGCGCCGCGCTCCAGGTCGGCCCGATGGTGAGCAGGGAGCCGGTGGCCAGAACGGAAAGCAGAAAGCCGTAACTGCGGGCGAGCCAGGGGTCGTACAGCACGAGCAGCAGTACGGCGGCGGCCAGGGCGGGGATGAGCGACCTGCGGCGCCCGGTGGCGATGGCGAGCAAGGTGACGAGCCCGCACGCGGCGGCCCGCAGCACGCTCGGGTCCGGTCGGCACACAACCACAAAGGCGAGGGTGAGCGCCCCGCCGATGAGCGCGGTCGCTCGCAGCGAGATGCCCAAGCGGGGTGCGAGGCCGCGCCGTTCGGCCAGTAGCGCTGTGCCGGGCGGCCCGATCAGCAGAACGAGTACCACCGCCAGGTTGCTTCCGGACACAGCGAGCAAGTGTGTGAGGTCCGTCGCCTCGAAGGCCTCGTGGAGCTCGGCCGGAATCCGGGAGGTATCGCCGATGACCAGCCCGGGAAGTAGGGCACGCGCGTCCGGAGGGAGCCCGCCCGTCGCCTCCCGCAGTCCCGCACGCAGCCCGCCGGCTGTGCGCTGAAGGGCGGTTGGCGGACTAATGATCCGCGGCGGTTCGCCCCCTTTGACCCTCAGCACGGCGGCGAACCGGTCGTCCGCGTGCAGCGGGGGCGCCAGCCGTCCGGCGACGCTCAGCCGGGTGGAGGGCAGCAGCCGCTGCCACCGCGCGGCGGATGCACCGGACCCACCAGGTTCGGCGGAGCCGCCGGTCGGCACGATCACCAGGACCGGCGTCCGGATCACGGTGACCGCGCCGCCCCGGGCTGTCACCCTGGTCGCCTCCGCGTCCAGTACGACTGATCCCGCCGCCATATGGTCGCCACGGACCCGGGGCCGGGCCGGTCTCGGATCGGAGGTGAGCGTCACTTCGGCGGTGATGTGCGCGTACTGGTCTGCCAGAGCGGGGAGCGGTCCCCGGCGCAGATCCGCGCCATGCAGCCCGGCCGAAGCCGCGCCCGCGGCTGCGCTCAACAGCATCGCCGCGACGGCGGTGCTGTTGAGCCGCCACCGCCACCGTCCCCATCCCCGACTCCGACTCCGACTCCGACTCCGACTCCGACTCCGACGATCGTGGGTGGCGCACACTGCCCGCAGACACAGCGACAACCCCGCCACGACGACACAGGCCGTCACCGCCACGACCGTCCACCACCCGCGCGCGCCCACCGCCAGAGCCGCCGCGGCCCACGCAGCCAGAGCCGACGGCACCAGGCGCAGGTCGGCCGGTCCCTCCTGACGCGGGTCCGAGGCTCCGAGGCGGTGGCCCGACGCGGCGTGAACTCCCGGGCGCGTCATGGCCGTACAAGGGATTGAAGGTCCGCGAACCGGCGGTCACCGATCCCATTGACCTCGCGGAGTTCGTCGACGGACCGGAAGCCACCGTGCTGGGTGCGGTAGTCGACGATGTGCTGGGCCAGCACGGGACCGACGCCCGGCAGGGTGTCGAGCTGCTCCACGGTGGCGGAGTTGAGATTCACCGGTCCTGCGGCCTGCGCACCGCCCATGCCCGATCCGGTCGCGGCCCGACCTGGCGGCGCGGGTCCGCCCACGAGCACCTGCTCGCCGTCCGTGAGCACCCGCGCCCGGTTGAGCCCGGTCAGGTCCGTACCGGCCCTGACGCCCCCGGCGGCCCGCAGCGCGTCGGCGACCCGCGAACCGGACGGCAGCCGGTGCACCCCCGGCCGCCGCACCTTGCCGCTCACGTCTACGACGATCCGCCCACCGGGCCCGGCGTCGGACAGCGGTGGCCTCGGCGAAGGCCTCGGCTCCGGCGTGGCCGCGACCTGCTTGACCAGCTCCGGAGCGCGTACGGTCTGCGGTCGCCCCGCCCAGAAGTGCTGGGCCGCGAAGACCGCGGCGACGACGAGAACGACGGCGAGCGCGGCGAGGGTCCTCGGCTCCAGCCCGCATCTGAGCTGCAACCACAGCGGCAGCCGTTCCCGCACCGCAAGCCCCGCTCGACGCCCGACGCCCGTATCGCCCGTATCGCCCGTATCGCCCGTATCGCCCGGCACCGGATCGGCCACTGCGACAGCACGATCGCCTGCCTCGGCACGAGAGCGCCCAACAGCCGCGTCGAGCGCAGAGCAGCCCGCCGTACGCGGCACACCCTCGAACAGGGCATCCGCCCTGCGGCGCAGCGCTGTGGTCGATGCGGCGGACACGCGCCCGGCGCGCAATCGCCCGGGACCGCGTAAGCCTCGGCCCGGGCCTGCCCCCGGGCGTGAGCGTGAGCGTAATCCTGGACCTGGACCTGGACCTGGACCTGATCGTGAGCCGCGCCCATGACGGGCGCGGCTGTCCGAGGCCGGGGCGCGGGCCGGGCCACTGGTTGCGGAGCGTGATCGGAGAGTCATGCCACAAGACGGTAGGCACTACCGGCCGACCCCGCTGAGCAGGCCGAATTTCCGTGGACAACCGACCCGTTGTGGACAACTCGCTCACCCCGAAGAGTGAGAACGCCCCTCAGCGCGGCGAGACCACTGCCCCCAGCAGCCCCGGCCCCGTATGCGCCCCGATCACCGCGCCCACCTCGCTGACATGCAGATCGGCCAGGCCGACGAGCCGTTCCCGCAGCCGCTCCGACAGCGCGGCGGCCCGTTCCGGCGCGGCCAGATGGTGCACCGCGATGTCCACCCGGCTCGTACCCGCCCGGTCGACGACGATCTCCTCCAGCCGGGCAATCGCCTTCGATGCCGTACGCACCTTTTCCAGCAGCTCGATCCGGCCGCCGTCCAGCTGCAGCAGCGGCTTCACCGCGAGCGCCGAGCCGAGCAGCGCCTGCGCGGCCCCTATCCGGCCGCCACGGCGCAGGTAGTCCAGGGTGTCGACATAGAAATACGCGGCCGTGCCCGCGGCCCGCTTCTCCGCGGCGGCCACCACCTCGTCCAGCGTGCCGTCCGCCTCCGCCGCCTCCGCGGCGGCCAGCGCGCAGAATCCCAGGGCCATCGCGACCATCCCGGTGTCCACCACCCGGACGGGCACGGGGGCGTCCTTGGCGGCCAGCACCGCGGCGTCGTACGTTCCCGAGAACTCCCGCGACAAATGCAGCGACACGATTCCGGTCGCGCCCTCTTCCGCGCGCCGCCGGTATACCTCCGCGAACACCTCCGGGCTGGGCCGGGACGTGGTCACCGGGCGCCGTTTCTGCAGGGCCAGTGCCAGCGAGCGGGCCGAGATCTCGGTGCCCTCCTCAAAGGCCTGATCACCGAGTACGACGGTCAGCGGTACCGCGACGATGGCGTGCCGCTCCATCGCCGGCGGCGGCAGGTAGGCCGTTGAATCGGTGACGATCGCGACATGGCGGGACATGAGCGGGAGGTTACCCGCCGGGGCTGCCGCGCGGCAGCTCGGCCCCTCGTGAACGATCGCGTCGCCTCCGCCACTCGATCAGTCCGTCGGGATCAGTTCGTCGTCTCCGGGCGGGCACTCTTCTGCCATGGGTAAGTGGTCTGCTTCCGCGGGTCACGTGCCGTAATCCCCTGCGGGCCCGCCTTGGGCTCCCTCTCCGGCTCCCTCTCCGGCTCCGGCTGCTGCGCCGTCGCACGCTCCGACCCCGCTTCCGGCCAGTAGCTCGGCTCCGTCACACCCGCAGGACCGTTCACCGACCCGTCCACCGACCCGTCCACTGCCGACCAGTGCCGCAACGCCCCCGCCTCCACGTCGATCTGCGCGCTCAGCGCGTCCAGATCGTCGTCCGCGAACTTCCGCGCCCGGTCCCGCGCCGCCCACCGCAGGGACTCCGCGGAGTGCGTGATCCGCTCCGTACGCTCACGCAGCCCGGGCAGCAGCGAGGCCACCGTCGCCCGGTCCGGCTCGCGCTCCAGCCGCTTGAGCTCATCGTCCAGCTCGTGTCCATGCGCGCTCAGCCGCCGGAAAAGAGCCATCGACTCGGACAGCGAGGCATCCTCCGCCACGCCCGCGTCCAGCGCGTCCTGCGTCGCCCTCATCGACGTACGCAGCGTCAGCCGCAGTTGCGCCAGCTCGCCGACCACCCCGACCTGCCCAAAGCTCTTCGCGCGCAGCGTGCTGTCCTCCACGGTGCGGCGCGCCTGCGTGACCGTACGCTCCACCCCGCGCTTCGCCGCCTTGACCACCTTCACGGTGACAAATACACCCAATGCCACAAAGGTGACAAAAATGAGCGCCAGGATGAGAATCGCGGCTTCCATGAGCGCCCTCCGGCGTTGATTGTGTCCTTCCACCGTAAACGGCACGGGCGGGTTGGGGGTTCCGCAGGAACCCCCAACCCGCCCGTAGGGGAAACCCCTGTGAGCCCTACGCAGTCCTACGCGACGCTACGCAGTCCTACGCGGGAACGATGTTGACCAGCTTCGGCGCCCGCACGATCACCTTGCGGATCCCCGCGTCGCCCAGCGCCGCGACCACCGCCGCGTCGCCCAGCGCCAGCGCCTCCAGCTCCCCGTCCGAGATCGACGGGGACACCTCCAGCCGCGCCTTCACCTTGCCCTTGATCTGCACCACGCACGTCACGGACTCGTCCACGACGTACGCCGGATCGGCGACCGGGAAGTCCTGGTACACCACCGAGTCACTGTGCCCCAGCTTGCGCCACAGCTCCTCCGCGATGTGCGGGGCCAGCGGCGCGATCAGCGCCACCAGCCGCTCCGCCACGCTCCGCGACAGTGGGCCGCCCGCCTTGGTCAGATGGTTATTCAGCTCGGTGATCTTGGCGATGGCGGTGTTGAAACGCAGCGCCGCCAGGTCCTGTCCGGCGCCTTCGATCGTCTTGTGCAGGGCGCGCAGCGTCGCCTCGTCCGCCTCGGTGTCGACAACCGTGACCTCGCCGGTCGCCTCGTCGACGACATTGCGCCACAGCCGCTGCAGCAGCCGGTACTGACCGACGACGGCCCGCGTGTCCCACGGCCGGGACACATCCAGCGGCCCCATCGCCATCTCGTACAGACGCAGCGTGTCCGCGCCGTACTCGGCGCAGATCTCGTCCGGAGTGACGGCGTTCTTCAGAGACTTGCCCATTTTGCCCAGCTCGCGCTTGACGGGCTCGCCCTCGAAGTAGAACTTCCCGTCCCGCTCCTCGACCTCGGTGGCCGTCACCGGGAAGCCCCGGCTGTCCCGGTAGACGTACGCCTGGATCATGCCCTGGTTGTACAGCTTGTGGAACGGCTCGACCGAGGAGATGTGCCCCAGGTCGTACAGCACCTTGGACCAGAAACGGGCGTACAGCAGATGCAGTACGGCGTGTTCGGCGCCGCCCACGTACAGATCGACGCCGCCGTGCGGCTGCCCCTCCCGCGGCCCCATCCAGTACTGCTCGATCGCCGGGTCGACCAGCTTCTCACTGTTGCGCGGGTCCAGATAGCGCAGCTCGTACCAGCACGAACCCGCCCAGTTCGGCATGGTGTTGGTCTCCCGGCGGTAGCGCTTGACGCCATCACCCAGGTCCAGCTCCACATTGACCCAGTCCTCGTTGCGCGACAGGGGCGTCTCCGGCTTCGTGTCCGCGTCGTCCGGGGCGAATGTCCGTGGCGAGTAGTCGTCGACCTCCGGCAGCTCCAGCGGCAGCATCGACTCGGGCAGCGCGTGCGCGATGCCCTCCTCGTCGTAGACGATCGGGAATGGCTCGCCCCAGTAGCGCTGCCGGCTGAACAGCCAGTCACGCAGCCGGAAGTTGATCGTGCTCTCGCCGATGCCGCGCGCGGTCAGCCATTCGGCGATCTTGGTCTTGGCCTCGTCGACGCCCAGGCCGTTCAGGGAGATCTCGTCGTTGGCGGAATTGATCGCCGGGCCCTGCCCGGTGAAGGCCTCGCCCTCCCAGCCGTCCGGCGGCTGGACGGTACGGATGATCGGCAGGCCGAACGCCTCGGCGAACTCCCAGTCCCGCTGGTCCTGGCCCGGGACAGCCATGATGGCGCCGGTGCCGTACCCCATCAGGACATAGTCGGCGACGAAGACCGGGATCTCCTCGCCGGTGACCGGGTTCAGGGCGTAGGCGCCGGTGAAGACGCCCGTCTTGTCCTTGTGCTCGGTCTGCCGCTCGACGTCGCTCTTCGTCTGGGCCTGCTTACGGTACGCGGCGACGGCCCCGGCCGGAGAGGCGGCGCCGCCGGTCCAGGCCTCCGGGACGCCCTGCGGCCACTGGTCCGGGACGATGGAGTCGATCAGGCCGTGTTCGGGAGCCAGCACCATGTAGGTGGCGCCGAACAGCGTGTCGGGGCGAGTGGTGAAGACCGTGACCTGCGCGCCGTCGTGGCCGCCGACGGGGAAGTGGACGCGCGCGCCCTCGGAGCGGCCGATCCAGTTGCGCTGCTGCAGCTTGATGGCCTCGGGCCAGTCCAGGGCGTCCAGGTCGTCCAGCAGCCGGTCCGCGTAGGCGGTGATGCGCATGTTCCACTGGCGCAGCTTCGCCTTGAAGACGGGGAAGTTGCCGCGCTCGGAGCGCCCGTCCGAGGTGACCTCTTCATTCGCCAGTACGGTGCCCAGCCCGGGGCACCAGTTGACGGGCGCGTCGGAAGCGTACGCCAGCCGGTAGCCGCCCAGCACATCGGCGCGCTCGGCGGCGTTCAGCTCGCTCCACGCGCGCGTGGAGGACAGGGAGGACGTGCCGGACGTGGCGGACGGGATGCGCTCGCCGCTCTCGAACTGGGCCACCAGTTCGTCGATCGGACGGGCCTTGCCGGCGTCCTCGTCGTACCAGGAGTTGAAGATCTGCAGGAAGATCCACTGCGTCCACTTGTAGTACTCCGGGTCGATCGTCGCGACCGACCGGCGCTTGTCGTGGCCCAGGCCCAGGCGTCGCAGCTGGACCTTCATGTTCTCCATGGCGGCCTCGGTGGACGCCCTGGGGTGCGTGCCCGTGGCGACCGCGTGCTGCTCCGCGGGCAGGCCGAAGGCGTCGAAGCCCAGCGTGTGCAGGACGTTGTGCCCGGTCATCCGCTGGTGACGGGCGTAGACGTCGGTGGCGATATAGCCCAGCGGGTGGCCGACGTGCAGACCCGCACCCGAGGGGTACGGGAACATGTCCATGATGAACTTCTTGGGCTTGGCGGCCAGCTCCGAGTCACCCGCCAGGTCGCCGCTCGGGTTGGGTGTCTCGTAGGTGCCCTCGGCGTCCCAGAAGTCCTGCCAGCGTGCCTCGATGTCGGCGGCCATGGCAGCCGTATAGCGGTGCGGAGCTGCCACCTCGGCAGCAGAATTCGTCTCGCTCATGATCCTTAAGGCTCCATCAATCGTCTCTGCCGGCGGTCTGGGCTGTGACCCAACGAAAAAACCCCTCGCACAGGAGGGGCCGCCGCGCCGATTCCGACCGGGCATCTCACCGGTCAGGACTGATCAGCGCGGCTCGCTAAGCAGAAGGCGTACGGCACGCATGGCGTCAGGGTACCGCAGTGAGCGAACCGGGCGCATAGGGGAAATTCCGCAAGGCTCACAGGGGGCATCGGCGGGTCCTCGGCGGGGCCTCGGCAGATACGCAGTGGGTCCTCAGCGAGGTCACGGCGCGCCCGCGGCAAGCTCTCGGCGGGCTCGCGAACCAGCCCGCGGCAGACCCTCAAACCAGCTCGCGAACCTGCGTCGGCCGACACCGGCCGACGCATCGAAGGCGCTTTGGGCACCCCTGAGCATGCGCCCGGCGCACGCCCCCCTTCGCATGGACACGTGTCTCTGACCACTCGAATTACTCCGCGTATCGCCCCTATCCGGGGCAACCCCAGAGTCAGTTACGTGTGGTGCGCCTCTCTAAACGTGCAAACGTCGTACTGCCCGGTATGGGGCGACCTAGCATGCCTGAACGGGACCGCCCTTCCCGCACCATTCGGAGTCGCCCCATGAAGCCTTCCCGCAAGAGCCGTTCGTCGCCCGCCCCGGGCCCCGGACTGAGCCGCCCTGTCCAAGGCGGCATAACCGTCGCGGCGTTGATACTTCTGCCCGTGATCGCCGTCGGCGGGAGCGACAGCTTTCAAGCCGCGCTCGACTTCACCGCCGGAGTCCTGTCACTGCTGTGCCTGACCTCATCCGTGGCGTGGGGTCTGATCGCCACCGACCGGCTGCTGCTCTCCACGCGCCACCGCCTCATCGCGCAGGCCATCCACCGGACCACCGCGATCTCCTCGCTCGCCTTCCTGCTGCTGCACATCACCGTGAAGGTCGCGCTGGGACATGTGGCGCTGATCGGCGCCCTTGTTCCCTTCGGACTCGGCGTCACCGGTACGGCCGGACTGATCGGCTTCGGCTCGCTGGCCGGCTTCCTCATGATCACCGCCGCGACCACCGGAGTCCTGCGCAGCGCTCTGGCGGGCAACATCCGCACGGCAAACCGCTGGCGGCCACTGCACATGCTGGCCTACCCGGCCTGGTGCTTCGCCCTGATGCACGGTCTGTACACCGGCCGGCCCGCCGCGGCCTGGGTGACAACGATGTACTCCCTTTCCCTCGTCGGTGTCGCCGCCATCGTGTCGATACGGCTGATGCCGCGCCCGGTGCAGCGGAAGATCGCCGACAAGATCACTTCGTTGACCCGTTCGGGTGCCGGTTCCGGCAGGTCAGCGACGGAGGAGGAGCTGCGGCGCAGTTTCGCCGAAGGCGCGTCCGACCCCGTGGGCGCGTCCGCCCCGGCCGGTCCGAACGACCTGAACGGCCGAGGCAGGATGAACGGCATCCCGTCACAGCGCCTGTACGAGCAGGACTTCCAGCGCCTCGACCAGTCCCGCCCCGACCAGTCGCCCTTCGACCAGTCGATTCTCGACCAGCCGCGCGCGCAGCCCCGGCGGCTCGCGGCCCCCTCCCCGCAGCTGTACGAGGTGCCGCTGCAGCCGGAGCCCGAGCCGACCGTGAGCGCCGGTCCGGGCCCCGGGATCGCCGCCGCCTACCGTGCGGTCTCCCTCGCCGCCGAGACCGCCCCGCTCGCCGAGCGGGTGCCGATGACCGAGGAACTGCCCATCATCTCGGAGACGGGCCCCCCGCCGGACGGCATGTGGCCGACGCCCTCACCGCCGCGGCCCGCCCAGGCGGTCCCGTCCGCGGTCCCCGCCGCGCCCGTCCCTCCTCCGTACGACCCTGCGGCGGCGTACGAGCCTCCCCCGGCGTACGAGCCGCCTCCCTCGTACGACGCCCCGCCCGCGCCCGCGTATGACACCCCGTCCATGTACAGTTCCTCACCCGCGTACGAGCCGCCCTCGCCCGCGTTCGACCCCTCGTTCGATCCCCTGGACCCGCTGGACACATCCGCCTCGTACAGCGCACCAGCGTCGTACGACACCCCGTCCGCCTACAACCCCGCCACGCCGTACGAAGCGACATCCCCCCCGTACGCCGGCGGCACCGCCGAGGCGTACGACGAGACAGCGATGATGCCCGGGCCTCTCTTCCCGCCCCCGGCCGGGGAACCCTGGCACGCGCCCGCAGGAGACCGACCGTGAACACCGAACTCCCCGATGTCCCTGAGGTCCGTGTCGTCGGCCTTCCCCAGCTGACACAGGGGTTCGATCTTGTCGAGCGCCTGGATCTCTCCATGCATCTCAAGGTGCACGGCCCGCTCGAACCGATGAGTGGCGAGCGGCTCGCCCAGCTCGCCGACGACATATCCCTGACCGGTCGCGGCGGCGCGGGCTTCCCCTTCGGGAAGAAGCTCCGCGCCGTCGCCAAGTCCTCGATCAAGCGCGGGGTCCGGCCAGTCGTCGTGGTCAACGGCAGTGAGGGCGAGCCCGCCTGCCGCAAGGACACCGTGATGCTCAACCGCGCACCGCATCTGATCCTCGACGGCGCCCTGATCGCCGCTGAGGCGCTCGGCGCCCGCACTCTCGTCATCGCCGTCACCCGTAACTCCACGGAGATCTCCATCCGCGCCGCGCTCGCCGAGCGCGGGCTCTCCGACCGGCGCGGGCAGCAGCTGCGCGCGCGGGTGGTCCGTACCCCCGAGCGCATGGTCTCCGGGGAGGCATCCTCGGTCATCCGCGCGATAAACGGCGGCCCGGCCCTGCCGCCCGGCCGCCGTGAGCGCGCCGCCGAGTCCGGCGTCGGCGGCGCACCGACCCTGCTGTCCAACGCGGAGACGTACGCGCAGCTCGCCATCGGCGCGCGCATCGGCTCGCGCCGCTACAACCACACCGGCCTGGACACCGAGCCGGGCACGGTCATGCTGACGATCTCCGGGGCGGTCGCGCGCCCGATGGTCGTCGAGGTCCCCACGGGCGTGCCGCTGCGGTACGTACTGCAGATGGCGGGCGCTCCGCCGCTGCCCCAGGGCGTGCTGACCGGCGGCTACCACGGCAACTGGATCAACTCGGTCGCCGTCAACGACTCCGTCATCTCCAAGGCCTCCCTGGCGTCCGTGGGCGGCGCGCTCGGTGCGGGCGCGATTCTGCCGATCGGCCCCGACACCTGTCCGCTGGGTGAGGCGATGGCCGTGGCCAATTGGCTCGCCGCCGAGACCGCCGGCCAGTGCGGCCCCTGCAAGCTCGGGCTGCCCGCCGCGGCCCGTGGCCTGTCCGACGTGATCAACGGTGGCGGCCCGGCCGCCCTGGAGGCGCTGCGCGAGGTGACCCAGGCCGTGAAGGGCCGGGGCGCGTGCAAACACCCCGACGGCTCCGCGCGCTTCTTCGCGTCGACCCTGTCCGCCTTTACGGACGACCTCGCCGCCCATGTGCTCGGCGGCGGCTGCGGACGCGAGACGATCGGCGTGCTGCCGCTGCCCGGGCCCGGCTACCAGGACGTTGTGGAGTCGATGCCGAGCGGCGAGAAGGTCGCCGTGGACTGGACGCTCTGCCAGGGCCACGGGCTCTGCGCGGACATCATCCCCGAACTGATCCGCCTCGGCCCCGACGGCTTCCCCGCGGTGGCGGACGCGACCGTTCCGATGCACCTGCGGGCGAACGCACAGCGGGCCGTACGCCGCTGTCCCGCGCTGGCCCTCCGTATCGAGCAGGCCCCGGCCACCAGGGCGCCCGCGCCCACCAGTCGCCCGGCTCTGCCCAGCGCCAGCCGCAAGGCCCTTGGCAGCGGCCGTAGCTGACGGGCAGACACGGGCACACAGAAGCGGGCCATCCGGTTCGGATGGCCCGCTTCTGTATGTATCGATGAGTATGTACTGATGAGTGGAGCTAAGGAGAATTGAACTCCTGACCTCCTGCATGCCATGCAGGCGCTCTACCAACTGAGCTATAGCCCCGTACGAGGTGTCACCTTGATGTCACCGGAGTCGCCTTGCTTCGTGGTTTCCCCCGCGGCGACGTCGACAACATTACACGCTCCTGCTGGTGCAGCACCAAATCGTTTCGCCGGGACGTGAGGCGTGACGCCGCGGCTCACGCCGTCGCGAACGAGTAGAACCGCTTGAGAGTGCAGTGCTCGTCAAGGAGACGGCCATAGATGGGCTCCCCTTCGAGTTCCCGGTAGGTCTCGATGGGGTCGCCTTTTATGATCAGCGCCCGTGCGCACTCCTCGCACCAGTACTGGTATTCAGGATTGACCGGATCCATGTCCCGGACGATCGGCGTACCACTGCCGCACCAGTCGCATTTCCGCCTGTGTGCACCCATCACTCAGCTCCAGCTGTGGCCGCAGGCCCCGCACACGTAGGAAACCCCGCCACTGCCGCCGAGGACCTGGGCGACATGCGCAGAATCGCAGGACGGGCAGCCGAGACGAGCACGAGCCTCCGCCGTCGCAAGCAGGTCATGGGCCTCCTCGCCGCCGCTGGCGGACATCGTGCTCTCCCTCCCGTCCTGGCCGGTGTCCCCCCGGCCGTCCGATTCTGCCATGACCACGCAAGAGCGTCAGCGGCGATTACGTACGAGACCAGCCACTGCCCCCAAGATCGACGCGGTTGCCAGTGCGAGGGCACACGCCCAGAGCGCTTCGGCGGACCCCTGCGCACCCGGAACGGTCTGCCGATTCAGGAAGAGTGTGCCGAATGCGGCAACGCCGATCACCTGCCCGAGCTGCGTAACTGTCACCAGCAGACCACTGGCGTCCGCCGCGTCCTCCTGTCGTACGGTCGCGAGCGCGCCGGTCAGTGTGGGGCTGTAGGCGAGCGCCAGACCGGCGCCGAAGCCCATGAACGCGACGTACAGCCACAGGCCGCCGTCGCCGCCGTCCCGCAGCAGCCGGCCGACCGCGACGAACGAGATCGCGGCCAGCGTGAAACCGCCCGGGACCAGCGCCTTCCGCAAAACCGCGGGCCAGTGGCGCCAGGTCAGTCCGACCACTCCGAAGATCAGCGCGGCGGGCGCGAACATCAGCCCGGCGCGCAGCGCACTATGGCCGAGACCGCCCTGGACATGCAGCGTGAGCGTGAAGAGGAAGCCCGCGTTCATCGCCATCGCCAGGGTGATCCGCAGTACCGCACGGCCCATGCCAGGGATACGGAGCACGCGCGGCGCGATCAGCGGGGCGCCGCCGCGACGGGCCAGCCTCGACTCGTACGCGAGAAACAGGGCGAAGAGCGCTGCCGAGGCGGCCAGGGAGAGCCAGGACCAGACCGGCCAGTCCTGTTCCTGTCCCAGTACCAGCGGCACGGTGAACAGCGACACGGCCGCGGCGAGCAGCACCAGACCGGGCACGTCGAATCCCCGAACAGGCGGCGCGGTCTCAACGCGCCGGCCCTCCCGCCTGCCGTCCCGCCGGTCCCCCTGCTTGTCCTTCCGCCTGCCCTGCGGCCAATCCTTGGGCAGTACACGCGCGCCGAGCGCCAGCAGGGCGAGGCCGATCGGGACGTTCACCAGGAAGGCAGGCCGCCAGCTCGAGCCGAAGAGATCCGCGCTGACCAGGACGCCGCCCACAACCTGCCCGGCCACGGCGCCGGTGGCGAGGATCGCGGCGTACGCGCCGAGTGCCCGCGCCCGTCCCTCCCCGGCGAAGTTCCGCTGGATCAGGCTGAGCACCTGGGGGATCATCAGCGCCGCGCCCGCGCCCTGGACCAGCCGGAAGGCAATCAACTGGCCGGTGTCCACGGCGAGTCCGCAGGCGAGGGAGGCCCCGGTGAAGAGCACCAGACCGCCCAGATAGGCCCGTCGGTGCCCGAGCAGGTCGCCGAGCCGGGCGCCGGTGATCAGCAGGACTGCGTACGAGATGGTGTAACCGGCGATGATCAGCTGCAACGCCGCGCCGGACGCGTCGAATTCGGTACGGATGGTGGGGGCCGCGACGTTGACGATGAAGGTGTCGAGGAGCGCCATGAACTGTCCGGTGAGGACGGTCGCGAGCAGCAGGCGCGGTCTGTTGTCAGTGCCTGGGTCTTTACTGAGCAGTGGAGTCATCCGTGAGGCCGTTGTCATGCCGGCGAGCCTGACGGTGTTCCAGTACGGGTAACGAGAGCCCGCCGATGCTGGTACTGGCAGCACCTGGCAAGAACGGGCCCGGGCCTCAACCATGGGGGGTATGACGACGATGACGGTGACGACCCATCCCACTGCCGGGCAGGACGGCGGCGGTGCCGGGTCTGCGGCAGGCCACCACCGCCGCAGACCCGAGCTGGCCGGGTTCCTGCGCAGCCGCCGGGCGCGGGTGACGCCCGCCGATGTGGGCATGCCGCCGGGCCTGCGCCGCCGTACGCCGGGGCTGCGGCGCGAGGAGGTCGCCCAGCTCTCCGGGGTCGGCGTCACCTGGTACACCTGGCTGGAGCAGGGCCGTCCGATCAACGCCTCGGCCCAGGTACTGGACGCCGTGGCGCGGACGCTCCGGCTGGACCAGCCGGAGCGGGAACATCTCTACCACCTGGCGGAGGTGCCGTACGCCCAGGACCACCGGCAGGCGGACGTGGAGAGCGTCAGCCCGGAGATCCAGAGCATCATCGACGCCCTCGATCCGCACCCCGCCGCCGTCTACAACGCGCGGTACGACGTACTGGCGACCAACAGCCTCTACCGCGACCTGTTCGCCTTGAAGGGGCATTCGGGGCACTTCGGCATACGCAATGTGCTGTGGTCGCTGTTCATGGTGCCCGAGCCGTCCTGCCCGCTGGTCTTCCGGGAGGTGGAGCTGCCGCTGATGGTGGCGCAGTTGCGCGGCGCGTACGGGCGGCATGTGGGCGAGCCTGCCTGGGAATCGTTCATCCACCGGATGTCCACGGCGAGCAAGTACTTCAGCGAGTTGTGGGAGAGCGGGAATGTCGTTCCGCCGGGGCCGCGCGTGAAGACCTTCCGGTGCCCCGCCATAGGGGAGGTGCGGATGACCTCGGTCTCGCTGTCGATCAATGGAATGCCGGAGTGCCGGATCGTCGTTTACGCCCCGAGCGACGAAGAGAGCCGCCGCCAGATGGAGAAGCTGCGCGCACAAGGCTGAGGGCGGGCCTGAGGCGCGGGCTGAGGGCGGGCTGAGGCAGGAGCTGGGAAACGCGAAATCCCGCCCTCGAGTGAGGGCGGGATCCACATTGTGGAGCTAAGGAGAATTGAACTCCTGACCTCCTGCATGCCATGCAGGCGCTCTACCAACTGAGCTATAGCCCCGCGTGTTCTACGGCGTTCTTCGGAGTGCTTGGCGCTCCGCGCTGCGAACAAGAAGAACTTTAGCCTGCGACCTGCCCGAAAGTGAAATCCGAGGGTGCGCGGCCAGACGCGGCCGGACGCGGCCGGACGGTGGGCCCGGAGGCTCAGTCGTCGTCGCCGAGAACCGGCTCCGGGAGCGTGCCCGCGTTGTGCTCCAGCAGCCGCCAGCCGCGCGCGCCCTCGCCGAGCACCGACCAGCAGCAGTTGCTGAGACCGCCGAGACCCTCCCAGTGATGGGACTCCAGGCCCAGCAGCCGGCCGATGGTGGTGCGGATCGTCCCGCCATGGCTGACGATGACGAGCGTGCCGCCGTCGGGCAGCTTCTCGGCGTGGTGCAGCACCACAGGAGCCGCCCGGTCGGCGACCTCGGTCTCCAGCTCACCGCCGCCGCGGCGCACGGCCTCGCCGCGCTTCCAGGCCGTGTACTGCGCTCCGAACCGCGCGACGATCTCCTCGTGGGTCAGCCCCTGCCAGGCACCCGCGTACGTCTCGCGCAGGGCGGCGTCGTAGGAGACGTCGAGGCCGGTGACACCGGCGAGCTCGACCGCCGTGGCCGCCGCCCGCTTGAGGTCCGACGCGACGATCGCGTCGGGCCGCAGTGAGGCGAGCAGCCTGGCGGACCGGCGCGCCTGGGCGACACCGGCCTCGGTCAACTCGATGTCCGTCGAGCCCTGGAAGCGGCGCTCCAGATTCCACGCGGTCTGGCCGTGTCGCCACAGGACGACACGACGGCCTCTGCTGCGCTTGCTGTTGTCGCTGCTGTTCAGCTCGGCCCACCTTCCCGGTCGCCCATGAGGTGCGCGTGCTCCTGGGCCTTGCCGCGGGTCTTCACAGCGTCCTCGGGAAGCGACAGCTGAGGGCAGTCCTTCCAGAGCCGCTCCAGCGAGTAGAAGACGCGCTCCTCGCTGTGCTGGACGTGCACGACGATGTCGACGTAGTCGAGCAGGATCCAGCGGGCGTCACGGTCGCCCTCGCGGCGCACCGGCTTGACGCCGAGCTCCTTGTTCAGCCGCTCCTCGATCTCGTCGACGATCGACTTGACCTGGCGGTCGCTGGGCGCGGAGGCGAGCAGGAAGGCATCGGTGATCGAGAGCACGTCGCTCACGTCGTACGCGATGATGTCGTGCGCGAGCCGGTCGGCAGCCGCCTGAGCGGCGGCGTTGACGAGCTCGATGGAACGGTCAGTGGCGGTCACAAGCAAGCTTTCGTCGGCGGTAAAGAACACTTCAAGGGTCTCATGTACCGCCGACGGAGCATGCCGGGTTTGTTTCGACCCGGATTCGCTCGCCTTCTGCTCGCCTTCTGCGCGCCTTCTCTCCTCGTTCTCTACTCGGTTCTCTACTCGGTTCTCTACTCGCTTTGGTCGATCTTGTAGTCCTTGCCAAGGAGGACCGAGACGTCGGCGTTGGCTGCCGCCTTGCCCTTCTTGACCGCACTCGTCGGCAGGCCCAGGGTCTTCGCGACCTCGACCGCCATCGCCTGCTGCGTCTCGTCCCCATAGGTGACCTGCGAGGACGACTCGGTGTCGGCCTTGCCGCTGTCGATGACGGAGTAGCCGCCGTTGACCAGGGCGACCCGGGCCGCCTCCGTCACGTCGGCGTTGCCGGTGGCGTTCTTGACGCCCACGCGGACTGCGGCGTCCTTCTCCGGTGCGGTGACCGAGCCGCCCAGGAGGTCCTTGACGACGCTGTTGACGGCCTGCTCTGTGAGCGTGCCGTCCTGCTGCACCGGCAGCACCGCAGTCGTGTAGTCGCCGCCCTTGGCGCGTTCGCCGAGCTTCGCGAGCGAGGCGCCGAGGTCGCTCTCGCGCAGCGACGGGTCGAGGATCTGCGCCAGCGTCTCCACGGTGACGGTCGCCGCCTTCGGGTCGGCGGGGAACTTCTTCAGGATGCTCTGCATGACCTGCCCGAAGCGCTGCAGCTGCTTCGCCTCGGCCTCACCGGGCCCGAGGTAGGTGGCGTACGCGACCGCCGAGCGCCCGTTGAGTGTCTGGTTCTCGCCCTTCTGCACCAGCGGCGCCGCGCCCTTCTCGGCGGCGGGCACATCGGTGTCGGTGGTCAGGTCGATATTGCCGACCTGCTCGACAAGGTTCTCCAGGTACGGAGTGTCCAGCCGCCAGGTTCCGGTGATCTTCGCGCCGAGGAGGGTGCCGACCGCCTCACGCGTACCGGCCGATCCGTCGTCCTCGACGGACTTGGCGAGAGTGGTGGCGGTGCCGTCGTCGTTGGCGACGGAGAGCGTGTTGGGGAGCAGGACGGTGGTGCCCTGCTTGGTGGTGACGTTGTCGACGAGGAGCGCCGTGGAGGTGCCCTTTTTCTTGGTGTTGTGCAGATGCACGACGATGACGTCCCGCTTCTGCGGCCCGGTCGCCGTGGTGGTCTTCTGTTCGGCGTCCGCGAGCCCGGGCAGCTGGCCCGCGTACCAGAGGTAGCCGACGCCGCCCACGACGGCCAGCGCCAGGACGACGACGAGCGCGACGACGCGGTTGCGGCCCCGGCGCTTGGCCACTTCTCGCCGCTCGGAGCGGCTCTCAGTGAACTTCAGCCAGTCGATGACGTCCTGGGAGTCCTGGTCGGGCTCCTCGATGAACGAGAACTGTTCGGTCCGGTAGTCCCCGTCGGGCTCGGGGGCACGCTGCTCGCGCTGCTCATGCTGTTCCGGCACGGCGGTCGGCCCGGGAGCCGGTGCCTGGACAAGGTCCTCGGCGGGGGCCTGCTGCCGCGGGATGCTCCACTGCTGAGCCTGCTGAGCCTGCTGAGTCTGCTGAGCCTGGTGGGGTTGCTGCGGCTGCTGAAGCTCAATGTCGACAGCAGCGGGTTGCCGGTCCGTGTCATAGCCGTATGCGTCGTACCCGTATCCCTGGCCCTGCTGCTGCGCGTACGGGTCGTAGCCATACCCCTGCGCCTGGCCCTGCTCGGGAGCCTGCGGCTGCTGCTGCGACTGCTGTGGTTGCTCTGGGTACTGAGTCTGCTGCTGCGCGTAAGGGTCGTACTGCTGGGGCTGCTGATAGACCGGCTGCCCGTACTCGTCATAGCCGATGATCTGTGGCTGCTGGTAGTACGGGTCGTACGGATTCTGCTGGTCGTTCACCGGTGCCCCTCTCCGTGGCTCACTCGCCGCGGTACAACTGGCGCTTGTCGATATAGCGCACCACGCCGTCCGGCACCAGATACCAGACCGGATCGCCCTTGGCGACCCTCGCCCGGCAGTCGCTCGAGGAGATGGCCAGCGCCGGAATCTCCACCAGGGAGACCCCGCCCTCGGGCAGCCCGTCGTCCGTCAGATCGTGACCCGGCCGGGTCACACCGATGAAGTGGGCGAGCGAGAACAGTTCCGCCGCGTCCCGCCAGCTGAGGATCTGGGAGAGCGCGTCGGCTCCCGTGATGAAGAAAAGATCCGAGTCCGCGTTGAGGGCGTGCAGGTCGCGCAGTGTGTCGATCGTGTACGTCGGCCCACTGCGGTCGATGTCGATACGGCTCACGGAGAACATCGGGTTGGAGGCCGTGGCGATGACCGTCATCAGATAACGGTCCTCGGCCGGAGACACCACCTTGTGGCTCTTCTGCCACGGCTGCCCGGTCGGTACGAACACCACCTCGTCGAGGTGGAACAGCGCGGCCACCTCGCTGGCGGCCACCAGGTGTCCATGGTGGATCGGGTCGAACGTTCCGCCCATCACGCCAAGTCGGCGCCGGCCGGAGCCGGACCCGGTAGGCACTTCCTGCTCTCCCATGCGTGCAGAGCCTACTGGCACGGCAACACGGCCCGGTTCAGCGGTCGCGATTGAAGCGAGTAGTGATCCACAGCAGCAGGAGCAGCACGAGGAACGCGCCGCCGCCCGTGAGATAGGGGCTCAGGCTTTCGTGGTTGCCACCGTGCTCGCCACCCTCGGCAAGAGTGACCAGGTTGGCGGCAGTGCTGGTGAGGCTCATCTTCAGCAGGACCTATCGATCGGGAGACAGAGCTCGGAATCGGATCGGAGAGACTTCGCCCACATCGTATGCGGGCGGTCCGGGCACGCTCACGCCGACTCAGTCGTTGTGGTTGTCGCTGCCGTCGTTCTGGCGGTAGCCGCACGGCATGCGGGGAGTACTCCCAAGTTATCCACAGGCCCCGCCGCACAGTAGCCCCAGCCCCTACGCTGGGGTCTGTCAGGGGGACGAGCAGGGACTCGCGCAACAGGGGGCACAGATGACCGAAACCAATCATGAGAACGTTCCGAGCAGGCAGCGCAAGCGCTTTCCCGGCATCTCGTCACGGGCGTACGAACATCCGGCGGACCGCTCGGCGCTGGTCGCGCTGCGCCGGCTCACGGGCTTCGACACCGTCTTCAAGGCGCTGAGCGGACTGCTGCCGGAGCGATCCCTGCGGCTGCTCTTCCTCTCGGACTCGGTGCGCGTGAGCGATGCGCAGTTCGCGCACCTCAACAGCATGCTGCGGGACGCCTGTTACATCCTGGACCTGGAGAAGGTCCCCGCGATGTACGTCACGCAGGACCCGCGCCCGAACGCCATGTGCATCGGACTGGACGAGCCGATCATCGTGGTCACCACCGGGCTGGTGGAGCTTCTCGACGAGGAGGAGATGCGGGCGGTCGTCGGCCACGAGGTGGGCCATGCGCTCTCTGGCCACTCCGTCTACCGCACGATCCTGCTGTTCCTCACCAGTCTGGCGCTGAAGATCGCCTGGATCCCGCTCGGCAATGTCGCGATCATGGCGATCGTCACCGCGCTCCGCGAGTGGTTCCGCAAGTCGGAGCTGTCGGCGGACCGGGCGGGACTGCTGGTCGGCCAGGACCTGCAGGCGTCGATGCGCGGCCTGATGAAGATCGCCGGTGGCAACCACCTGCACGAGATGAACGTCGACGCGTTCCTGAAGCAGGCCGAGGAGTACGAGGCGGGCGGCGACCTGCGCGACTCCGTGCTGAAAATTCTGAATCTGCTGCCTCGCTCGCACCCGTTCACCACAGTCCGCGCGGCTGAGCTGAAGGCGTGGGCCGAGAGCCGCGACTTCCAGCGGATCATGGACGGCCACTACCCGCGGCGCACGGAGGACAAGGACACCTCGGTCTCCGATTCCTTCCGCGACTCCGCCACGCACTATGCCGACTCGGTACGGGCCAGCAAGGATCCCCTGATGAAGCTGGTCGGTGACATAGCCGGCGGCGCGGGCGACCTGGGCGGGAAGCTGCGCGGCAAGTTCATGGGCGGAGGCGGCACCGCGACAGGCACCGCGACGGGAACTGCCACAGACACCGCCACAGACACCGCGCCTGGCAGCGACGATGGGGATGCGACCAATGACAGCGACGGCGGCCAGGACAGCGGTCAGGGCAAGGGCTGACACGGGCTGAGAGGCAGCGTCGGTCACGGGGAGAGCGGGGTGGGCAGCGCGGGCGTCGAGGGCTGGGCGCGGGGCGAGAGCGACCCGCAGAGCGCCGCCGTGGTCTCGCCCGTCGCGTAGGGGTCGGTGCCCGCCGGGCCCTTCGCGGCGGCCCGCTGGCCGGCGAGCAGCGGGCGCAGGGTGCCCGCAGCGTCCGCCGAGCAGGCCTGCGGGCCGGCCTGGACATAGCTGGCCAGCAGTTGAACCCGGTGCTGGCGCAGATCGTCCCGGTCGAAGCGGAAGTGCAGTTCACGGCGGACGGTGAACAGGGAGGCCTCGCTCACCTGAGGGCCCGGGCCCTGCGGGCCGTTCGTGTCGACCGGCCGCAGCGTGTAGGCGAAGATGTGGTCCGACGTCACCTCCAGGGCGTCCGGCCCTGCCTCGGTGAAGCGCAACGTGCCCTGCACGCGGATCTCGGGGTCGGCCAGCGCGACCTTCGCCGGGTCGAAGCGCACCAGCCAGCCCGCGTCGGCATGGCGCCCGTCGTCCGCCGGGGCGGCCATGCTCCGGTCGAACTGCTCCAGCTGGTCGGGGTCGAGCAGCACCCGCACCGCTCGCACCGCGCCGCCGGTGAGCACATCGGGGTCGAGCGAGGACTCGACGAGATAGTCCTTGGCGCTGGTCAGGGCGGTCAGCACCTGGTGCTCCGAGAAGTTCTTGGTACGCCGGGAGGCGGGCAGCGTGACCCCGGAGGCTCCGGTGCGGAACTGCGCGGCGGGGCTGTGCGCGTAGAGGTCGGTGGGGGTACCGCCCGGGACGGGGCCCTGGGGGGCGAGCGGGATCATCGTGATGCGCAGCTGCTCGGCCTGCGTGATCTGCGGGGCCTGGTAGGGATTGCGGAGACCGAAGTAGATCGCGGTGCCGAAGGCGAGCACAACCAGAAGGACGAGCACCAGGATCTGCCGGGCGCCGGTTCTGCGGCTCCAGACCGGGAGGCTGCGTACGGCTCTCGCGTGATCGCCCATCCGCTCCTGCGCGGAGAACTCCTGAAGCCGGGCAGCCCGTACGAACGATTCGTCGAAAACGACGGATCGGTACTCGTCCTCACCACCGCCGGGGAGCCCCTCGGGTGTCCCCTCAGGCGGGTCTCTGTCCCCAGCCATACTTTCAGGGTAGGTCTGGCAGGGCCACGATAAACGCGCTGGTACGCGACAAACACTTAAAACGGTGACCAGTTTTCACACGGTCGTTGAGGGGGTGTTTCAGAGGGTGCCGAGGGGGCGCCCAGGGGGTGTTGGGCGATTGTTCAGGGGCTGCTGTTCAGGGGCTGCGGGGCTCGACCGGGACGGGCTGCGGCGAGTGCGGCGAGTACTCCGCGGAGACCGACGGCCTGCCGATCCGGTCGCCCGCGGCGCTGCTTCCGGGCGTCGGTTCGACGCCGGTCGTGGCGGGCGGCGGCACTCGGTCCTGGCGGTTGCCCGCGGCTCCCCGGTACACGGCCGTGAAGGCGAGGGCGACCATCCCGATGCCCATCACCAGGGCCAGGATCCAGGCCACCGGGCGGTGCCAGCGGGCGCTGCCGCGGTAGGGGCGCAGGGCTCCGCCGTGTCGGCCGTACGGTCCGGCGAGGTCGCCGTCCGCGTCCTCGTCGCCGTACGCGTGCTCCCGGCCGTACTCGCCGGGGCCGTAGCCGTCGTCGTAGGACTCGTCGTCGGCCGGTCCGCCGCCGGGGCGGGCGCGGGTGCCCTCGGCCTCGGCGCGGGCCTGCGCAGCTGAGAGCAGCCGCTCGACAGCGGTCGGTTCATGGATCGTGGCGGCCTGTACGAAGTCCTCGTCAAACACCACGGAGGCGAAGTCCTCGTCCGCGCCTCCGCGGTCGTCATCGGGTTCCCAGCCGTCCGGGAACGGCCTGCCCCCCACGTCGTCCGGCACGCATTCAGAGTAGACCGGGGAGGTCGGTTTGGGCAGGGCGAGTCGGAACTCTCCCGCCCAGGTGACCCGGCACACACCGGTGGTGCCTGGCAGGCGCCGGGCACCGCGCCACGCCACCGCCGCAGCCTCCGCCGATGCGTGTTACCGGGTGTGACCGTCGCCTGTCACGATGTACTTGGTGGAGGTGAGCTCCGGCAGGCCCATGGGGCCGCGCGCGTGCAGCTTCTGCGTGGAGATCCCGATCTCGGCGCCGAATCCGAACTGGCCGCCGTCGGTGAACCGGGTGGACGCGTTCACAGCGACCGTCGTGGAGTCCACCAACTGGGTGAAGCGGCGGGCCGCGGCCTGTGACGTGGTCACGATGGCCTCGGTGTGCCCGGAGGACCAGAGCCGGATGTGGGCGACGGCCCCGTCCAGCGAGTCGACGACGGCGGCAGCGATGTCGTACGAGAGGTACTCGGTCTCCCAGTCCTCGGTCGTGGCCGCGACGACCGTGGCCTTGGTGGCGTCGGCGTACTCCAGGACCCGTTCGTCGCCGTGTACGGTCACCCCGGCCTCGGCGAGCGCGTCCAGGGCGCGCGGCAGGAAGTCGGCCGCGATGTCCTGGTGGACCAGGAGCGTCTCGGCGGCGTTGCAGACGCTGGGCCGCTGCGCCTTGGAGTTGATCAGGATGTTGACGGCCATGTCGAGATCGGTCTCGGCGTCCACGTACACATGGCAGTTGCCGGTGCCGGTCTCGATGACCGGGACGGTGGACTCCTCGACCACCGTACGGATCAGGTTGGCGCCGCCGCGCGGGATCAGTACGTCCACCAGGCCGCGGGCGCGCATCAACTCCCGTACCGACTCGCGGCTTTCACCGGGTACGAGCTGCACGGCGTCGGCGGGCAGGCCGGAGCCGCCGACCGCGTCCCGCAGGACCTTCACCAGTGCGGCGTTGGAGGAGTACGCGGAGGACGAGCCTCGCAGCAGCACGGCGTTGCCGGACTTCAGACAGAGCGCGGCGGCGTCCACGGTGACGTTCGGGCGGGCCTCGTAGATGATCCCGACGACGCCGAGGGGGACGCGCACCTGGCGCAGGTCGATGCCGTTGGGCAGCGTCGATCCGCGCACCACCTCGCCGACCGGGTCGGGCAGCGCGGCCACGGCGCGCACGTCGGCGGCGATGGCCCGCACCCGTTCCGGAGTCAGGGTGAGCCGGTCGATGACCGTCTCGCTGGTGCCCGCCTCGCGGGCGCGTGCGATGTCCTCGGCGTTGGCCGCGACGATCTCGCTCGTACGGACCTCCAGGGCGTCCGCGATCGCCAGCAGGGCGTCGTCCTTCGCCGAACGCGGCAGGGGCGCGAGGTCGGCGGAAGCGGCGCGAGCCCGGTAGGCCGCCTGGGCGACCGGGGAGAGGTTGTCGTACGGCGAAAGCGGCGAGGGCAACGTCATACCCGCAGCGTAGTGCTCCCGCCGCGGGCGTTCCGCACGTATTCCGCACTGCGAGACGACCGCGGCGCGGAACCCTCAGAAGGAACCTCGGATGGAGCCTCAGCCGGACCTCAGAAGGACCTCAGAAGGGGTGTACGCCCACCCGGGCCGCGGGTGGCGGGCCGTAGCCCTCCGCGACGCGCTGGTGGTACGTCTGGCGGTCGATGACCTCCAGGCCCACGATCTCCCACGGCGGCAGCTGCGCTGTGGAGCGGTGCTCGCCCCACAGCCGCAGCGCCACCGCCGCGGCGTCGTGCAGGTCCCGCGCCTCTTCCCAGTAGCGGATCTCCGCGTGGTCGTTGGCGTACCGGCTGGTCAGCAGGAAGGGATGGTCGTGCGCGAGCTGCTCAAGACCGCGCCGGACCTCCTTCAGCGGGGCCTCGGCCCCCGACACGCTGAGCGTGATGTGCCACAGCTTGGAGAGCACGCGCTCCTCGCCCTGCACGGCCGTCTCCGCCCCCGCAGCCCCCTCCGCGGCCCCTGCCTCCGCGCCCGCGTCGCCGAAATCGGCGCCCGCTCCGACGCTGGTCAGGGCCCGTTCTTCGCCCACAGCCCTACGGGCGTGGTGGATGCCCCTTGTCCCGCGGGGCACATCCCCTGGGCGCGCTCGTCTCACCGGCGGCCTCCTGTCGCAAGTGTGTGGTCCTGCGGTACCCCGCCATGCCCCCGAAACAAAGTTGACCAGCCCGGGGCCGGACGTGGGGCGGTTTTGCTGAAGGTCTCGGCCAGAAGCCCGGACTTTCAGCCGATTCAGGGGCTCAGGACGACCAGATCGTCCCTGTGTACGACTTCCCGCTCGTACTCCGGCCCGAGTTCCCGCGCCAGTTCCCGGGTTGAGCGGCCGAGCAGCTGCGGGATCTCCTTGGCGTCGAAGTTGACCAGCCCGCGGGCCACGGCCCGGCCCGCCGCGTCGCGCAGCTCGACCGGGTCCCCGGCGTTGAACTCGCCCTCGACCGCGGCGATTCCGGCGGGCAGGAGCGACTTCTTGCCGTGCACCACGGCCCGTACCGCGCCGTCGTCCAGGGTCAGCGAGCCCTGCGGGGTGGAGGCGTGGGCGAGCCAGAGAAGCCGGTCGGCGGAGCGGCGTCCGGTGCTGTGGAAGTACGTGCCGGTGGCGCGGCCCGCGAGGGCGTCGGCGGCGTGGCTGGCGGAGGTGAGGACGACGGGGACGCCCGCGGCGGCCGCGATCCGGGCGGCCTCGACCTTGGTGACCATGCCGCCGGTGCCGACCCCTGCCTTGCCCGGGCTGCCCGTCTGCACATGCGCGATGTCGGCCGGGCCGCGGACCTCCTCGATCCGCCGGGCGCCGGGGTTGGCGGGATCCCCGTCGTACAGACCGTCGACGTCCGAGAGCAGGACGAGCAGGTCGGCGCGTACGAGATGGGCGACGAGGGCGGCGAGGCGGTCGTTGTCGCCGAAGCGGATCTCGTCGGTGGCCACGGTGTCGTTCTCATTGACGACGGGGACGGCGCCCATGTCGAGGAGCTGGTCCATGGTCCGGTAGGCGTTGCGGTAGTGGGCGCGGCGGCTGATGTCGTCGGCGGTGAGGAGGACTTGGCCGACGCGTACGCCGTAGCGCGCGAAGGAGGCGGCGTAGCGGGCGACGAGCAGGCCCTGGCCCACGCTGGCGGCGGCCTGCTGGCGGGCCAGGTCCCTGGGCCGGCGGGCCAGGCCGAGCGGTGCCAGGCCCGCGGCGATGGCACCGGAGGAGACGAGCACGATCTCCTTCTCGCCGCCGCTGCGGACCTTGGCGAGTACGTCGACGAGGGCGTCGACGCGGTCGGCGTCGAGCCCGCCGGAGGCGGTGGTCAGGGAGGACGAGCCGACCTTGACGACGATCCTGTGGGCCTGTGTCACCTGTTGCCTCGGCTGCTGGCTTGGCTGCTGTCTTGCCTCTGTCACAGCCCGAATCTATGCCAGGGCAGGCAGGGGGTGCGCGCGCATTCCGGCCGTTGGACAGACGGCCGGGTTGACAGCCGGGTTGACGGCCTGGTCAGGCGGTCCGCGTCCCCGTCGGCCTCGGCGTTCATCCGGCGACGGGCGAGTCAAGGCCGGGTACCGCGGTGTCCGGGTCCTCCCCGACCGAGTCCTCTCCGGCCGTGCCCTCCCCTGCCTCGCCCACTGCGTCCGTCAGTTTGATCAGTTGCTGCGCGACCTGGGCGTTCCGCGCCTCCGCGCGGGCCGCCAGCGCCGCCACCGCGGCGTTGAACCGCTCGATGGAGGTGGGTTCGTCGGGGCCGAGCAGATAGTTCTTCAGCTCGCGCCGTGCCCCGGCGAGGGTGTCAGCGGCCGGGTCGGCGACGGCGGCCAGCAACTCGTCCAGTTCCGCCGCGCTGTTGGAGAGGACGACCGCGGCCCGTACGGCGGTGTTCTGCCGCTTGAACTCCTCGGCGCCCAGCTCCGCCGAGTCGGTCACGGCGTAGGGCTTGCCGCTCGCGATGAAGTCCGAGACCACGCTGGAGATGTCGGACACCATGCCGTCCGCCTCGTTGAAGCAGTCGTACAGAGGCGGCTCGGTGCCGGTGACCGTCTTGTGCTCCCACCAGCCGAACGAGCGCCAGTACGCCTCGTTCCACTCCGCCCGCAGCTTCTTGATCTCGGCGAGGCGCTGCGGGTCCGCGAGCGACACCCGTGACGTCTCCGACTCGTCGCCGCCGGGACGGCCGGGCTTGGTCAGTTCGGCGAGGCGCGCCTCGACCCGGGCCAGCGTGGCCCGTGCGGCGGCCTGGTCGGCCTGTGCCGCACTCGCCTCCTTCTGCCACCGGGGCTCCGCGGCGCGCGCGGCGGCGGCCTTCTCGATGAGCGCCATGATGCGCGTGTGGACGGCCTTGGCCTTGGCGCTGCGGTTGCCCGTGAAGGGGTGCGGCTTGTAGATCACCCGGACCGGCTGTTCGGCGTCGACCAGCCGCCTGATGATGTTCTCGCCCGCCAGCAGCAGGGAGGTATTGCCGGGGTTGTCGTCCCAGCCCTCCCAGGTGGGGGCGTACAGGATGGTCGGGATCGGGTTCTTCGGCGCGCCGGTCCAGGACGCTATGGGGGCCAGCTGGGGGCGGCCGACCTCGACGATGTCCTCGTCGCGGACGCCGATGTGGGCGAGGGCGTACCGGTCGCGGCCCGCCCGGCCCGCGGTCCACACCTCGTCGTACACCTTGCTGAACGGGTTGATGCTGGCCACCTTGTCGCTGTCGCCGTGCCCGACGAAGACATGCTTCATGGTCGGCTGGCGCAGGATGTGGACGTTCTTGCCGACATTGGCGGGGTACAGGGTCACGCGGATCGTAGACAGATCCATGTTCATCAGGTGTATGCCGCCGGGCACACAGATCACCGGGACGGAGGTCGACTCGAGCTGCGGCACGATGTAGCGCTCGCGCAGGATGATCACCGGCCGGGCATCCAGCTGCTCCAGCGTCTCGGTCCACATCTTCACCTGGTACGCGGAGTCCTCGGAGCCGGAGAAGTACAGGGCCACGTCCGGGCGGTACTCGCGCAGCCAGGTGTCGATGCCTTTGAGGACCCTGGGCGCGGCCGGTACGCGCCTGTTGCCCAGGATGTAGCGGACGAGGGCGCAGGTGTAGAGCGCGGCCAGGCCGACGGCGAGGCCCAGACCGACGTACGCGACGACGTTCTCGTCGGTCCGGATGGCGATCAGCACGCCGGCGACGGCGGGAATGTCCAGGTGGAGCAGCTTCTCGGCGGACCGGTGCAGCAGGGCCCTCGGCGGGGCGTCCGGGATCTTGAGGGCCCCGAGGTCGACATTGCGCGTGACCACCGGCATGGTGCGGCGCAGCTTGATCAGCGCGGTCAGGGCGCCGTGCGGGGCCTGGATGCCGAAGAGGAGCAGGAAGCCGCCGACCGCCAGGTAGAAGAGGGTCTCCTCGGCCATGTCCAGCCGGGACAGCAGCAGGATCAGCAGCAGCTCACGCACCAGGAAGTGCATCGGCAGACCGAACTTGATCTTGTTGAGTCTGTTGACCAGATAGCTGCCGCGCTGATGCAGATACCAGTCCGCGGCATAGGTCACGCCGATGGCCGCGACGAAGCCCCAGAAACTCGGAAGCAGCGCGGCGAACAGCGCGCAGGGAAAGCCCAGTCCCAGAAGGACTGCGGCGACCAATTCTGCTCCGCTGCCCACTCGGGCCAGGCGAATGGCGGTCGAAATCACGAAGAACCTGCTCCAGGGGGTGCCGGTTTTACTACATTGGATGGCAAACGCGAAGCATAAGAAGGATAAACTTCACGAATCATGGCCTCTGCGGTGCACCGATTCATCGGTGTACCGATTCACCGATGCGCTCATTCGTTAATGGGCTGATGCGTCGATTCACCGATTCGCACCATTGCGAACACGGAGGCCGGACAATTCAGTTATCGGCGATCATTACACATCTTCCTGACGGTCCAGGACGGATGCCAATGCCTGCTCGAACCCGGAGGCTTCACTCGCGCCACGGGTCGGATCCTGCTGTCGTACATCAATGACATGGCCGGTCAGCTCGGAGAGCAGTACGTCCAGAGAAGCCCTGGCCACCGTCTCGGAGGAGAGCAGCGAGCCGGTCGGCTCCGCGCCGAACGCGTTGGTGCGCATCGGGGTCGCGGTGCGTTCCGGATTCACGCAATTGACGCGAATTCCATCGGCCGCCCATTCGTCGGAGAGGGCCTGGGTGAGGTTCACCATGGCCGCCTTCGTGGACGAGTAGAGGCTGTACTCGGCACGCCCCCGGGTGTAGCTGGAGGAGGTGTAGAGCAGCAGCTGGCCCTTGGTCTCCGCCAGATACTTGTACGAGGCGCGGGCAATCTGCACGGGCGCCAGGTAATTCACATTCAGCGCTTCCTGAATGACCGCGTGGTCCGTCTCCGCGAGCTTGCCGATGCGCAGCACGCCCGCGGTGTTGATGACGTAGTCGATCCGGCCCGTTTCGGCGTACGCCTTCGACAGCGCGTCATCCACATGTTCCGGGTTCTCGACATGCGTGCCGGTGGTGGAGCGGCCCAGCGCGTACACCTTCGCGCCGTACTTCTCGGCGAGCGCGGCAATGTCCGCGCCGATTCCGTACGAGCCGCCGAAGACGACCAGCGTCCGGCCGTTCAGCAGTTCCTGATACGTCGCCTCGTCCGCCTGGCGCGGGGACTGGGTGGTGGCCAGCTGGAAAAGCTTGTCGGCGATGAATACGTCGACCGGCTGAGTCACCTTCATGTTGTATTCGTCGCCCGCGACCACGTAAATGGGCACGTCCGGCAGATACCTCAGCACCACGGAACAGTCGTCCGTGGCCTGGAAGTTCGGGTCGCCGGCCGCGATCTCATAGGCCCTGCGGATGGTGGAGAGCTTGAATGCCTGCGGCGTCTGGCCGCGGCGCAGCCGCGAGCGGTCCGGGACGTCGGTGATGAACTCGCCGTCCTCGCCGTGGGTGCGGGTCACGATGATCGTGTCCGCGGACGGGATGGCGACATCGACGGCCTGATAGCGCTCCAGGGCATCGACACACGCCTGAATCACACGCTGCGACAGGAGCGGACGGACAGCGTCATGAAAGAGGACATTGCGGTCCTCCCCCTCGCCAAGTCCCTCACCGATCGCGGCGACGGCGCGCTCGGTGGTCTCGTTGCGCGTGGCGCCGCCCTCTATGACGCGGGTCACCTTGGTCAGTCCGGCCCTGGCGATGATCTTCTCCACGTCGGGCACAAAACCCGGCGCCATCAGCACGATCACATCGTCGATGGACTCGGCGCGCTCGAAGATCGTCAGCGTGTGCTCGATGACAGCCTTGCCGGCGATCTTCAGCAGCTGCTTGGGGATCGAGAGACCCACACGCTGACCGGTACCACCGGCGAGCACGACCGCTGTGGTCCGGGACTTGGCTATGTGCTGCACAGACACAGACGACCTACCTTGTGGGACTGGGGAACATTTCCGATGGTTGCACTCTCAGTTACCGTCTGGCAAGGCGGGAGCCTTCCACCCCACACCCCGGAGAAACCCGCCGTTCACCTTGTAATCAGGCTGATCCCGTCGCGCGTGACGACAGTTCAGGTGACCGAGGCCACATAAGTAACGTCCGTGATAAGGGCGTTGGGAATTCGTCCCACCCACCCCGGGGAATCTCTACAGATCAACCACGTTGAGCGAGAGATCGTTGGAGTCCGTGTAGAAGAAGCGCACCCGGACTGTCTTCTGCGGCTTTCTCAGAACCTTCTTGGCGACCGCCCGCGCCAGACTTCCCTTTCTCTTCTTGGGCAGAATCGTCAATGGATAGTTGTAGATGTCCTTCTTCATCACGACGTCGTCCAGTACCCGCCCGATTCGCACGGGTTCGGCATCGGGCGCATAACGCAGCAGGGCGTCCCACACATCGTGTGCGGTGGTCTGCTGCGCGGCCGGTTGGGCACAGGGCACCGTGAAGCGGAAGACATGCGCATCTTCCCACCGTCCTGTGAAGGTCAGGTCACGCGCGGGTTTGCCGCGACGGCGCAGTACGAGTACGGGCGCGCCGGACGGGACGGCGCCCGCGCCACCGCCACCGCCGCCGAGCAGGCGGCCGGAGAGGGTCAGCTTCTTGCCGGCGAGCTGGACGTCCGCGGCCTCGGCGTGAACCTGCCTGACCCAGGACCGCAGTACGAGCGTGTTCTTGGCCTTGCTGACGTACGGCACGAGGTTACGGACGGCCGCGCCCGGCACCAGGCGCTCGGCGGCGTGCATCGCGCCGCGCTGGTCGACATTGCGGCTGCGCAGGCGGGCGCGCGAACCGGTCGCCGCGACCTCGACGAACAGGTCCCAGACGCCTTCGCCGAACTGCTCGCCGGCCGGGAGGGTCACAGCTCCGTCCGGGCCGAAGGGGAATGTACACACATCGGTGCTGCCTTCGGTACGGGCGCAGAGCAGGCGCAGCCCGCTGTCACCTTCACCGTCACTGTCACCGTCGCGGGCTTCCGGGCGGGGTCGCGGGCCGATGAGTGTCATGGTCAGCTCACCGTCCGGACCCACCACGCAGTCGGCCACCGGCGCGAAGTCCGCGTCGCCGCCGTACATGTTCGCCGGGGAGTTCGCGTTGGCGAGGGCCAGGGCGGCGCGATTGGCCGCGGGCTCGGCAAGCTCGCCGAAGAGGTTCTCGTACTCCTTGACGATCTGCGCGGGGTCGAAGCGGCGGGCGCTCTCCCGCGCGGCGGTGCCCAGCCGGCGCCGCAGATCCTCGTCGTCGATCAGCCTGATCAGCGCGTCGGCGATGGCCTTCACATCGCCGACCGGGACGAGGAGGCCGTCCACGCTGTCGTTGATGATCTCGCGCGGCCCGTAGTCGCAGTCGGTGGAGATCAGCGGCAGGCCGCAGCGCATGGCCTCGACCAGCGTCATGCCGAACGACTCGTGGCGGGAGGTGGAGACGGCGATGGTGCCCTTGGCCCACTCCGGTTCGATGGGCGAGTGCGAGCCCATCAGGTGGACCTTGTTGTAGAGGCCCATGCGCAGGATCTGGTCGCGGAGCCTGGGGCGCTGGTCGCCGCCGCCGTAGATCCGCAGCACCCAGTCCGGCCGTACGGCCGTGACCTTGGCGAAGGCGTCGATGAGGACGTTGTACTGCTTCTCCGAGGCGAGCCGGCCGGCCGCGACAACGGTCTTGCCGGTGCCGTCGGACGGGGCGACCTGCGGCTCGGGGACGCTGTTCGGGATGGCGAGCACGCGGGTGCTGGGCAGCGGCATCTTCTCCTGCCACACCGCGGCGTCGCCCTCGGAGACCGTCACAAAGGCGTCGACCGCGGCGAGATGCTCGTACATCTCGGCGCGCAGCGCGGCCTTGTGGTGGTTGTGGGTCATGTGTTCCTGGCCGATGCGGATCACGCGGTCAGGGGTGAACTGTGCGACGTACGCGACGAGTCCGGGCCGGGTGCCTACGACGATGTCGGCGTCGGAGTCGGCGTAGTGCTCGCGGACGCGGTCGTCGGTGAGGCGGCTGTACTCCTTGAAACGCGCTTCGTACTGCGGGAAGAACGAGGCGGCCTGGAGCTGGAAAGGGTGTTCCTTCTCACTGGACGGCGAGTTCGCCCGGGTGTCCACCAGGGGCACGACGGTGATGCGGGGGTCGATGGTGAAGAGCGGGACGTCCCGGTGCCGGAAGACCGAGACGATCTCGACCTCGTGCCGGTTCACCAGCTCTTCGGCGAGGTTGAGGGTGGTGCGGATCGTCCCGCCAATACCGTAAACGGTATGGATGAGGAAGGAGATCTTCATCGGCCCTTGGTGCTCCGTTCGGATCAAGAGGCGGGAGGGGGCGCGGAGCCCCGTCACGCCGGTCAGACAGGCGACGGACTCCTATGGTTGTGTCGATCCGGCGAACACACAAGAAACGCCGGACTACGCGTACCCCACGACTCGTGGTGCGCCGTGTCCGACACGCACTGCGGCCGGGCACGAAGTGCCCGGCCGGAGTGTCGGTCTTGGAGACGCGCCCAGAAGGGTGGTCTCCAGAAGGCTAGAAGGGGTCGAACTCGTCGTACTCCTTGTCCGCGTCGTCCCGCTCCGCGTCCCTGTCCCGGCGGCGCTGCGCCGCAGGCCGCGGGGCCTCCAGACGGTGGTCCTCGCCACGGCGGCCGAGCATCTCCGCGCCCGCCATCATCGTCGGCTCCCAGTCGAAGACGACCGCGTTCTCCTCGGGTCCGATGGCCACGCCGTCGCCCGCGCGGGCGCCCGCCTTCATCAGCTCCGTCTCGACGCCGAGGCGGCTGAGCCGGTCCGCGAGATAGCCGACCGCCTCGTCGTTGCTGAAGTCGGTCTGGCGGACCCAGCGCTCGGGCTTCTCGCCGCGCACGCGGTAGAGGCCGTCCTCCTCCAGGGTGACCTTGAAGCCCGAGTCGTCGACGGCCTTCGGGCGGATGACGATCCGGGTCGCCTCCTCCTTGGGCTTGGCGGCACGCGACTCCGCGATGACGCCGGCGAGGGCGAACGACAGCTCCTTGAGTCCCGTGTGGGCGACCGCCGACACCTCGAAGACCTGGTAGCCGCGCTTCTCCAGCTCCGGGCGGATCATCTCCGCCAGCTCCTTGCCGTCCGGGATGTCGATCTTGTTGAGCACGACCAGCCGCGGCCGGTCGTCAAGGCCGCCGTACTGGCTGAGCTCCAGCTCGATCATGTCGAGGTCGGAGACCGGGTCCCGGTCGGATTCGAGCGTCGCGGTGTCCAGGATGTGCACCAGCACCGAGCAGCGCTCGACATGGCGCAGGAACTCCAGGCCGAGGCCCTTGCCCTGGCTGGCGCCCGGGATCAGACCGGGGACGTCCGCGATCGTGTACGTGGTCGAGCCCGCGGTGACGACGCCCAGGTTCGGTACAAGCGTCGTGAACGGGTAGTCCGCGATCTTCGGCTTGGCGGCGCTGAGCACCGAGATCAGCGAGGACTTGCCCGCGCTCGGGTAACCGACCAGCGCCACATCGGCGACGGTCTTGAGCTCCATGACGACGTCACGGGTCTCGCCCGGCTCGCCGAGCAGCGCGAACCCGGGGGCCTTGCGCCGCGCCGAGGCCAGCGCCGCGTTGCCGAGGCCGCCGCGGCCACCCTTGCCCGCGACGAACGTGGTGCCGTGCCCGACCATGTCGGCGAGCACATTGCCCTGCTTGTCGAAGACGACGGTGCCGTCGGGTACGGCCAGGATCAGGTCCTGGCCGTCCTTGCCCGAACATTTGTCGCCGGCGCCGGGCTGGCCGTTGGTGGCCTTGCGGTGCGGGCTGTGGTGGTAGTCGATGAGCGTGGTCACCGACTGGTCCACGACCAGGATGACGTCACCGCCACGGCCGCCGGTGCCGCCATCGGGGCCGCCGAGCGGCTTGAACTTCTCCCGGTGAACGGAGGCGCAGCCGTGGCCCCCGTTACCCGCGGCGGCATGCAGCTCGACGCGGTCCACGAAGGTGGTCATGGTTGTGCCTCCAGTACGTACGGAAATATCACTCTAGTAACACGCGAAAGGCGGACCCACTTCCCGATATCCGGGAAGTGAGGTCCGCCCCTCGCAGGAAAATCGCTCTACGGGTGCCTGATGACTAGGCGACCGGAACGATGTTCACGACCTTGCGGCCACGGTGCGTGCCGAACTCCACCGCACCGGCGTTCAGCGCGAACAGGGTGTCGTCGCCACCGCGACCGACGCCCGAACCCGGGTGGAAGTGGGTGCCGCGCTGGCGGACCAGGATCTCACCGGCGAGGACGACCTGACCGCCGAAGCGCTTCACGCCGAGCCGCTGAGCATTCGAGTCGCGACCGTTCCGAGTGGACGATGCGCCCTTCTTGTGTGCCATGTGTTCTCAGTCCCTTACTTCGCAGCCGTGGGGATACCGGTGACCTTGATCGCCGTGTACTGCTGGCGGTGACCCTGGCGACGGCGGTAGCCGGTCTTGTTCTTGTAGCGAAGGATGTCGATCTTCACACCCTTGTGGTGGTCCACGACCTCGGCCGTGACCTTCAGGCCGGCCAGCACCCACGGGTCGCTCGTCACGGCGTCGCCGTCGACGAGGAGCAAGGTCGAGAGCTCGACCGTGTCGCCAACATTGGCGGTGGGAATCTTGTCAACCTCAACGATGTCGTCGACAGCAACCTTGTGCTGGCGACCACCGCTGCGCACGATGGCGTACACGCGGACTCTCTTTCGCTCGGAACGGACCCCTGATGCCAGCCGCTCGCACGGGCCGGGGCCCGTGACGATCCGGAAGGATTGAGCGGCCTCTCCCGACCGGCAGAAACCATCGGGAGGGAGTTGCTCAGGGGGGTGTGTGCATGGAAACACACCGAGGGTCAAGGTTACGGGGCGCGCTCCGGAGGGTCAAACCGGGTCGGCGCGACCGTTGCCCGGCGTTCGCCCGGAGGTCCCGCGCCGGTCGCCCGCCGGTCCCGCGCGGGTCGCCCGGCGGTCGCCCGGAGTTCGCGCGCCGCCCCACGCCTCGGGGCTCTTCGGGGCGCCCCCGGCGGATCGGCAAGAATACGCGCGTGCCCCTGCGCTCCCGCTCCTTCATCACCGTGCCTCGTATGCTCCGCCACGGCTCGGCCGTCGGCGCGGACCTGCCGCCCGACGAGGCCGTCACTGTCGACGCCGTCGCCGAGCCCGCCCTGCGCGCCGCCCTGGCCGCCGCCGCTGCCGGTGACGCCGGGCCCGCCCGTGAGCTGCTCGCCGAGACCCGACTCGGCGCGCAGTGGGAGCGGCGCAGCGCGTACGTCTCGGAGCTGTCCGAGTGCGCGCTGCACAACCCGGGGTGGCTGGGGTCCTGGCTGGAGGAGTCGCCCGGGGACCCCGACGCGGTGCTCGTGAAAGCCGATCTCCGCGTGCGGCAGGCCTGGGAGATACGTACGGGGTACCGCGCCAGCCGGGTGTCCGAGGACCAGTTCCGGGCCTTCTTCACCCTGCTTGAGGACGCCCTGCCGGTGATCGCGGAGGCGGCGACGCTGAACCCCACCGACCCGGTGCCGTGGGAGGTCGCGCTCACGCACGCGCGCGGCATCCAGGCGCCCCGCGAGGTGTTCGACGCGTACTGGGCGGAGGCCGTCGCCCGCGCCCCGCACCACTACGGCTGCCATGCGACCGCCCTGCAGTACCTGTGCGACAAGTGGTACGGCTCACACGAGGAGATGTTCGCCTTCGCCGAGCGGGCGGCCGAGGGCGCGCTGCCCGGGTCGAAACTGCGCGCGCTGCCGCTGCTGGCCGCCGTCGAGTACGAGGTGGTGTCCGACGACTCCGACTCCTCAGGGGGCGGCCCGATCAACCGCGCCCGGATCGACGCGGCGGTGGCCGGCGCCCAGGAGCTCTCCTCCTGGTACGCGCACGGCGACCCGGACGCCGCGGACTTCCGCAACCACCTCGCCCTGATGCTGATCTTCGCGGAGCGCTGGGCCGAGGCGCTGGAGACCTTCCGGGCCATCGGCGTGCACGCGCGCGGCTACCCGTGGGGGTACGTCGGCGAGAGCCGCAAGGAGTTCCTGGAGTTCCGTCTCGGCGTACGGATGCAGGTCGCGTCGCAGACCCCGTTCTTCGCCCGCCCGCCGCGGCCCACGACACCGCCGGCCGCGCTGCCCTCCGTGCCCGCGCCGCGCTCGGTCGCGATAGCGGCGGCCCCGCCCCACGAGGTCGCCGAGGCGGCCCTGATGTGCGGCATCTCTCTCCGTATCGCTCCGGCGCCCTTCCTCATGAGTTACGTGGAGCTGGTGCCGGACCCCTCCCCCGGCAGACGCGCGGGCCTGGCGGGCGGCGAGGAACTGCTGACGGCCGCCGCCGACAACTTCACCACCGGCGAGAAGTGGCCCGCGCTGGTCCTGCGCCGCACCGCCGACCGCTACGGCTTCACGCTCTTCCACAAGGGCAAGGCGCGCGCCTCCCACCTGTGGGACCCCTCGGCCCAGGTCACCGACCACGCGGAGGCCACCGCCACGGCCGAGGCCCTGGCCAAGGTCCTCCCGGTGCCGGACCCGCGCCCCCTGATCGCCCTGCTCCGCTCCACCAACAACCCGGCCCAGCGCCAGCGGGAACTGGTCACCGCACTCGGCCTGCCCCCGCTCCCGGACGGCTTCGGCGACCGCGACGAGATCCTGGCCGGCGTTCCGGGGGCCCGGCTCCTGGCCCGGCGCGGGGTGTTCAAGGGCATACGGGACACGATGTCGACGGACCTGGGTATGCCCGCCTTCCCGGTTCCCCGGCCGAGGCACTGGTGGGTGCTGCGTGTCGTGGGCCTGCTGATCCTCGCCCCGGCGGCGGCGTACGGCTGGTGGTCCCCGGAGATCAGCTGGTACCGCACGCTCGTCCCGACGCTGGCGTTCCTGGGCATCGCGCTCCAGCTGCGCAAGGCGTGGGCTGCGCGGCGCGGCAACTGAGCGGCCCTACGTGGATTCCGGCAGTTCAAGGTGTGCGGCCGCTGGGACTCTCCGACGACGGGGGCGGACCGAAGCTCGCCAGCAGCCTGTCCAGGACGGCCTGCTGGAACGGGCCGCTCTCCGGTGCCACCACGGTGACCATCTGGAGACCCGCACCGACAACGGAGATCTCGTACGGCTCGTATCCGAATCCCGTCCGGCGGTAGGGATCGCTCAGAGCCATAACGTCCAGGGACTCCCAGCCCACCGGCTCATACATCAGGGAGAACGGTCCCTCCTGTCGCGAGTCGAGCGCATAGCCGGTGTCGTCCCAGCCCGCCACCATCGCCTCGTCCCGCGTGACCAGCAGGTGTCCGGTCTCTTCGGGCAGTTTCACCGCACCGGACACCCACGGAAAGAACACACCGTCCGCCCCCTCCGCGCCTGAAGCGACCCTGAGCCAGGGCCACGCGACCAGCCAGTCATCAAGGAATCGCTCGATCGCGACGGAGACCGGCGCACGCGCCACGAAGACGAAGTCGCTCCCTGTGATCATCACGGTGCCTTCCATCCGGTTGTCTGCCCGAAGTACCTGAAGTACCCGAAGTATCTGACTCTCGCCCTCGCGACGGTCACACCGGCGGCCCCGGTCACCGTGACCGCCGCCTGCCCCCGGCAGCGACGTATGCTCGCCGGGCGAAACCGCGCACCGGAAGGCAGAAGAGTGAACTACAGGGTCCAGCCCACCGCCCAGGTCGACGACAGTGCCGAGATCGGCGCCGGCAGCAGCGTGTGGGAGCTCGCTCAGATCCGTGAAGGTGCGAAGCTCGGCGAAGGGTGCGTCGTGGGGCGCGGCGCCTACGTCGGCACCGGCGTCACCATGGGTGACAACTGCAAGCTGCAGAATTACGCGCTGGTCTACGAGCCCGCCGAGCTCGGCGACGGTGTCTTCATCGGGCCCGCCGTCGTCCTCACCAACGACCACAACCCCCGCTCGGTCGACCCCGAAGGCAAGCAGAAGCGCGGCGGCGACTGGGAAGCCGTGGGTGTGAAGATCGGTGACGGGGCCTCGCTCGGCGCGCGGTGCGTGTGTGTGGCTCCCGTACGGATCGGCCGCTGGTCCATGGTCGCCGCGGGCGCCGTCGTCACCAAGGACGTGCCGGACTTCGCACTCGTCGTCGGCGTCCCCGCCCGGCAGGTCGGCTGGGTCGGCCGCGCCGGTGTCCGGCTGGTCGAGCGCGACGGCGAGGCCGGCGTGTGGGACTGCCCGCAGACCGGGGCGGTGTACGTCGAGAAGGACGGCGTCCTCGACGACCGCGGCTGACGCGGAGGCCGACGACCCGCCCGACGGCCGTCCTCGGCCGCAGAGCACGCGCCGGGCTTCGATACTCTGGGGCCCTGCGTCATGTTGTGCGAAGGGAACCGAATGAAAAGCCACGTGCTCTATCTCGCGCTCGGAACATACCGGGTGCGGGCAGCACGCGAGCATGTCAAGGAACTCGCGTCGTCCGGGTCGCCGGTCGTACTGGTCGTACCGGAGAGCGCGGACTGGGCGGAGACCGCCGACGAGCTCTCGCGACTGGATCGCGTGGAGGTCGTACGGCTCGCCCCCGACAGGCACGGTTCGGGCTGGGCCGCCGCCAAGAAGCTCGTCGGCGACAAGTCGGGACCCTTCGCCACCGCGGAGCGGCTCATCGCCGGTGACGCGCACGCGCTGCCGACGGCCTGGGCCGCGATGCGGCGGTGGCCGAAGCTCACGCTGGAGCTGGAGCCCGCCAATACGGACCGGCACACCGCCGAGCCCGCGGACCTCGCCGTGCTCACCCCGTGGTACCCGTCGCCGAACAACTCGTACGCCGGGTCCTTCGTACAGGCCATGACGGCCGCGGTGAGCGAGCAGTTCGACCGGGTCACCGTGTTCCACACCGAGGACTGGTCGGGCACGGCGCACCCCGCGCTCCACGACGCGATCAAGGTCGCCGCGGACCGCCTGCGGGAGCAGCGCCGGGACCTCATCCCCGTCCTCGACACGCCCGAGGCCACGGTCGTCCGGGTGCCCGTGCCGCTGATGCGCCGCAGGGAGTACGCCCCGTGGGTGGCCGCCCAGAAGCGGGTGCTCCTCACCGCCCTGCCCACCGGGAAGATCGAGGCGCCCCTCGTCCACGCCCACACCGGCATCTACGGCGGTGTGCTGGCCCTGCAGCTGGCCCGGCCCGACGCGCGTGTGGTCGTGACCGAGCACTCCTCGTTCCTGGACAAGGTGTTCGCGCAGCCCGCCGCCCGTGCGCTCTACGGCCAGGTGCTGGCGCGCGCGGACGCGTTCCTGTGCGTCAGTTCCCAACTGCGGGACCAGATCGCCGCGGAGTTCCCGGCGTACGCGCACAAGCTCAGCGTCGTACCGAACGTGATCGACTTCAGCCGCTTCACCCCGGGCGGCGAGCGCTCCGCGGAGCTGCTCAGCTGGCTGTACGTGGGACGGCTGGTCCAGCCCAAGGGCGTCGACGAGCTGCTTGAGGCCTTCGCGCTGGTGGCGGCGAAGGAGCAGCGGGCGACGCTCACCATGGTCGGCCACGGCCCCCGCGAGGAGGCCCTGACAGCTCGGGTCAAGGAGCTCGGGCTCGGCGACCGCGTGCGGATACTGCCGCCCGTGGACCCCGCCGACGTCAACGCGCTGATGCACCAGCACGACCTCCTCGTACACGCGAGCAAGGGCGAGACGTTCGGGATGACGGTCGTGGAGGCGGTCGCCGCCGGAATGACCGTCCTCGCCACGCGCTGCGGCGGCCCCGAGGAGAGCCTGGCGGGCATCGAGTCCAAGGCCGGCGCGCTCATGGACGTCAGCAAGGACCCCAAGGTCATCGCCGACGCGTACTGGCGGCTGCGGCAGGACGTGTCCGGGGTCGACCCCGTGGCGGCCCGCGAGGTGCTGGAGAGCCGTTACGGCGCCGAGGCGGTGGCCAAGCAGCTGATCGCGGTCTACGAGCAGGTCCCGGCCGAAGAGGCTCCCCCCGTGGTCACGGCCGCGGCCGCTCTGGTTGCCGCCGGGCAGGCCGAGCAGAGCGTTCCCGAGCCCGGGCCCGCTGCCGAGCCGGGCGCCGAGCCGGTCGGCCGCGCGGTCATCCTCTCGCTGACGACCCCCAACAAGCCGCGCCGCATCGTCGAGTTCGCCAACATCCTGATCGAGCAGGGTGCGGAAGTCACCATGGTCGCGAGCAAGGCCGACAAGTTCTGGGCCCAGTGGGGCCTGGACAGCCGCGTGCCCGTCCTGAGCATCGAGGAAGCCGAGAAGAAGCTCCGCATTCCGCGCGGCGAGCGCTTCCTCGTCTACCGGGCGCCGCGCGCGGTGCTGCGCAGGGCCCGGAGGATGGCCGCACGCAACCGCAAATCCATCGGACCCGAGCTCGCCGTCGCGTCCGTCCAGCGGGTGCACACCAGGGCCGCCAACGCCTTCCACCGGAAGGTGTTCACCCGCGGCTACCGGGAGATCCGGCCGCATCTGCTGTCCCGTATGGCCAAGCGCGTGGTCCTGCCGGAGCTGCGCCTCGACCTCGCCGACCATGTGTTCGTGAGCGACATCAGCTCCACGGTGACCGGCTGGAAGTGGGCCAAGGCCCATCCGCACCTCACCGTCACCATGCACATGGACAAGGAGATCTACGCCCAGAAGGACGCGTAGGCGACACGCAGACCCGATGCCAGAACGGTGAAGGCCCCGACCGCAACTTCGGTCGGGGCCTTCACCATTGGCCGATCAGCCTGAAACTCAGTTTCGGACAACTCCCGACCCCAGAAATGGGTTACGGTCGGCCAATTAATGCCAAATAGAATTTCGGACACACTTCGGTCGCACCTTTAGGACACAAGTGAGCAAGATCAAGCCAACGCCTTCTCGCGTCGCCGAAATTGCCATAACGTCTTGCCGGACAGAGCCACCCTGACCTTTAAATCAGAGGAGATGAGCTCGAAATGCGCAAAGCCGCCAAGTCTGCCGCGGTTATGGCTGGAGCCACCGCACTCTTCGCCACCATGGGAACCGGAACCGCAAACGCAGCAACGGACTACTACCTGGGTAACAATACGACCGAGGCCGGCTACTCATTCGGCTCGATCGACATATTCATGCGCTCGTCGCTGATCACTGGAACGGTGAAGTCGAACACGACGGGCTGCGCACAGGTGACTTTCCGGGCCCCGGAAAAGCCCCTTCTCGAAGAGACGCGCACGGCTTGCGGTCGCGGCACCGGCACCAGCAAGGGATTTGAATTCACCCTTCCCACGAACGTGGACGGTGGCGCCAGCCGGATCAATATCGAGCTCTGGACCCTCGACTCCAAAGGGGACCGCTACCATCTCATCGACTACGGCATCGTCGTCCGATAAACGCTTTCCGTGACCGCCCTGCTCGATGGATGGAGAGTCGTATGTCAGCACTGCCCGGAAACCCACTGAGGAAGGCGATCGGAGCGCTGCTGGCGGCATTCGCCCTGCTCACCTCGCTACTGGCCACAGTCGGCCCCGCACAGGCCGCAGAGGTGGACTTACCGGGAGGTAAGGCGAACTGGGTTGTCTCGGTGGGTGGTTTGAACACCGCCGCAGTGAACAACTACCGCAATTGGGCCCGGCTCGGGTATTACACCTTCAAATCCGATGGCACCGCGACATCCTCGCACTGGTCCTGGAATCAGCGTGACATGCCGGTCCGGGTCGACTCGGGGGTGACTGCCGATTGCGACAGCGCCAGCGGCGTTCCCCAGTGCGCTGTGCAGACCGTCGATGGCTTTACCAGCGACAACCCGCATGGTGGGTTCCACGGCACGTTCAACTACTCATCCACCACAAAGCGGCTCACGGTCACCTGGACCACGGACGGAGCAGGCACTCCCCTTTCACCCGTGCTGTCCGAGAAATGGAACGTGGAACCGGCTCTGAACGACGGCGGCGTGGCACGTATTACCAGCCCCACCTACTACGGTGCCTACACCCCCCCGGGCACGGTAGAAGTCCCCGTGCTGGGCGTCTTCTCCAGTTACACGGCGACCTTCGGTGTCGGCTACGGAAGTAATGCCCCGACGGACAGGGCAAGCCGAGCGTCCATGAGCGAGCTCACGACCGATGGGCGCAGGTACAAGGGCGCGTTTGTCGTCGCCAAGACAGGTATCGTCGGCCGGGAAGGAACGGGCAGTCTGCCTGCGGACAAACCCGGTTTCTGGTCCCTGAAGGACTATTCCGTCTGCAAGAACGGTGCGTGCATCGGCTGGCTGCAGCCCAACAGCACCTGCGACGGCAACAACAACCGTGTGCGCTACATCGCGGAAATCGGCGGCGGCCGACGCAACACCGAGTGGTACTGGTGCCAGTCCCTCGCGCAGGGCCAGCCCTGCTACAAGTACAACTCACACCCCCGGCCGATGCTCCAGATCATCGATGATTCCGGAAAGTTCCAGGGCTGGGTGGGCATCGAGGCATTTACGCACGTGGAGACCGGCACCGCTGGGCAAGTGCCGACCGGCAAACACGCGTCGGGCTACTGGGGCATCTTCGACAGGGTGCCGGAGGCGCTGAACCCCGGGGTTCAGTAGCAGGGCCACGTCATCGCCGCACCGGCCGACTGCCTACCATTGCGGTAGCCGCGCGGTACGAGACCGTGCACGCCCCGCCCATGACCTGACCGACCAGAAGAAGAGTGCTCAGTGAAAGTCATCAGCATTGTCGGCGCCCGTCCCCAATTGGTGAAGCTCGCCCCCATCGCCGCCGCGTTCGCCGGCACGGAGCACGAGCACTTCATCGTGCACACCGGGCAGCACTACGACGCCGACCTCTCCGACGTCTTCTTCGACGGCCTCGGCATCCCGGACCCCGACGTCCACCTCGGAGTCGGCTCCGGCAGCCACGGCGTCCAGACCGGTGCGGTGCTCACCGCGCTCGACCCGGTCCTGGAGCGCGAGCAGCCGGACTGGGTCCTCGTCTACGGCGACACCAACTCCACCATCGCCGGTGCGCTCTCCGCGGTGAAGATGCACCTTCCGGTCGCGCACCTGGAGGCCGGCCTGCGCTCCTTCAACCGGCGCATGCCGGAGGAGCACAACCGGGTCCTGACCGACCACTGCGCCAATGTCCTGCTCGCCCCGACCCAGGAGGCCATGCGCCACCTCGCCGACGAGGGCCTGCAGGACCGTGCCGTACTCGCCGGGGATGTCATGGTCGACATCTGCCTGCGGATCCGGGACGCCGTGCTGGCCGGTGAGCACGCCGCCCCCGCGCTGCCCGAGGGCATCGACCCGACGCAGCCGTTCCTGCTGGCCACGCTGCACCGGCCGGACAACACCGACGACCCGGAGCGCCTCGCCGCGATCATCGGTGCGCTGGCCGCGCTGCCCGTGCCGGTCGCGCTCCTCGCCCACCCGCGCCTGGTCGCCCGCGCCGCCGAGCACGGCATCAAGCTGGAGCAGGGCTCCGTCCACGTCGGCCGCCCCCTTCCGTACGCCGGTCTGGTCGCCGCCGTACTGGCCTCGACCGGTGTGGTCACCGACTCGGGCGGCCTGCAGAAGGAAGCGTTCCTGCTGGAGCGGATCACCACCACCATCCGTCCCGAGACGGAGTGGGTCGAGACCGTCGACACCGGCTGGAACGTTCTCGTTCCCGACCCGCACACACTGTCCGCCGACGAGTGGGCCGCCATGGTCACCCGCCCGGTGCCGACCGCCGACCCCGGCACTCCGTACGGCGACGGACGGGCCGCCCAGAACGTCATCCGGATCATGGAAGAGTGGTCCGGGGGCAACCGGCCCGCCTGACCCCCAGACCTACGGCTGAGGCCCTGACCGGTGAACCGGTCAGGGCCTCAGCCGTACGCGCATACGCGCGGCGGAACGCGCCACCGCCTCAGTCGAGGCCGACGATCTCCCGCAGTCGCTCCTCGAAGGGCGTCAGTACGGCCTCGCGCGAGTAGGTGTCCGCATGCCGGCGCGCGGCCTCCCGCTGCTCCGGGCTCATATCACGGGCAGCCTTGCCGGCCGCGATCATGGAGGCCGCCAGCTCGTCCACGTCCAGGCTGTCGGCGTTGAACCAGAGCGGGTAGCCGTCCAGCACATCCTGTGCGGCGATGCCCGGCGCGTGCACCGAGACGATCGGGTGGCCGAAGGCCATGTACTCGAAGATCTTGCCGGAGGTGACGTACTTGCCGCCGCCCGCAAGGAAGACCAGGACATCGGCGCTCTCGTACACCCCGCCGACCTCGGTCTTGGAGACCGGGCCGCAGTAGCGCAGCCCCGTGTCCTCGGCCCCGTCCTCGGGCGGGGCGTCGGTGAGGCCCAGGCGGGCCTTCAGAGCCGCCGGGCTGCTCTTGAAGAAGCCGAGGTGGCCGTGGAGCTGTAGCTCGGCGTCGGCCAGTTCGGGGTGGCGACGGGCGATCTTGAACGCCTCGGCCATCTCCTCGACCGGCTGCTTGGCCGTGAGCGTACCGAGATAGGCGAAGGTCAGCGGCCGCTTCGCCGTCGACGCCCCCGCCGTCTCCTCCTCAGCCGCGTCGGCCTCCGGCTCCGGCTCCTGGGCCTGCTCCAGCTCCTGCCGCACCTGGGGCTTGGGCAGCACATCGGCGTCCCAGCCGTTCGGGACGACCATCATCCGGTCCGCGACCTCGGGGTACCGCTCGGCATGCCAGCCGCGCAGCGACTCATTGACGAAGACCGAGGCGGACGCCCTGTTCAGCATCCGCTTCTCCCAGGCCCAGGCGATGTGCCCCTCGGGGAAGGCCGGCTCGTCGTGAAAGAGGTCCAGCGTCCACGAGTCGCGGTAGTCCATGACATACGGCACACCGGTGAGCCGGTTGAAGACGTAGGCCCCGCCGAAGGAGGCGAACGGGTTGCCGGTGGCGACCACCACGTCGAAGCGCTTCTTGGTGTGCAGCTTCAGCGCGCGTGTCACGGACGCCCAGGCCCAGGACGAGTACCGCTCGGGGAACAGCTTCGTCTGGCTGAACTGGTACACACGCTTCGCCATCAGCGGGAAGCTGCGGCGCAGCCAGCTGAACTCACGCAGATCCTGCTGCCAGGTGTAGTCCTTGAGCGAGGGCCGCTCGACCTGGATACGCGGATCGACGGTCTCCGACAACCGCTCGTCGACCGACCCGATGACGTTGTAGAGGAAGTCCAGCGGAGCGGCGCAGACCGTAACGTCCCAGCCCTTCTCCACCAGATGGTTGGCGGTCGCCCGAGCGCGGTACACACCGCTCGCACGTGACGGCGGAAAGTAGAACGCCAGATAGAGCACGCGGGGGCGCCGGTCGCTACGGTTCTTCATTCAGAATTCCTTGGGGTGAATCAGGGATCAGCGAGCGGCTGAGGCGTCGGGGCACCAGACACGGTACTGGACGACTGGACGCGGGCAACGATCCCGTAGCCGTAGTGGCTCGGCCGGCTTCTCCTATGGCTCGCACGGGGGCCACCGTGTCACCCAGTGGCATCCGATGCGGTGCCCGGCAGCAGACGGCTGTAGACCTCGTCCTGGACCACGGCCTGCGCTTCCCAGGTCCACTTCTCCAGCAGACCCGGCTGCTCGTACGCCGCCCGGTAGCGCTTCGGATCAGCCAGCACGGCCTTCACCGCGCGTGCGTAGTCCTTGGCGTCCTTCGCCTTGAAAACTTCACCCTGGCCTGTCTTCTCGACCATGTCGGCCATGGTGCGGGTGTCGCTGACCACCAGCGGAAGCTTGGCCTGCGAGTACTCGAAGAATTTATTGCTGAGCGCCAGTTCGTGATTGGGCAGATGGTGCAGCGGGCTGACCGCCGCGTCCGCCGTGGCGAGGAATTCCGGCACCTGCCAGTGCGGCACATACGGCACCAGATGCACGCGGTCCCCGACACCCAGGTCGTCCGCCGACTTCAGCATCTTGACGACGAGCGGGGAAAGCTTTCCGGCGCCGGGCGGTACGCAGACCAACGCGATATGAACATCGGGCAGGAACGCGAGACCCTCGATCATCGTCTCGACACCACGCACGGCGTTGATGCCGCCGCAGTACGCGAGCAGAGGTGTGTCCTTGTCGATGCCGCACAGCTCACGCAGATCCGGCAGCGGGTCCGCGGCGGCCACTTCCTCCGGGTCGGGCTTGGTCACCGGCGTGTTCAGGACGACGGCCGGCGTCTCCTTCAGGTTGTGGTTCTTCACCAGCAGCTCGGCCAGCGAAGGCGAGACAGTGATCACCGCGTCGGCGAACACCGCGTGCTCCTTCTCCCAGGCCACATGGGCCGGCAGCCAGCGCTCGTGACCCGGCTGCAGCCCGCCTACGAACTCATGCGCGTCCCAGATCAGCTTCACCGGGCGTCCCGCGGCACGGGCGCGGACAGCGGCCCTGGCTCCCACGCCGAGCATGCGGAAGTCGTGCGAGTGGATCAGGTCGGGCTGAAGGTCGTCGATGTGCTTCGCGAAGGCCAGCTCGAAGTCCCACAGGTAGGGCTCCAGCTGCCGCCAGGCACGCACGCCCTTGGTCGTCTTCAGTACGGAGGTGACCGCCCTGTCGATCGGAGCGTCGAACTTGGCGCGCTTCCGCTTCAGCCGGCCTGTCATGCGCGAGCGCAGTCCGACCCACTTGCTCATCGCCTTCGCACTGGCCTTGGGCACAGCCAGCCGGGCCGGGGAACCGCCCGCGCTCGGGCGGCCGGGGCCCTCGGCCTTGGCGGCGGCAGCGCGGAACCTGAGGTCCGAGCGCCATGCCTTGACCGCCTGCTGCCGGTAGGCCGCGATCTGAGGCGTCCGGTAGGCGAGCGGGTTTCGCATCCGCGGGCCCCGCATGTCCGCCTTGCGTACCGCGAGCGGACTCACCTTGGGGATCAGCCGGACCTCGGCATCGCCGAGGTGGAACGTCTCCATCTCGCGGGTCGGTGAAATCCCGAAGAGAATCACTTCCCAGCCCGCCTCGGCCGCGGAGCGTGCCGACTTCTGGACACGTGAGTCGTTCTTGACGCCGTTGTCAACAAGCATGACAACCCGACCTCGGGAGCCCCCGGGCCTCTTTCGCCCCGCGGTGCTGTCGAGCTCCATATATGCGCGCCTTTCACGATTCACGATCTGAAGGTCTGACACTTTCAGGAGCCCGCCCGTGACATCGAGCCGGTGCACCAGTGCCGTTCGAAGCGGGCGTCTCGTGCGTTGCGCGCGTACGCGCACATAGCACTGCCACAGAACCCGGCCGCCTTAAAGCATACCGCCCTTCATCCGGCCGCTCACCGCCCCTCCTGGCGCTGTGGCACCGCCTTATCGGCCCGCCCCTTGCCTTGTTGGCAAGCCCTTATGATCGGACCCTGTCGTCCGCTCACCGCTCAGTCAAAGGGGCAGCACCCGTGAAGGTCCTCAGTCGCAGAGCCGGGCGGCGCATCGCCCGGCTGCCCGGGGCCGTGGCCCGCCGGGCGCTCGGCCCGAAGTTGCTGCGTACGGGGGTGGGCGCGCGTGCCTGGCGGCTCGCCGTGGCTGCCCCTGGACTGCCCGAACCGCTCCGCTTCCGGATGGCCCAGAGCGTGGGCCGCGGCATGGACAAGGCCAACCGCCCCACCGGCGGCGCCCTTGCCCTGGAGTCCGCCGCACGGCGCACGAAGAACCGGCGCCGCCGGGCCGATCTGCTGGTCGGCGCGGCCCGTATCGAGCTGGCCCGCGGCAAGGCCCCCCGGGCCCTCACGGCCGCCATCACCGCCGAGCTGGCCTGTGCGGACGACCGGTATGCCCGCGGTGACACCAACGCCGCCGCCCGCTTCGCGATCGCGGCGCTGCAGGTCACCACCAACCGGGTGCTGCACTTCGACCGGACCACCTCGCCGCTCACCGACGACCCGCAGGCGTATCTGGCGCCGCTGCACCGCAGCTCCGCCATCCGGGCCATGACGACCGGAGCCGGCCGCGCCGCCCCGGCCGCCGAACCGCCTGCCGGCCGGCCGCTGCGGATGCTGATGCTCACCCGGAACAACGCGAACTTCCTCACGGAGATCCGCGAGCGCTACGAAGCGCACCCCGGTGTGGAGGTACGCACCCTGGACATACAAGAGGTCCCGGCTCTCAACAAACTGGCCACGTCCTACATCCGGATGGCCGAGCACCGTCTCGACGGCGATCGGGAGTACGGCCGGGAGGCCGAGAAGCTGCTGCGCCCCCATCTCGACTGGGCGGACACGGTGTTCATCGACTGGTGTGTGGGTCCTGCCGCGCTGCTGACCGCGGTCGACCCCGGCACCACTCGGGTGGTCGTGCGGCTGCACAGCTACGAGACCTTCACCCTCTGGCCGTTCCTGGTCGACTTCTCCCGTATCGACGATCTGGTGTTCGTCGGCGCCCATCTGCGCGATCTGACGATCGCGGCGGTGCCACAGCTGAAGTCCGCACAGGCTCCCCGGCTCCATGTCATCCACAACGCCATGGACCTGGCGGCGTATGTGCACCCCAAGGTGCCCGAAGCCCGGTTCACGCTCGGCCTGGTGGGGATCTCGGCGGTCGCCAAGGACCCGCGCTGGGCCATCGAGGTGCTGCGGATCCTGCGCGCCGAGGACTCCAGGTACCGGCTCTTCCTGCTCGGCTCGGACGTCGCGGAGCACAGCCCCGCGGCCCGCGAGTACGTGGTCCAGTACCGCCGCGATCTGGCCGAGCTGGAGCCTTCCGGTGCCGTCCGCCGACTCGGTCAGCTGGACGACGTCCCGGCGGCACTGAGCGAGGTCGGTGTGATTCTCAGCTCCTCGGTGCGGGAGAGCTTCCACTGCGGGTTCGTCGAAGGCGCGGCGAGCGGCGCGGTGCCCGTCGGCCGCGACTGGCCGTTCTTCGCGGGCAAGGCCAACAGCGCCCGTACGCTCTTCCCCGCGGACTGGGTCGTCGCCACACCGCAGGAGGCCGCCGCCCGGATCCTGGAGGTCACCGCGACCGAGGAGTCCTGGCGGAAAGCGGGCCAGGCGGCGTCCGAACACGCGCTCGCGTCGTGGGACTGGCCGGTGGTACAGCAGGACTTCGACCGGCTGCTGCTCCCCTGATGTCGCTGCCGTGATGCTGCTGCCGGGCGAACCGGACAAGCAGCAGACCGGGCCGATCGGCCGTGACCGTCTCCCCTCCCTGACCGGACTGCGCTTCTGGGCAGCCCTGTTGGTCGTCCTCTACCACCTGTCCCGGCAGGTCGGCCCCGTACCCGGCCTCAGTGACACGGTCTGGTACGGGCGCAGCGGTGTGACGTTCTTCTTCATTCTGTCCGGCTTTGTACTCGCCTGGACGTATGACGGTGCGAAGGTCCCCGTCAAGGTCTTCCTCTGGCGGCGCTTCGCCCGTATCTGGCCGCTACTGGCGGTCAGTGTCGGGCTCTCGGCCGCCGTGTGGGTGGCGATGGACCGTGCCGTATCGCTCAAGGCGGCAGCGGCGACCCTGTTGCTCGTCCATGCGTGGTTCCCGGACCCGGTGCTGTACACCGGCGGGAATCCGGCGGCCTGGTCGCTCAGCGACGAGGCCTGGTTCTATCTGACGTTCCCGGTGCTGCTGGCTCTCTTCGCGGGCCGCCGGGCCCGGGTCTGGGCATGGGCCGCGGCCGCCCTCTTCGGCGCCGCGCTGCTGCTGTGGTTCGCCTCCGCCGGTCTCTCCCCCGCCCACAGGTCCTGGGCACTCGACTATCTCCCGCTCACCCGCTCCCTCCAGTTCGTCCTGGGAGTGGTCGCCGGTCTCGCGGTGAAGCGCGGCTGGCGTCCGCCGGTCGGGCTCGCGGGGGCGGTCGCTCTGGTGGCCGGGTGGCACCTGGCGCTCATCCCGTGGTCGGCGGCGGTGCCCGACGGGCTCTGGTACGGCCCGTTCATCGCCTCGCAGTGGCTCTCCGCGCCGTTCTTCGCGGCGCTGATCTGCGCGGCCGCGCGCGCTGATCTGGATGACAGACGTACGTATCTGGGCGGGCCCTGGATGATCCGGCTGGGGCACTGGTCGTTCGCCTGGTATCTCGTGCACGAGATCGTCATCCGGGCCGTTGTGTTCGTGTCCGGCGGCCGGCCGGCCCCCGGCATCCCGACGGCGGCCGTGTGGCTGCTGGTTCTTCCTCTGAGCCTGGGCCTCGCCGGGCTCTGCTATCGGTTCGTGGAGCATCCCGCCGAGCGGCTGCTGCGCCGGGCCGGCCCTTCGGTCCCGGCCCGCTCCGGTACTGACGTCACCGGCCGTCGGTCGCGCCGAGTAGCTGCCTGATACGGCTGTGGGCCGGCGCCCCCGAGGGGGTGCCGGCCCACAGCCGTACCGTATGAGACCGCCCGTCAGCCGCCGATGACGACGCGGCGGACGCCTTCCCAGCGCGCCGGGTCCGTCGTCCTGCGGCCGTCGACCAGGACGCGGACGTCCGGCAGGTCCGACGCCGCCAGCTCGCGGTACTCCGCGTGGTCCGCCTGCAGGATCGCCGCGGTGACGACCTGACCCTCGTGCGGCGTGAGGCCGTGCGCGGTCAGCTCCTCAGAGGTGTACATCGGGTCCGACACGAACGGCACCGCCCCGCGCGCCTTGAGCGCCTCGACGGTCGGGAAGACGCCCGAGAACGCCGTCTCCTTCACGCCGCCCCGGTACGCCGCGCCCAGCACCAGCACGCCGACGCTCTCCAGATCGCCGTACGCGGCGGCCAGCAGGTCCACGGCGTACGAGGGCATCGCGGCGTTCGCCTCGCGCGCCGAGCGCACGACGGTGGCCTCCGGGTCGTTCCACAGGTACATCCGCGGGTAGATCGGGATGCAGTGCCCGCCGACCGCGATGCCCGGCTGGTGAATGTGGCTGAACGGCTGCGAGTTGCAGGCCTCGATGACCTTCTTGACGTCGATGTCGTTCTTGTCGGCGAACCGGGCGAACTGGTTCGCCAGACCGATGTTGACGTCGCGGTAGGTCGTCTCGGCGAGCTTCGCCAGCTCCGACGCCTCGGCGGTGCCCAGGTCCCAGACGCCGTTCGGCTCCGTCAGGTCCGGGCGCTCGTCGAAGTCCAGCACCTGCTCGTAGAACTCCACACCGCGAGCCGCCGAGGCGTCGTCGATGCCGCCGACGAGCTTGGGGTAGCGGCGCAGGTCCGCGAAGACCCGCCCGGTGAGCACCCGCTCCGGCGAGAACACCAGGTGGAAGTCCGTGCCCGCGGTGAGGCCGGAGCCCTCCTCCAGCATCGGCGCCCAGCGGGTGCGCGTGGTGCCCACCGGCAGGGTCGTCTCGTACGAGACGAGGGTGCCCGGCTTCAGGCCCGCGGCGATCGCCTTGGTCGCGGAGTCCATCCAGCCGAAGTCCGGGGTGCCCTCGGCATCCACGAACAGCGGGACGACGACCACGACCGCGTCCGACTGGGCGACGGCCGCCGCGGTGTCGGTGGTGGCGGTCAGCAGCCCGGCGTCGACGGTCTGCTTCAGCTTGACGTCGAGGTCGTGCTCGCCCGGGAAGGGCTCGGTGCCGGCGTTGACCAGCTCGACAACCTTCTCGTTGACGTCCGCGCCGATCACTCGGTGCCCCTTGACGGCGAACTGCACGGCGAGCGGCAGGCCGATCTTGCCGAGGGCGACTACACAGATATTCATCGAGTTACTTTCCTCTTCAACCGGACCAGCACGGGCCGCACATGCGGCCAGACCTTGGGCCACAATTTATTCTCGGGCGGGAACAGCAGGCCGGTCAGGACGACCATCCTGCCCTTCGTGTTCAGGCGCGCCGCCACCCGGTACGGGGTGCCACTGCGCCAGCGCCTGGCAAGCGGCATCGGTCTGTCCTCGCCGCGTACCGGGATCTCGTACGTCCAGCCCGCGACCTCCACGTACAGCCGGACGCCGAGCGACGCCTGACGGGCCTGGATCGGGATGCGCCCGCGGATGACCGTGCCGACTCCGTCGTCGGTGACCTCCTGGGTGAACTCGCCCACCGGGGCGGGAAGTTCCTGACCGGCAGGCAGCCTGCGGGCGCCCGCCCGGTCCGCGCTCCTGGGCATATGGCCCGGGACAAGGCGGATGACGGCGCCTTCGGTCTCGCCGGTCAGCCCCGTCCGTACCGCGATGGCCAGGGACAGGTCGTCCCCGGCCTGCGCCCACTCGGCCGAGACCAGCCCGGTGGTGGCGGCGAGCTGGCGCGGGACCGGCTCCTCGATCACCTCGAAGACCCGGTCGGGGATGTTCAGCACGGGATCCCGGAAGCCGGGGTAGCGGGCGAAGGCCCGGCCGTCCTCCAGGTGGAACGGCGGCGCGCCGGCCGTCTCCTCCAGCTCGATCGCCGCGACCAGTTCGTCCACCGCGCCGTGCTGGGCCAGGGTGAGCCTGACCCGCCGCATGACGGGCAGGTAGTCGCGTACGGCGTCGGTGAGGTAGTCGTCCGCCACCTCCGCCATGCCCGCGCACACTTCGGCTCTGGTCTGCGGGTCGAGCGCCGTGAAGTCGCCCTTGAGGAGCTTGGACAGCTCCCAGGTGAAGAGGCGCTTTATGATGGCGTCCCGCTGCGGTCCGGCCTCGATCAGCCCGGCCGCGTGCTTCATGATCCGCGCGGTGCAGCGCAGCCGGGAGAGGTGACCGCCCGCCCGGTAGGTGATGTTGCTGAAGTCCCCGCGCTTGACCGCGTAGTAGTACGTGTAGTCCGCGAGCACCGAGATCTTCCGGGCCCTGACACACGCCTCCAGGGTGAACGGCATGTCACTGCCGACGGGCAGGTCCTCGAGGAACCGCAGCTTGTGCTCCTCCACCAGCTCACGGCGGAAGAGCTTGGTGTTCGACAGCCCGAACGGCAGCTGCGAGTCGAACAGGCTGATGTCCGGGTTGTTCTCCTTGAAGAGCGCCTGGTGGACATAGCGGCCGTTGGTGCCGACCATCTTGCCGATCACCACGTCCGAGCCGTGGGTGTCGGCGCAGGCCACCAGCCGCCGCAGCGCGTCCTTGCCGAGGTAGTCGTCGGCACCGATGAAGTAGACGAACCGTCCGGTGGCCACGTCCAGCGCCCTGTTGCTGGGCGCGGCCGGGCCACCGGAGTTCTCCTGGTGGAGCACCTTGATTGTGTCCGGGTACTTCTTGGCGAAACGGTCGAGCTCCGCTCCGCTGTCGTCCGTGGAACCGTCGTCCACGGCCACGATCTCCAGCCTGCCCAGGCCAATGCTCTGCCCGACAAGGGAGTTAAGGCATTCCGTCAGATACGGCATCGTGTTGTACACGGCGACGACGACGGTGACATCTGGACTGGTCAAGGCTCCTCGCCCTACTGGGCCGCGATGTACGCGGAGAGATCGACGGTGCTGCCCGTGTTCGCGGATTCGAGCACGGCCGCCGCCACCTCCACCGTACGGAGGCCTTGGCGGAGCGTGCAGATGTCCTCGGTCTTGCCGAGCACCGCGTCACGGAAGAGCTCGTGCTCCACCAGCAGCGGCTCCCGCTTGGGGATGGCGTAGCGGATCATGTCGCCCTCGGCCACACCGCGGAACGCCCGCAGGGCCTCCCACTCGGTGGTCTGGGCGGCGTTGGAGTAGAAGGTCAGGTCGGCGGTGAGAGTGTCCGCGACGAAGCAGCCCTTCTCGCCGGTGACCGAGGTGAACCGCTCCTTGAGCGGGCTCAGCCAGTTGACCAGGTGGTTGACCATCGTGCCGTCGGAGAGCTGGCCGACCGCGGAGACCATGTCCTCGTGCGGACGCCCGGACTTCGAGACCGTGTGGGCGGCGATCGAGGTGTACTCCTGGCCCGTCACCCAGCCCGTCAGGTCGATGTCGTGGGTGGCGAGGTCCTTGACCACGCCGACATCGGCGATGCGGTGCGGGAAGGGACCCTGGCGGCGGGTGACGACCTGGAACACCTCACCCAGTTCGCCGGCTTCCAGGCGGGCGCGCAGCGAGCGCAGGGCCGGGTTGTAGCGCTCGATGTGACCGACGCCGGCCACCAGGCCGCGCGACTCGAAGGCCTTGACCAGCCGGCGCGCGCCCGCGACGGTGTCCGCGACGGGCTTCTCGACCAGCGCGCTGACACCGGCCTCGGCGAGCGCCAGGCCGACTTCCTCGTGCAGGGCGGTCGGGCAGGCCACGACGGCGTAGTCGATGCCGAGCGCGATCAGCTCCTCGACGGTGTTCAGTACGGGGACGCCCTGCGCCCAGCCGTTCTTGTCACCCATCGGGTCGACGACGGCGACGAGTTCGACGCCCTCCAGACCGGCCAGTACGCGGGCGTGGTGACGGCCCATCGAGCCAAGGCCGACCAGGCCGGCCCGCAGTCCCGCAGTGGTCACAGGTTCTCTCCCAGCTCGTTCACGGCGGCGACGATGCGCTCAAGGTCCTCCGCGGACAGCGAAGGGTGCACCGGCAGCGAGACGACCTCGGCCGCCGCGCGCTCGGTCTCGGGCAGGTCCCAGTTGCGGCCGGCCTTCTGGTCCGGCTCCCAGTACGGCTTCAGACGGTGGATCGGGGTCGGGTAGTAGACGGCGTTGCCGATGCCCGCCTCGGTGAGCTTCGCCATCGCGGCGTCGCGGTCCCCGCTGACCCGGATCGTGTACTGGTGGTAGATGTGACGCGCGCCCTCGGCCACCGACGGCGTGCTCACGCTCGGCGCGGTGATGTGCTCGGTGAGGTACGCGGCGTTGGCGATGCGCTGCTCGGTCCAGCCGCCCAGCTTCGCCAGCTGTACGCGGCCGACGGCTGCGTTGACATCCGTCATACGCATGTTGGCGCCGACGATCTCGTTGGCGTACCGCTGCTCCATGCCCTGGTTGCGCAGCAGGCGCAGGGTGCGGGCGGTCTCGGCGTCGCCCGTGGAGATCATGCCGCCCTCGAGGGAGTGCATGTTCTTGGTCGGGTAGAAGCTGAACGTGCCGCCCGCGCCGAACGCGCCGACCGGAGTGCCGTTCAGCGCCGCGGCGTGCGCCTGGCAGGCGTCCTCGACCACGGCGAGCTTGTGCTTGGCGGCGATGGGCATGAGCTTGTCCATCGCGGCCGGGTGGCCGTACAGGTGCACCGGCATGATCGCCGCGGTGCGCGGCGTGATCGCGGCCTCGACGGCCGCCGGGTCCAGGCCGTAGCTGCCAGGCTCGATGTCGGCGAAGACGACGTCGGCGCCCACCAGGCGGACCGCGTTGGCGGAGGCGGCGAACGAGAACGAGGGGACGATCACCTCGTCGCCCGGGCCGATGCCAAGAGCCAGCAGAAGGAGGTGCAGCGCGGAGGTACCCGAGTTGACGGCCACGCAGTGGCGCCCCTCGACGAGCTCCGAGAAGCCCTCCTCGAACGCCGCCACCTCTGGACCCTGTACGACCCTGCCGGAACGCAGTACCCGTACCGCGGCCTCGATCTCTTCCTCACCAATGATCGGGCGGGCAGCGGGAATCGGCTGCTGGTTGCTGCTCGTCATGGACGTCCTCCTTGAACACCGCTGAGCTCTTTATGGCAGAGGATCAGGGGCCGTGCGGACGTCTCTCGAGGCCGCGCAAACCCCTCCGGCGCGAAGCCGACGCCCTACCGAGGATTCTGGGACCGGTTTTGTGCCCCGAACCGGGCCGGTCACCCGCCGTAGTCTGCGGAATGGGACCACAACCGGCAACGACCGCCGTCACATTATCAGGGATTTCTTGGCGAATTTCGGGGCGGTTAAGGGAGCTCCGCATCGATTCGGAGACAAAGGCCGTGTCCCACCCCCGGGCTTGTGGGATGGGACACGGTCCTTCACTGAAGGCTCATCAACTGTTCAGCTGTTCAGCCGGTCGGCCTTGAGCTGTCAGCTGTCACCTGTCACCGTCAGCTGTCGCTGTCGCTGTCGGTCGATGCCGTCACCGATGACGTCTGCTGCCCGGCCGCCGAGGTCTTCTTCGCGGTGGCCTTCTTGGCAGTCGTCTTCTTCGCCGCGGTCTTCTTGGCCGCTGTCTTCTTGGTGGCGGCCTTCTTCGCGGTGGCCTTCTTGGCGGTCTTGCGAGCCGCCTTCTTGGCCGGTGCGGAGACCTCGGCCTCGGCCTCGGGCTGCTCGGGTCCGGCCTCGGGGGCCTGCGCCTCGGGCTCCGGAGCGGCGGGGACCACGACGACCGCGGGCTCCTCCGCGCCCGAGGCCGGCGGACCGGCGGGAGCGGTGGCCTTACGGGTCGCCCGGCGGCGCGCACGCGGCGGGGCCGCGACGGGCGCCTCCTCGGCGGGCTCGGGGGCCTGGGGCTCGGGCTCGGCCTTCGGCGCCGGCTCGGCGGGGATCTCCGTGACCGGCGGCGTCACCGACGGCGGGGGGCCCGCCGGAGCGGTCGCCTTACGGGTGGCCCTGCGGCGGGTACGGCCCGCGGGGGCCGCCTCCTCCACGGGAGCCTCCGGCTCGGAGATCACCTCGGGCTCCACGACGGCCTCGGGCGCCTCAGGGACCTCAGGGACCTTGGGGGCCTTGGGGGCCTCGGGCTCCGCGACGACGACCTCGGGCTCGGCGGCCCTGGCGCCCCTCGGCGCACCGGCCGGGGCCGTCGCCTTACGGGTCGCCCTGCGCCGTCCACGACCGCGCGTGGCCGCTGCCTCCGCCTCCGCGGCGCTGCTGTACAGCTCCTCGTCCGGCTCGAAGTACGGCACCGGGGCGGCCGTCTCCGCGGCAAGCTCCGCCTCGGTCTCGGCGGCGAGCTCGGCGTCGGCCGCGACCTCGGCCTCGATGTCGGCCTCGGTGGCCGCCTCCGCCTCGTACTCGTGCACCTGCTCCACGCCACCACGGCCGCGCTTCTTGGCACGCTTGCCGCCGCCACCGCCACCGGGGGCGGTCGGCTGCTCCATGTGCACGATCACGCCACGGCCATTGCAGTGGACGCAGGTCTCGGAGAAGGACTCCAGCAGACCCTGGCCCACCCGCTTACGGGTCATCTGGACCAGGCCCAGCGAGGTGACCTCGGCCACCTGGTGCTTCGTACGGTCCCTGCCCAGGCATTCGAGCAGTCGCCGCATGACCAGGTCCCGGTTGGACTCCAGCACCATGTCGATGAAGTCGACCACGACGATGCCGCCCAGGTCGCGCAGCCGCAGCTGGCGCACGATCTCCTCGGCCGCCTCCAGGTTGTTCCTGGTGACGGTCTCTTCGAGGTTGCCGCCCTGCCCGGTGAACTTCCCGGTGTTGACGTCGACCACGACCATGGCCTCGGTCTTGTCGATCACCAGCGAGCCGCCGCTCGGCAGCCATACCTTGCGGTCCAGCGCCTTCATCAGCTGCTCGTCGATGCGGTACGTGGCGAAGGCGTCGACCTCGGAGGTCCACCGCGACAGCCGGTTGGTCAGGTCGGGCGCGACATGGCTGACGTAGCCGTGGATCGTCTCCCACGCCTCGTCGCCGCTGATGATGACCTTGGAGAAGTCCTCATTGAAGATGTCGCGCACAACCCGGACGGTCATGTCCGGCTCGCCGTACAGCAGAGTCGGCGCGTTCGAGCTGCCGCCGCTCTTCGCCTTGCGCTGGATGTCCTCCCACTGCTCCTGCAGCCGGTCGACATCGCGGCGCAGCTCGTCCTCGCTCGCGCCCTCCGCGGCGGTACGGACGATGACGCCCGCGTCCTCGGGGACGATCTTCTTGAGGATGGTCTTCAGCCGCGCGCGCTCGGTGTCGGGCAGCTTGCGGCTGATGCCGGTCATCGAGCCCTCGGGCACGTACACCAGGTAGCGGCCGGGCAGCGAGACCTGGCTGGTCAGGCGGGCGCCCTTGTGGCCGATCGGGTCCTTGGTCACCTGGACCAGGACCGACTGGCCGGACTTGAGCGCGACCTCGATACGGCGCGGGCCGTTGGCCATGCCCAGCGCCTCGAAGTTCACCTCACCGGCGTACAGGACGGCGTTGCGTCCCTTGCCGATGTCGACGAACGCGGCCTCCATCGACGGCAGCACGTTCTGGACCTTGCCCAGGTAGACGTTGCCGACGTACGAAGTCGCCTGCTCCTTGTTGACGTAGTGCTCGACAAGGATGTTGTCCTCGAGGACGCCGATCTGCGTGCGCTCGCCGTTCTGCCGGACGACCATCACGCGCTCGACGGCCTCACGGCGGGCCAGGAACTCGGCCTCCGTGATGATCGGCACACGGCGGCGGCCCTGCTCGCGGCCCTCGCGGCGGCGCTGCTTCTTCGCCTCCAGACGCGTCGAGCCCTTGATGGACTGGACGGCGTCCTGGAAGTCCGACGGCTCCTCGGCCTTGACGCGCGGGGCACGCGGCTCGCGGACCTTGACGACCGTACGCTCCGGGTCGGTGGCGGCCGTCTCTTCCTCGGGTCCGGCGTCACCGTTGCGGCGACGGCGGCGGCGACGGCGACGGCTGCTGCTGGTGCCGGCGGCCGAGGGGGTCTCGGCGTCGCCGTGCTCCTCGTCCTCGGCGGCCTCTTCGGCCTCTTCCTCGTACGCGGCTTCCGCTTCCTCGGGCTGCTGCTCCTCCGAGGTCTCGTCCGTGTCGGCGGGCTCGCCGCGGCGACGACGGCGGCCACCACGGCGGCGACGGCGCGAGGGACGGTCCTCGTACTCGTCCGACTCCTCGCCCTCGGCCGCCTCGGCTCCACGCTCGGGCTCGGCCTCCGGCTCGGGCCGCTCCTCCTGGACGGGGGCGGCCGGGGCCTCTACGGGCTCGGGGGCCTCCCCACGGCGGCGGCGACGGCGACGGCCGGCGGGCTCCGGGGCGGCAGCGGTCTCGGCGACCGGCTGGACCGTCTCCTCCTCGGCCTCCTCCGGCTCCTCAGCGGCGGCAGCCGCAGCGGCCGTCTCGGGGGTCTGGAACATCGGCTCGGTGAAGACCGGGGCCTGGAACACGGCGACGGCGGGCCGCGTGGCCCGGCGTCCACGTGCGGGCGCAGGCGCTTCGGCCTTCTCCGGCTGCGCGGGCTGCTCGGCCGCGACGGGCTGCTTCTCCGGCTGCGCGGTGGCCTGCGTGGTGGCCTGCGTGGTCGTCTCGGGAGAGACGGCGCGACGGCGCGTACGGCCCCGGGTCGCCGCCTTCGTGGCGGCCGCGACCTCGGGCCCGGCCTCGTCGGAGGAGATCTGCGTGACCGCGCCCTGCGGCAGGCTCTCGCCCGCCTCACCGGCAACCTGCTCCTCGTCGGTCTCGGCGACCGGCTCGGGGGCTGCCACCTGGCGGGTGGCACGACGACGCGTACGCGGCGCGGGGGCCTCGGCCGCCGGCTCGGGGGCCTCAACCGTCTCCGCGCCCTCCGGCGCGCCGGCGGGCGCGGTGGCCTTACGGGTGGCACGGCGACGCGTACGGGGCGCGGGGGCCGCAGCAATCTCGGCCTCGGGCTCGGCGGCTTCGGCTTCGGCCGCGACCTCGGTGACCGGCTCGGCGACCGGCTCGGGGGCCGTCACCTGGCGCGTGGCACGACGACGCGCACGCGGCGCGGGGCCCGAAGCGAGCTCGGCCTCGGCCTCGGGCTCAGCGGCAGGCGCGGGAGCCTCGACCTCGGCCTGGGCGACCGGCTCGGGGGCCGTCGCCTGACGCGTCGCACGGCGACGCGTACGGGGCGCGGGAGCAGCGGCAATCCCGGCCTCCGCCTCGACCTCGGTCGTCGACTCAGCAACCGGCTCGGGAGCCGTCGCCTGACGCGTCGCACGACGACGCGCACGCGGCGCGGGAGCAGCGGCAATCCCGGCCTCCGCCTCGACCTCGGCCGCCGACTCAGCAACCGGCTCGGCCACCGGCTCCGGAGCCGTCACCTGACGCGTCGCACGACGACGCGCACGCGGCGCGGGGGCAGCGGCCGCCGGCTCGGCGGTCTCCACGCTCGCCACGGCCTCGGGCGCGGCGGGCGGCGCGACCATCTCGGTCACATCCGCGACGTTCACGACGTCCTTGGCACCTTCGGCGCCGGTCGGCGGCCCCGCGGGCCGCGATGCCGCGCGGCGCCTGCGGCGCGGCGGCAGCGTGTCGCTGGGTGAATTGTTCTCAGTGTTCTCGTTGGGTCCGGCGTTGCCGGATTCGTTCATCTCAAGCATGCGGGCGGTTCTCCCGTCACGCTCCCGGGCGCCACGCCTGATTCCGGTCCGGCCGCGGCCCGCGTGTTGTTCGCGGTGCCGCCGTCCGGGGCGCGGGCGCCGCACGGGAGCTGATGTATGGCTCGCCGGTTCCCTACGCGTTGTACGTACGGCCTGGCGAAAGTCTTCTTGTCAGTGCGCGGCCCGACCCAGGTGGCTCCCGAGTACGAGGGCTGCGCTACAACGACTGCCCTTGCGCGGCGGGACCCGGCGCCGTCGCTGGGGCGGGTCCGGCGGCCGTGAGTACTGCGGCCGGAACTGCCTCGCGGTCAGGCGCGAGCGGGTCTGTCACCGTGCCGGACTCCTCGTCGAAGAGCCCCTGCGCCAGCCTGGTCACCGCTGCGGGGACCGGCGGCGCCAGGTCGGCCACAGCTCGGAGACCGGACAGGACGTCGTCGGGCCGTACGGCAGGTGTCACGTGCCGAACAACCAGCCGCAGTATCGCACAGGGCCCGTCCCCCGGCCTATCAGGCTGTGGACGGTCCACCCGCAGCTCCACCACGGCACCACGTGCGTCAAAGGTCCGCATGCCGCTTTTCGTCTTCCGCTCGACCTCGACGGTCGGCGCGGCGAGAAAGACGGCGGCGGCCTTCTCCGCTTCTTCGAACGGTACTCCGTCGAGCCGCAGCTCCCACACGGAGGCGGTGAGCCGGTCGGCGAGCCCTGACGTACGGGCCTCGACGGCGTCGATGATGTCAAGCCCCGCCGGCATCGACTCGTCGAGCAGCTCACGCAGCTTCTCCGGGTCGCGGTGCTCGGCGAGGGCGATCTCCAGATACTCGGCTTCGCTGCCCGTGCCGGTGGCTGCGGCATTGGCGTACGACACCTTCGGGTGCGGGGTGAAGCCCGCCGAGTACGCCATGGGCACCTCGGCGCGCCGCAGCGCCCGCTCGAAGGCGCGCTGGAAGTCGCGGTGACTGGTGAACCGGAGGCGGCCCCGCTTGGTGTAGCGCAGTCGCACTCGCTGCACTGCCGGTGCGGGCGGCGGGCCTTCGGGCTGTCGCTTGCCCAGTGGTTCTTCTCCTCGGTGCGGGGCGGGCGCGGGTGGCGCGCCCGTCCTCGGACGTACGGGGTGTCTCCTGGGGCGCCGCCCGGCTCACCCCCGCTTGTGCAGGGAGATCTCGGGTTCGGCCGCCGCGCCGGAAACAGTCGTACTACCCAGAGTACGCGCCTGCCGCACCACCGGTTCGCCAGGCGACGGCGCCGGCGGCGCGGGCGGCCCGCCGACGAGCGCCCGCCATGCGTCGCGCCGCGTCTGGCGCACGGTCTCACGGGCCGTGCGCAGTGCGCCGAGCGCGGCCCGGCCCGCCTCCACGGCGGCGGTCCTGGCCGGGCGCCAGACGGCATCGCGCACGAAGTGCCCCACGGGGGCACAGATGTTCTGGTAGCACCAGCGCACCGGCCGCCCGACAAGATTCCAGGCGAGCCACTTGAGGGCCCGGCCGACGGCGCGCGAGATATACCCGGCGATGCGCCAGGCGACGCCGACGGCCGCGAGGAGCTCCCGGCCGATCGGGGCCAGGACGTGCTGGTACACCCAGACGACGGGGGTGACGAGCAGGGTCACGACCAGCCAGACGAGCGCGTGGCCGAGGGGAGTCAGGAGCTGCCGGTAGATCCACACCACGGGCACCACGAGCCCGTACGTCACGACCGGTACGACGAGATACCGCCAGAGCCCGACCCAGAGCCAGACAAACAACGCCATGGCCAGCCACACCAGCGCAGCCCCGATGCCGCGCCCCGCCGGAACGAGCAACCGCCGCCAGATCCAGCTCACCGGCACGACCAGCAGGTTCTCGATCAGCCAGGCCAGCCCATGGCCGAGCGGGGTCAGGAGCTGCCGGTAGATCCACACCAGCGGCACCACCAGCCCGTACGTCACCACGGGCACCACGACATACCGCCACAGCGCGACCCATGGCCACACGAACAGCGCCATGCCCAGCCACACCAGCGCAGCGGCTATGCCGCGCCCCACCGGGACGAGCAGCCGCCGGTAGATCCAGGCCAGCCCGTGACCCAGCGGAGTCAGCAACTGCCGGTAGATCCACACCACCGGCACCACCACCCCGTACCGCCACAGCGCCACCCACGGCCACACGAACAACGCCTTGCCCAGAAAGACCGCCGCCCAGACCAGACCCCGTCCGATCGGAGTCAGCACCGTCTCGTACACCCAGGCCAGCCCTCTGCCCAGAGGCCGCAGCAGCCCCCTGTGCACACCCCGGGCGCAGACGACGAGGAGATCCCAGACCATCCGTACGGGCACGACCACGAGCAGCACCACGATCCGCACCGGGATCCGGATGACCGTGGCCAGACAGCCCTCGCCGGGTTCGTAGTGCGCGGGCGCCTGATGACTGCCGTAGGTCTGAGGGGACTTCTCGAACTCCATGTCAGCCATGACGCCTCACAGGCCCGTCCGGATCCAGTACCTGCGCTTTTCCCCGCGCTCGTCCTCCAGAACGCCGCCGTTGGCCTCGATGACCCTGCGCGAAGCAGAGTTGACGACGTCACAGGTGGCGAGGAGGGACGCGATACCGACGGTGCGTGCGTACGGAAGACAGTCGCCCAGCATCGCGGTCGCGTGCCCGCGCCGCCGGGCGCTCGGGCGGACGGCATAGCCGATGTGGCCGCCCAGTTCGAGGAGGAACGGGCTGAGGCGGTGGCGGATCGTGAGCCGTCCGAGATACGTGTCGCTGTCGACGTACCAGAGGTTGGTGCTCGGGACCCAGCCCTCGGGACGCGGGCTCTCCTCACGCGAGTCGGCGTTGAGCCGCGCCACGTACGCGGCGAAGACCTCCGGCTCGTGCCAGGTCGCGCCGAACTCCCGGACCTCGTGCGCGAGAAGGGCGTCGGGGTTGAATCCCTCGGCGGCGAACTCCTTCATCGCGCCGAGGAACGACGCATAGACGTGGACGTCGGGGGCGATGAGGTGCGGCATCGCCCCATTGTGCCGGGACGTACGAAGGCCCGGCCACGGAGTTACCCCGCGGCCGGGCCTTCGCCCCGCGTTACTTGACTGTCAGCGGCAGCAGTTTCTTCCCGGTCGGGCCGATCTGAATGTCGAGGTCGAGCTGCGGGCACACCCCGCAATCGAAGCACGGCGTCCACCGGCAGTCCTCGACCTCGGTCTCGTCCAGGGAGTCCTGCCAGTCCTCCCAGAGCCAGTCCTTGTCGAGACCCGAGTCCAAGTGGTCCCAGGGCAGCACCTCTTCGTACGTGCGCTCCCGCGTCGTGTACCAGTCGACGTCCACGCCGAATTCCGGCAGCGTCTTCGCGGCGCTCGCCATCCACAGGTCGTACGAGAAGTACTCGCGCCAGCCGTCGAAGCGCCCGCCTGCCTCGTACACGGCGCGGATGACGGAACCGATGCGGCGGTCACCGCGCGAGAGCAGGCCCTCCACGATGCCGGGCTTGCCGTCGTGGTAGCGGAAGCCGATCGAGCGGCCGTACTTCTTGTCGGCGCGGATCTTGTCGCGGAGCTTCTTCAGCCGCGCGTCCGTCTCTTCGGCGCTCAGCTGCGGGGCCCACTGGAACGGCGTGTGCGGCTTGGGCACGAAGCCGCCGATCGACACCGTGCAGCGAATGTCGTTCTGCCCGGAAACCTTTCGGCCCTCGGCGATGACCTTGACCGCCATGTCGCCGATCTGGAGCACGTCCTCGTCGGTCTCGGTGGGCAGGCCGCACATGAAGTACAGCTTCACCTGGCGCCAGCCGTTGCTGTACGCCGTCGAGACCGTACGGATCAGGTCCTCTTCGGAGACCATCTTGTTGATGACCTTGCGCAGGCGCTCGGAGCCGCCCTCGGGGGCGAACGTCAGACCGGAGCGGCGGCCGTTGCGCGTCAGCTCGTTGGCGAGGTCCACGTTGAACGCGTCGACGCGGGTGGACGGCAGCGACAGGCCGACCTTGTCCTCCGTGTACCGGTCCGCCAGGCCCTTGGCGATGTCGCCGATCTCGGAGTGGTCCGCGGAGGAGAGCGAGAGTAGGCCGACTTCCTCGAAGCCGGTCGCTTTGAGGCCCTTCTCCACCATCTCGCCGATGCCGGTAATGGACCTCTCCCGCACCGGGCGCGTGATCATGCCCGCCTGGCAGAAGCGGCAGCCGCGCGTGCAGCCACGGAAGATCTCCACCGACATCCGCTCGTGGACGGTCTCGGCGAGCGGGACAAGCGGCTGCTTGGGGTAGGGCCACTCGTCGAGGTCCATGACGGTGTGCTTCGACACGCGCCACGGGACGCCGGAGCGGTTCGGTACAACGCGGCCGATGCGGCCGTCGGGCAGATACTCGACGTCGTAGAAGCGCGGGACGTACACGCCGCCCGTCCTGGCCAGGCGGAACAGCACCTCGTCGCGACCGCCGGGGCGGCCCTCCGCCTTCCAGGCGCGGATGATCTCGGTGATCTCCAGGACCGCCTGCTCGCCGTCGCCGATCACCGCGCAGTCGATGAACTCCGCGATCGGCTCGGGGTTGAAGGCCGCGTGGCCGCCCGCGAGCACGATCGGGTCGTCAAGCCCGCGGTCGACGGCGCTGAGGGGGATGCCCGCGAGGTCCAGGGCTGTGAGCATGTTGGTATAGCCGAGCTCGGTGGAGAAGGACAGCCCGAAGACGTCGAACTTCCCGACCGGCCGGTGGCTGTCCACCGTGAACTGCGGTACGCCGTGCTCACGCATCAGCGCTTCCAGGTCCGGCCACACGCTGTACGTACGCTCGGCGAGCACGCCCTCGCGCTCGTTCAGCACCTCGTAGAGGATCATGACGCCCTGGTTGGGGAGCCCGACCTCGTACGCGTCCGGGTACATGAGCGCCCAGCGGACGTCGCAGCTGTGCCAATCCTTGACCGTGGAGTTCAGCTCACCGCCGACGTACTGGATGGGCTTCTGCACATGAGGGAGCAGAGCTTCGAGCTGCGGGAAGACCGACTCGGACATCTCGTACCTTCGTGAGCTGGCATGGGGCGACTCTCAAGCCTAACCCGCTTGAGAGTCGCCCCAGCACGGCGATCAATACACCCCCGCGTGCGCGGGGAACAGAGCGCCCAGCGGACATCGCAGGCGTCCCAGTCCGGTTCACTTCCGCATCTGCGGAGCAGCCGTGCACCAGTACCAACGACCGGCCGCCTGTACGGCCCCGCGCCACTCACAGCACCGGCCGGGACGCCTTCGCCCACACCGCCGGGAGTTCGCGTTCGCGGGCATCCGCCGCCGCCTCCTCACGGCCGTACAGCAATCCCCAGGTGAACGCGGTCTCCCCCGCCGCATGCGCCTGCGCCGCGAGGAGGCGCAGTGCCTCGCGCGCCACGACGCTGTCCTGGTGGTCGCCGAGCTCCGTCTGCACCGCCTTCATCCGCTTGACGAAGCGCTTGGCGGGCTTGCCGAGCGCGGGTTTCGCCACCTCGCCCGCGTACCGGGCGCGCTTGGCGACCTTGCGGGCGCTGTGGATCGCCACGTCGCGTTCCTCGCCGGGCGGGAGCGCGAGTACGTGGGTGATCCGGGCGTCCAGCCGCTCGAACTCCTTGCAGGCCGCCTGAGCGAGCACGCTGTCGGCCGGGCCGGACGCGGCCTTGCGCAGCGGCGGGTCGGCGAGCAGCGCGTCCAGTGCGTCGAGCAGACCGAGGTAGCGCTCGCTGTCGAGAACGGCGACGGCCCGGCGACGCGAGTCCGATCCGCGCGCGACCGTCCAGCTGACCAGCCGCCCGCGCACCGGACCGAGCAGCAGGGTGACAGGCAGGGCGTCTATCCGGGAGCGAAGGCGTTCGGCAAGCACTTCGTGGTCGCGGGCGGCGCCCAGTTCGCCCGCGAGCCACTTGAGCTCTTCGCCGAGGGGCTCGGTGACGGTCCGGTCGAGGATTTTGCGGTACGTACGGAACGCGCTGCGCGTGCGGCGCGTGGCGACCCGCATCTGGTGGACGGAGTCGGGCAGGTCGCGGCGCACGGCGGGGTCGTACGCCTTGAGGGCGTCGGCCTGCTCCCGGAGGTACGCGAGGACGTGGTCACCCGCGGTCCGCGGGGGTGCGGGTGCGGGTTCCGGGGCTGCCGGTGCGCCGCCCGGACCGTCCTGTGAGGTCTCCGCCAGCGCCCTGGCCAGCTTCGACGGCGACGCGGCCGGGCGCAGTCCCGCCTTGCGCAGTCTCCTGTCGACCGCGTCGAGGAAGGCGGGGTCCCCGCCATCGGCGAGCTCGACCTCGATCTCGTCCCACTGAGCCGTACGTCCGCCGCCGGTGAGGCGTTCCGCACGCACGGCGTCCCTGCTGAGCTCGGCCAGCAGCGCGCCGTCCGCGTCGGCCAGGTGGTGGACGGCCCGGGAGGACAGCAGGCGCATCACGGGAACGAGTTCCGCGCCCCGGGTACGGGCGCGGACCAGGGATGCCAAGTCCTCGGGCACCGTCTCGGACACGGACGCCTCGGACAGGGGCGCGGTGATCTCGTCCCGTACCCCGGGCGCGACCGGCAGTTTGAGGTGCCAGCCCGCGTCCGCCCCTCCGGTTCTGCGGCGCAGGGTGAGGGAGGCGGCGGCGAGACGCAGGTCCGCCGTGTCGTAGTAGACGGCGTCGAGATCCACGACGCCCTTGTCCTGGACGGCCGAGACGCCGGCCACCCGGGTCAGGTCCGGCAGCCGGGTCTCGGGGGTTGCCTCGTATTTCCGCTCGATCTCGCGCTTCGTGTTGTCCGCCATGAACCGAATTTAGTGGTCACCGGCCCCGAACGGCACCCCCCACCTGGCCTGCCTACGCGGTGAGCGGGCGCTGCACCCTGATCGACTGGAGCAGCCCTATGGCGATCCACACCGCGAACATCGACGTGCCTCCGTACGACACGAACGGCAGCGGCAGGCCCGCGACCGGCATGATGCCGAGCGTCATCCCGACGTTCTCGAAGGACTGGAAGGCGAACCAGGCGATGATCCCGGCGGCGACGATCGTGCCGTACAGCTCGGTCGTCTCGCGCGCGATGCGGCAGGCGCGCCACAGGATGACGCCGAGCAGCACCAGGATCAGGCCCGCGCCGAGGAAACCGAGCTCCTCGCCCGCCACCGTGAAGACGAAGTCCGTCTGCTGTTCGGGGACGAACTGGCCGGTGGTCTGGGAGCCCTTGAACAGGCCCGTGCCGGTCAGTCCGCCCGATCCGATCGCGATCCGCGCCTGGTTGGTGTTGTAGCCGACGCCCGCCGGGTCGAGCTCGGGGTTGGCGAACGCCGCGAAGCGGTTGATCTGGTACTCGTCCAGCAGTCCCAGCGCCGTGATCAGTACGGCGCCGATGGCTCCGGCGCCGATCAGACCGAGGATCCAGCGGTTGGAGGCGCCGGAGGCCAGCAGCACCCCCAGCACTATCACCACCATCACCATCACCGAGCCGAGGTCCGGCATCAACATGACGATGGCCATCGGCAGCACCGCCAGGCCCAGTGACTTCGCGACCGTCCGGTGGTCGGGGTGCGCCTGGTCGCCCGCGTCCACCCGCGCGGCCAGCATCATCGCCATCCCCAGAATGATCGTGATCTTCACGAATTCGGAGGGCTGGAGGGAGAAGCCGCCGCCGACGACGATCCACGCGTGCGCGCCGTTGATGGTCGCGCCGAGCGGTGTGAGGACCAGCAGGATGAGCAGCACGGACAGCCCGTACAGGACCGGGACCGCGCCGCGCAGGGTGCGGTGGCCGAGCCAGATCGTGGCGATCATCAGCGTCACGCCGATGCCGGTGTTGAGGGCGTGGCGGACGAGGAAGTAGTACGGGTCGCCCTGGTTGAGCGAGGTGCGTCCGCGCGTCGCCGACCACACCAGCAGCGCGCCGACGAAGGAGAGCGCGAGCGCGGAGAACAGCAGCGGCCAGTCGAGCTTGCGCACCAGGGAGTCGCGGGCGGAGAGCCGGGACCACAGCCCGCCGCGCTCGGGCCCGTAACCGGGGACGGAGAAGCCATGTGTGCCCGCCATGACTCAGTCCCTCCGCGCGGGAGCGCCCGCGAGCTGTGCGTCCTGGGCCGGTTCTTTCTTCTTCTCCGGCCGGTACGGCTTGATCTCCGGGGCTTCGATGGAGCCGTCCGCCTCGATCTTGGGCAGCTTCTGCTGCGGCTTGGGGAGCAGGGCCTTCTTCAGGTCCTGCTTGCCCTTGTCGTCCAGTCCGTACATCGCCTCGTAGATATTGCGCACAGCGGGGCCCGATGCGCCGGAGCCCGTACCGCCCTGGGCGATCGTCATGATGATCGTGTAGTCACTGGTGTACGAGACGAACCAGGAGGTCGTCTGCTTGCCGTAGACCTCGGCGGTGCCCGTCTTGGCGTGCATCGGGATGTCGTCCTGCGGCCAGCCGCCGAAGCGCCAGGCGGCGGAGCCGGTGGTGGTGACTCCCGCGAGGGCTTTGTCTATCTGCGAGCGGGTTTTGGAGTCCATGGGGAGCTTGCCGTGGGACTTGGGCTTGATCTCCTGGACGGTCTTGCCGTCCGGGCTGATGACCGCCTTGCCGATGGTGGGGTTGTAGAGCGTGCCGCCGTTGGCGATGGCGGCATAGATCGTGGCCATCTGGATCGGGGTGACGAGGGTGTCGCCCTGGCCGATGGAGTAGTTGACGGAGTCACCCGCGCGCATCTGGTTGCCTTCGAGGCAGTTCTCGTACGCGATTTTCTCGACGTAGCTGCCGTTCTTCTTGCCCTGCTTGCACCAGCCCTCCTTGTTGGCCTCCCAGAAGCTCTGCTTCCACTGGCGGTCGGGGACGCGTCCGCTGACCTCGTTGGGGAGGTCGATGCCGGTCTCCTTGCCGAGGCCGAACTGGTGGGCGGTCTTGTAGAACCAGTCCTTGGGGTTCTTCTTGGGCTTGGTGCCGCCGTCCTTCTGCCACTGCTGGTGGGCGAGGCTGTAGAAGACGGTGTCGCAGGAGACCTCCAGGGCCCGGCCGAGGGTGATGTTGCCGTAGCCCTTGGACTCGAAGTTCTTGAAGACCTGGCCGCCGACGGAGTACGAGCTCGGGCAGCCGTAGTTGCCGTCGAACTCATAACCGGCGTTGACGGCGGCGGTGGAGGAGATGACCTTGAAGATCGAGCCGGGGGCCGCCTGGCCCTGGATCGCGCGGTTCAGCAGCGGGTAGTTGGAGTCCTTGCCGGTGAGCTTGGCGTAGTCCTTGCCGGAGATGCCGCCGACCCAGGCGTTGGGGTCGTACGTCGGCTGGGAGGCCATCGAGACGATCCGGCCGGTCTTGTTCTCCATCACCACGACGGCGCCGGCGTCGGCCTTGTAGTTCTCGTTGGTGTTCTTGTCGAACCCCTTGCGGGCTTCCTTCATCGCGTCGTTGAGTTCGTACTCGGCGACCGCCTGGACGCGCGCGTCGATGGAGGTGACGAGGTTGGCGCCGGGCTGGGCCTCGTCCTTGTCGGCCTCGCCGATGACGCGGCCGAGGTTGTCGACCTCGTAGCGGGTGACACCCGCCTTGCCGCGCAGCTCCTTGTCGTAGGTGCGCTCGATGCCCGAGCGGCCCACCTGGTCGGAGCGGAGGTACGGCGAGTCGCTGTCCTTGGCCTTGGTGATCTCCTCGTCCGTGACGGGCGAGAGGTAGCCGAGGACCTGCGCGGTGTTGGCCTTGCCGGGCGCGGTGTAGCGGCGTACGGCGGTGGGCTCGGCGGTGATGCCGGGGAAGTCCTCGGCGCGCTCGCGGATCTGCAGGGCCTGCTGGGTGGTGGCCTCGTCGGTGACCGGGATCGGCTGGTAGGGGGAGCCGTTCCAGCAGGGCTGCGGGGTCTTGGAGTCGCAGAGCCTGACCTTGTCCATGACGTCTTTCGGCTTCATGGACAGGACCTCGGCGAGGCGGGTGAGGACGCTCTTGCCGTCGTCCTCCATCGTCATCAGCTCGGTGCGGGAGGCGGAGACGACGAGACGGGTCTCGTTGTCGGCGAGCGGGACGCCGCGGGAGTCGAGGATCGAGCCGCGGACGGCGGGCTGGACGACCTGCTGGACGTGGTTGTTCTTCGCCTCGTCGGTGTACTCCTGGCCGTTGCGGATCTGGAGGTACCAGAGGCGTCCGCCGAGGGTGAGGAGGAGGGAGAAGACGAGCACCTGGATGACGATGAGCCGGATCTGGACCCGGGGCGTGCGTCCGGTCTCGGGAATGTTGCTCATGCTGCCGCCTCGCTCACGGTCGCGTCGCCCTTCACAGTCGCTTGACCCCCTTGATACGTCCGGCACGCGCGGCCCTGGACCGCGCCGCCTTGACCCGCAGTCCGCCGCGCCGGCCGCCGATGCGCAGTCCGGTGCCGGAGGAGAGCCAGCCCGACGCGATGTCGCCACCGCTGCCGCCGCCGCTCTGAGTGTCGGCGAGCGGATCGTTCTCGGAGCGTCTGGCGAGCGCCATGATCAGCGGCACGGTGAAGGGCGCGAGCAGCAGGTCGTATACGGCGGCGGTGAACAGCAGGCTGCCCAGGCCCACATGGCGGGCGGCGGTGTCGCCGACGAGGGCGCCCACCCCCGCGTACAGCAGGGTCGAGCCGATGGCGGCGCCGACGACCGCGAGCATCGGCGCGGTGGCCGATTTGAGCTGGCCCTTCTCGGGACGTACGAGTCCGGCGAGGTAGCCGATGACGCAGAGCACGAGCGCGTAGCGTCCGGCGGCGTGGTCGGCGGGCGGGGCGAGGTCGGCGAGCAGGCCCGCGCCGAAGCCGATGAAGGCGCCGGCCAGATGTCCGTAGACGAAAGCGAGGCCGAGTACGACGAGCAGCAGCAGGTCGGGGACGGCGCCGGGGAGTTGGAGGCGGGCGAGGACGGTGACCTGGATGACGAGGGCGACCACGACGAGTGTCGTGGAGAGCAGCATCCGGTTGAAACGCATGGCGGATCAGCTCCTACTGCTGCTCGTCAGTCCGGCCATTCGCTGACGGGGTGACCGTCACCGTGACCGTCGGGGTGGGCTTGGGCGCGGCGGGCTTGGGTGGCAGGACCACGTCACGCGGATCGGTCCGGGGCGCCTGGACGACGACGCCGACGATGTCGAGCTTGCTGAAGCCGACATACGGACGGACGTAGAGGTTCCGGGTGAGGTCACCGCCGGACGGGTCCACGCGGACGACCTCGCCGACCGGGACTCCGGGCACGAAGGGCTTGTCGGCCTGCGAGCCGAAGGTGACCAGCCGGTCGCCGTTCTTGACCTTGGCCTTGCCGTTGAGCAGCTGGACGGAGAGCGGCCGGTCGCCCTGGCCGGTGGCGAAGCCGAGTTCGTTGGTTTTCTCCATCCGGGTGCCGACGGTGAAGTCCGGGTCGCTGGCCAGCAGTACGGTCGCGGTGTCGGGGCCGACGGTGGTGACCCGGCCGACGAGTCCGTCGCCGTTGAGTACGGTCATATCGCGCGTGATGCCGTCGCGGGAGCCGATGTCGATCGTCACCGTCCAGGAGAAGCCCTGGGCCGCTCCTATGGCGATGACCTCGGCGCCCTTGATGCCGTACTGGCCGGCGCCGGCCTTCTTGAGCATGGTGTCGAGTTCACGTACCCGGCTGCGGTTGCGGTCGTCGCTGCCGAGGCGCTGCTTCAGAGCGGCGTTCTCACGCTCAAGTTCGCTGATGCGGTCGTGGCGCTCGCCGGAGTCGCGTACGGCTCCTATGGCGTTGCCGATGGGGTCGACCGCTGTCGCGACGCCCTTCTCGACCGGTCCGAAGACCGTGGCGGCGGCCTGCCTGGCGCCGTCGACCGGTGACTCCTCGCCACCGCGGATATCCACCGTGATCAAAGCGAACGCGATGGCGATCAGCAGCACCAGGAGCAGCCGGCTCTCCTTTGTGTCCCTCACGTGCGGCGGCCGTGCCTTCCTCGTAGGAATAGTGATCTTTGTATATCAACGATCCGCCGTACGGGTTGGCAGGCCCCCATACGGCGGATTCGGCTGTCGGCCAGATCGGTCGGTTCTGTCGGTTCGCCGGTTCTGCTAGCGGCGGGGCTGGGCGTCCAGTACCTGCTGGAGCGCCTCGAACTCCTCGACGCACTTGCCGGCACCGAGCGCCACCGAGTCCAGCGGGTCCTCGGCGATATGGATCGGCATTCCGGTCTCGCGGCGCAGCCGCTCGTCAAGGCCGCGCAGCAGCGCGCCGCCGCCGGTGAGGACGATGCCGCGGTCCATGACATCGCCGGAGAGCTCCGGCGGGCACTTGTCGAGGGTTGTCTTGACGGCGTCGACGATCGCGTTGACCGGTTCCTCGATGGCCTTGCGGACCTCGACGTCGGAGATCACCACGGTCTTGGGCAGGCCGGACACGAGGTCACGGCCGCGGATCTCGGTGTGCTCCTCCTTGCCGTTGGCGTACGCGGAACCAATGGTGATCTTGATGTTCTCGGCGGACCGCTCGCCGAGCAGGAGGGAGTACTCCTTCTTGACGTGCTGGATGATCGCGTTGTCCAGTTCGTCGCCGGCGACACGGATGGACTGTGCTGTGACGATTCCGCCCAGTGAGATGACGGCGACCTCGGTGGTCCCGCCGCCGATGTCTACCACCATGTTGCCGGTGGCTTCGTGGACGGGGAGTCCGGAGCCGATGGCCGCGGCCATGGGCTCCTCGATGATGTGCACCTGCCGGGCGCCCGCCTGCGTCGATGCCTCGATGACCGCACGGCGCTCGACGCCTGTGATGCCGGAGGGCACACAGACGACGACGCGGGGCCGGGCGAGATATCGGCGCTTGTGGATCTTCAGAATGAAGTAGCGGAGCATCCGCTCGGTGATCTCGAAGTCGGCGATGACGCCGTCCTTCAGCGGCCGGACGGCAACGATGTTGCCCGGTGTCCGGCCGATCATCTTCTTCGCCTCGGCGCCGACCGCCAGGATGCCGCCTGTGTTGGTGTTGATGGCGACGACGGACGGCTCGTTGAGGACGATCCCCCGGCCCCTGACGTACACCAGCGTGTTGGCGGTCCCGAGGTCGACAGCCATGTCACGGCCGATGAACGACATGTTGTTCCCCATGAGGATGCGTCTGGCCTTCCCATTCGAAGCGTTTGATGGCTTTTCAGGATGGCGAGGTGGGTGGTGCGCTGTGGCGTGGAGGCTCTCATCGTAATGCCGCCTGTACGGACACGGCGCGGTGGTCCACCTCTCTACAAGTGACGAGGTGTCGGTGCGATCCGTTCCCGAAAGGCGTGTTCATATGCCGGGGGGCGACCGAAATTCAATCGGTCGCCCCAGGTCATCAGCGCTGTTTGGCTGACTCTCGATCAGGACACGCCCGGGAAGAAAAGCTTGAGCTCCCGAATGGCGGACTCTTCGGAGTCCGAGGCGTGGATGAGGTTCTCGCGGACGATGGTGCCGAAATCGCCACGGATGGAGCCGCCCGGGGCCTGAATGGGGTCGGTGGGTCCCGCCAGCTGGCGTACGCCCTCGATGACGCGCTCGCCCTCGACGACGAGCGCGACGACGGGACCGGACTGCATGAACTCAAGGAGGGGCTCGTAGAAGGGCCGGCCGACGTGCTCGCCGTAGTGCTGCTCCAGGGTGGCCTGGTCCAGGTGGCGCAGCTCCAGTGCGGTGATGGTCCAGCCGGCCTTGCGCTCGATGCGGCCGATGATCTCGCCGATCAGCCCGCGCCTGACGGCGTCCGGCTTGAGGAGGACGAGGGTGCGCTGGGTCATGGTGTGCGGCTCCTTGCAGACATACGTGTGCGGTGAGGTGAGGCTACAGGGGGGCGGGGAGAGGGCGGCACCCGGACGGTGCGGGGGGGGCGCGGGCGCCCCGGGTACGGGCTGCGGGCCGCAGGGACTGGCCACCTGGCCACGGGTTACGCCACGGGTCACCGGCCCAGCCCCGGGCTGCGGCCACCGGCTACGGGCCACGAGCCGCCCCCGGCACTGGCTACCCGGCCCCGGGCCGCGGACCACCGGCTACGGGCCACGAGCCGCCCGACCGCGGACACAGGCCGCGGACCACCCGGCCGCGGACACGGGCCGCGGACCACTCGGCCGCGGACACAGGCCACCGCCCGCGGGCCAGGGTCACCCTGCCGCAGGCCGCGGACACAAGCCACGGACACGAGCCACGGCACGGGCCACCAGCCCCCCGGCCATAGGACGCAAGCCACCAGCGGACAAAGACACGGCCACCCGGGCACGGGCCCCAGACCACCCGGCGCAGACACGGGCCACCGGCACGGATCATCAGGCCACCCGGCCATGGACGTAGGCCACCGGCGGACACCGGCTGCGGGCCGGACACAGACACGGCCACCCGGGCACGGACCACCCAGCCGCGGGCCACAGTGCCACCCGGCCATGGGGTGCAGGCCACGGGCAACCGGCACGACTGCGGCTACCAGCCACGGGCCACCCGGCCACGGCAACCGGCCAGGGCCCGCCAGCTGCGGACCGCGGGGCCAGGCCACCGGCCGTGAGCCACAGGCATCACGAGTCACCGGCACCGGCCGGCACCGGCGCTACTGCGGCTGCGCCGCGAAGCGGGCCTTCGCCTCGTCGATCTTGCGGCCGTAGTGGATCGAGGCCCACCACAGGACCGCGAAGACCACGCCCAGGAAGAACATCGTCCCCAGCACGAAACCGCTCATGATCAGCCCGATCTGCAATGCCCAGCCGAGCTGCACCGCGCCCCGGCGCCCGAGCATTCCGCAGAGCAGCACGCTGAACGCCATCCCGATGGCGCAGACCGTCCAGACCGTCGCCATCGAGAGGTCGTCGGACTTCATGGCCACCAGACCGGCGAAGCCGATCACAAAGAACTCGCCGATCAAGGTCGTCGCACAGAGCGTACGCATCAGATGTCAGCCCCTCCCGAGCAGTAGCAGCCGGGCTTCGCCGACCGTGATCACAGAGCCGGTCACCAGCACCCCCGCGCCCGCGAACTCCGACTCCTCCTCGGCGAGCGTGATCGCCGCCTCCAGCGCGTCGTCCAGCCGCGGCTCCACCACCACCCGCTCGCCGCCGAAGACCTCCACGGCGACCGCCGCCAGCTCGTCGATGTCCATCGCGCGGTGACTCGAGTTCTGGGTGACGACGACCTCGGCGAAGATCGGCTCGTACGCTTCGAGGAGCCCCCTCACGTCCTTGTCGGCGCTCGCGCCGACCACGCCGATGAGCCGGGAGAACCCGAACGCCTCAGTGACGCCGTCGGCGCTCGCGCGGGCCCCCGAGGGGTTGTGCGCCGCGTCCAGCACGACCGTAGGACTTCGGCGTACCACCTCAAGGCGGCCGGGCGAGGTCACCGACGCGAACGCCTTGCGGATGGTCTCCATGTCCAGGGTGCGGGCCCGCTCCGCGCCGACGCCGAAGAACGCCTCGACCGCGGCGAGCGCCACCGCGGCATTGTGCGCCTGGTGCGCCCCGTACAGCGGGAGGAAGATCTCTTCGTACTCCCCGCCGAGGCCACGCAGGGTGACCATCTGGCCGCCGACCGCGACTTCGCGGGCGGCCACGCCGAACTCCATGCCCTCGCGCACGACCGTGGCGTCCGCCTCGACGGCCTTCTTGAGCATCACCTGCGCCGCGTCCACCGGCTGCTGCGCCAGGATCACCGTCGCACCCGGCTTGATGATCCCGGCCTTCTCGGCGGCGATCTCGGCGGAGGTGGTGCCGAGGCGGTCGGTGTGGTCCAGGGAGATGGGCGTGACAACGGCGACCGACGCGTCGATGACGTTCGTCGCGTCCCAGCTGCCGCCCATGCCGACCTCGACCACCGCCGCGTCCACGGGCGCGTCGGCGAAGGCGGCGAACGCCATGCCGGTGAGCACCTCGAAGAACGAGAGCCGGAACTCCTGGGCGGCGTCGACCATCTCGACGTACGGCTTGATGTCGTTGTACGTCTCGATGAAGCGCTCGGCGTCGATGGGAGAGCCGTCGAGGCTGATCCGCTCGGTGATCGACTGGACGTGCGGCGAGGTATACCGCCCGGTGCGCAGGTCGAAGGCGGAGAGCAGGGCCTCGATCATGCGGGCCGTGGACGTCTTGCCGTTGGTGCCGGTGATGTGGATGGAGGGGTACGCGCGCTGGGGCTCGCCCAGCACGTCCACCAGGGCCGCTATCCGGGTGACGGAGGGCTCCAGCTTGGTCTCGCCCCAGCGGCCGGCGAGCTCCTGCTCCACCGCGCGCAGCGCTTTGTCCACCTCCGGGTCGGCGGGCCGCGCGGGCACGGAATCAGCCAGGAGTGATCCGGCCGACGCGCGCAGGGTACGGCTGCCGGCCTCGATCACCGCCAGGTCGGGGTCGCGGTCGGTCTCGGCGGCGACGATGTCGTCGAATGGGTCGGGCTGCTTGCTCACGGACTCAGTCTACGGAGGAGGACTGACAGGAGGCGCGACCCGCCCCGGTCGAGCCGCTCGGAGGTGTCACAGGGCCGTATTGAAACGGGGAGCTTCCGTAACGGTGTGACCCCCGACGCCCCAAGGCGGGGGCGCTTGGGCGAGGATGTTCGAACCATATAAGTATCTGGAGGGGAACCCAGAAATGAGTTACAACCAGCCGGGCCCGTACGGCGGCCAGCCTCAGCAGCCTGATCCGTACGGTCAGCCGGGTCCCTACGGTCAGCAGCCGCCGCAGGCCCCGCAGCCCGGCTATGGCTACCCGCAGCAGCAGCCCCCGCAGGCCCCGCAGCCTGGTTACGGGTACCCCCAGCAGCAGCCGCCGCAGCAGCCCGGTTACGGGTACCCCCAGCAGCAGCCCCCGCAGCAGCAGGACCAGTGGGGCCAGCCCCAGCAGCCGGGCCCCTACGGCCAGCAGCCGTACGGCGGCGGCCAGGTACCGCCCCCGCCCGCACCCCCCAAGAAGAAGACGGGCCTGATCGTGGTGGCCTCGGTGGTGGCGCTCGCGGTGATAGCGGGTGGCGCGTACTTCCTGCTGGCCGGTGGCGGCGGCAACAGTGATGTCGCGGACGACACCAAGGGGTACAAGATCACTCCCGCGGCGTCGGTGGGCGATTACAAGAAGTCCGCGACGGGCGACAAAACGACCCCTCTGGACGATGAGCAGAAGAAGAGGGCTGAGGCAATCGGGGTCAAGGGCCCGCAGCAGGCCAGCAGCCAGTACGCGTCGGGTGACACCAGCGACCCCACCAAGGGCGGCAAGCAGCTGAGCCTCAGCGGCCTGCACGGCGAGATCGCCGACCCCGAGAAGACCATCGACGACTACTTGGCCAGCATCGAGAAGAACACGGGCGAGGGTGAGGAAAACCTCAAGTTCGAGCGGGTCGGCAGCCCAGAGACGTTCACCCCCGCGGGCTTCAAGGGCGCCCTGATGAAGTGCCAGACCCTCAAGTTCGCCAACCCGGAGGCTGACGGGTCGGTTAAGAACGGGCCCAAGGAGATATTGATTCCCACCTGTGTCTGGGCCGACTACTCCACCGTGGCCGGTGTGAACGTCATCGACGTGGCGGCGGCGGCGCTGGGCAAGAGCATGTCGCACAAGGAAGTCGCCGAGCTGACGGCGAAGCTCTACAACACCTCGCGCACCAAGGTCTGATCCCTCGGACCCGTACGCCGAAGGGGCGCCCGGCCAGGTGGACTGGCCGGGCGCCCCTTCGGCATTTCCACCTGGGCGGACACCGTAAAGGGCTAAAACCCGTGCGGCAACCACGGCGCGACGTCGCTCAAGAACGCCCCCGACGCCTCCCCCAGCGCCCCCAGCCGCAACTCCCGCACCCGCCCCGCACCCGCCAGCGCCCCCAGCGAGACCCCGCCCAGATACGCCGCCCCCAACTCCCGTACCGACAGCGCCAGATCCGCGTCGTCACCGGTCCGCTCGCACGACGCGCCCTTCGCGTCGCCCACGAGTCGCCAGCGCCCCGCGTTCCACGGGCAGAACGCGTCCTCGACCTCCAGCACCACATCCACCGGCGCCCGGTACGTACGCGCCTCCAGCGCCGCCCCCACCTCCACCAGCCGTACGAACATCCCGTCCCGCACCCGCAGTTCGCACCGCCGCACATCGTTGACCAGGTGCAGCAGCGGATCGTCCACGGGCCTGTTGCGCGCCACCACCTTCACCGTCAGGTCGATGGAGAACAGCAACCGCCACAGCGCCGCGTACGTCGCCGGGTCCAGCGCCTCGATGTGCCGCAGCTCGATGCTCCCTGCCGGACCCCGCCGGTCCCACCCCTGCTTGTTGTGGAAGCGGACGAATCCGACGATCTCCCCGTCCCGTTCGGCGACGACGCACCGCATCGGCCCCCCGCCGTCCCGCTCGTCCGGAGGGTCGAGCAGCGGCAGCCGTTCCCACCCCGGCCTGCGCGCGAGCATCCCCGGCCGGGAGCCGATGGAGCGGACGTACACCGCCTCGCACTCCGCCGCGACGTCCGCGACCTCGGCGAACCGTAATCGGACCGCGTCAGCGCCCTCCGGTGCGTCGATGCGCCCCTGGACCGTGTCGATATGGGCCGACAGCTGCTGCGTCGCGATGCCGTAGCCGAACCGCCCGTAGATCTCCGGCTCGGAGGCCGTCAGCACGGCCAGCGGCTCACCCCACGCCCGTACATCGTCGAGCTGGCGGCGCATCATCGAGGTGAGCACCCCGCGCCGCCGGTGCGTCGCCGCCACGCTCACCTGCGTTACGCCCGCCGCCGGGACCACCGCCCCGCCGGGCACCGAGACCCCGAACGAGAACGCCCCGGCCGTACCCACGCAGTCGTCGCCGTCCCAGGCGCCGATCGAGCGCTCGTGCTCGGTCAGCGCGTACCAGAGATCCTGCTCCTCCTGGGACTCACCGGCCCCGCCGAAGGCCAGCATCAACCTCCCGTACCACTGGCTCCATTCCGACGGACGCAGCACCCGCAGCTCTGTCGTCATATGCCATGACTACCAGGGCAGCGGCCCCAAGGCGACCCGATTTCGAACACATTGTCACTGGGGTCCCCCTGCACGGGAGGCGGGCGGGTGGATAGGGTCCACGACAATGGCTCGTGGCGCTGCGACAAACTCATTCGCCGCCCGGTTGCACAAGACAGTGCACCGGGCACGCATCGCCCTGCGCAAATCCGGGGTCGACTACTTCCGCGGCGACGGCTCCGACTGGATCGCGCTCGCCGCGCTGCTGCTGACCATCCCGGCGTTCACATGGGGCACGATCGTGGTGCCCGTATGGGTCTCCCCGGCGGCGCTGGTCCTCCCGATCGTGGCGGGCGGGCTACTGCTGCGCCCGGCGAGCCTCCTCGGTCTGTACGGGTCCGCCGCCGCGGCCCTGATCGTCGAGTCGGTCGTGCTCGGCCCGTACACCGCGGGCCCGGCGAGAGTCACCCCCGGCACGGTCCTGACCGTCGCGGCCTGCGGCTTCTTCGGGCTGCTCATCGCCCAGTTCAGGGCCCGGGTGGGCGTCCCGTGGCGGCGCGGCGGGACGATGCTCTTCGACCTGCGCGAACGCATCCGGGTGCAGAGCGCCCTGCCCCCGCTGCCGGCGGGCTGGCACCGCGAGATGGCGCTGCGCCCGGCCGGCGGCCAGTCCTTCTCCGGCGACTTCGTCGTCGCGGCCCGTACGAACGGCGGGCACACCCTTGAGGTCGTACTCACCGACGTATCCGGCAAGGGAATGGACGCGGCATCGCGCGCGCTGCTGCTCTCCGGCGCGTTCGGCGGCCTGCTCGGCTCGCTGCCGCCGCACGGCTTCCTGCCCGCGGCCAACGGCTATCTGCTCCGCCAGAACTGGGACGAGGGGTTCGCCACCTCCATCCATCTCGTCCTGGACTTGGACTCCGGGGACTACGAATTGCTGTCGGCGGGCCATCTTCCGGCGCTCCAGCTCCACGCGGGCAGCGGACGCTGGGAGGAGAAGGACACCGAGGGCCCGCTGCTCGGCATCTACGACGGTGCGCAGTTCGACCCGGTCAAGGGCACGCTGGCCCCCGGCGATGTGCTGATGCTGTTCACGGACGGCCTGGTGGAGGCGTCGGGCCGGGACATCAGCGAGGGCATCGACCGGCTCACCGGAGAGGCCGACCGCTATGTGTCCTCGGGGTTCGAGGGAGCGGCCTGGCATCTGATCGAGGCGGTCGCGAAGGACGTCAACGACGACCGGGCGCTGCTGTTGCTCTGCCGCAAGGCCTGACTGGCACCCTGCCGGCGGGGGGTGGGGTTGTCCCCACCCCCGATCCGCCAGCAGCCGTCATGGCCCGGTCAGCCCCCTGATCCGTAGGTTCGTGGCATCGACCAGCGATCACGCACCGGAAGGCGGACGACACCATGGGGCTACGACGCACCAATCGCGGGCACGAGAGCGACGACGCGACGGCAGCGCCCTACAGCCGTGCGGCCGTCGAGTTCCGTGACGTACGCCGTCAGTACGGCCGTGGGGCGTCCGCCGTACACGCCCTGCGCGGCATCGACCTCGCCCTGCCGCGCGGCAGCTTCACCGCCGTGATGGGCCCGTCGGGCTCCGGCAAGTCCACGTTCCTCCAGTGCGCGGCCGGGCTCGACCGGCCCACCTCAGGGTCCGTGCACCTCAACGGCACCGAGATCACCAGCATGAGCGAGAACAGGCTGACCGAGCTGCGCCGCACCCGCCTCGGCTTTGTCTTCCAGGCGTTCAACCTGCTGCCGTCGCTGACCGTCGAGCAGAACGTCCTGCTCCCGCTGCGCCTCGCCGGTCACCGCGTCACCCGCGGCAAGGGCCGCCGCCGCGCCGCCGACGCGCTCGCGCAGGTCGGTCTCGCCGACAAGGGGACACGCCGCCCCTCCGAACTCTCCGGCGGCCAGCAGCAGCGGGTCGCGATAGCCCGCGCGCTGATCGCACAGCCCGATGTGCTCTTCGCGGACGAGCCCACGGGCGCGCTGGACACCACGACCGCCGCGGAGGTCCTCGCGCTGCTGCGCTCGGCGGTGGACTCTCCCCCAAGCTCTCGGCTTCGCTCGAGCAGGGGGTACCCCCATGGCGCGACCGTCGTCATGGTCACCCACGACCCGACGGCCGCCGCCTACGCCGACCGCGTCCTCTTCCTCGCGGACGGCGCGATCGCGGACAGCCTGCCGCGCGCGAGTGCCGAGCAGATCGCGACGCGTATGACGTCCCTGACCGCGCCCGCCTTCGCGGGAGCAGCCGCTTAACACTGCCGCTAGGGTCGGATGCATGGTGCAGAAGATCCTGAGCCTGGCCGAGGTGGAGACCATCGCCCGCGCGGCCCACGCCGGTCAGACGGACAAGGCGGGACGGCCGTACGCCGAGCATCTCGCCGCCGTCGCCGAGGGCGTACGCGCCCGGGGCGGGAGCGACGAGCAGATCGCAGCGGGCTGGCTGCACGACTCCGTGGAGGACGAGGCGCTCCCCCGGGAGTGGCTGGAAGCGGCGCCGCTCCCGCAGCCGGTCAAGGACATGGTTCTCGCCCTCACCAAACGGGAGGGCGAGAAACTGGAGGACTACACCCGCCGGATTCTGGCCACTCCCGGCGCGCTCCTGGTCAAGGAGGCCGATCTCGCGCACAACGCGGATCCGGCGCGGCTCGCCGTGCTGGACGAGGCGACGCGGACGCGGCTGACCGCGAAGTACGCGAAGGTACGCGGCCTCCTCGGACTGCGGGGCTCAGCGCCGGAATGAGGGCCCGAGCTCCGTCGCGTCGCGCCGGAACGCCCACGTCATGTCCGGCTCGGTCACCCAGCGCAGCGCCCGCCGCACCGGCGGCGTACACATCAGTGTCACCGCGCCCGCGGCGACGACCGTCACCACGATCTCGCCGCCCGGTGTGGACAGCCACGCGTTGGACGAGAAGACGTGCCCGTAGTCGGCGGCCTTGATCAGCAGGCCGTGCAGCAGATAGCCGCAGATGGTCCCCGCCCCCAGCACCGTGAACCAGGTCCTGCGGCGCGGCACCCAGGCGAGGAACCCGGCCGCCAGCAGCACCGCGCACCCGAAGAACGCCAAGGTCATCACCGGCCCCGCCCACCACGCCACGCCCAGGTCCTGCGCCGCGCTGGAGCGGTAGAACCAGCCCAGGTTCATCCGGGGCGCCACCCAGTAGGCGAAGGTGCCCACGCCCGCGAACAGCGGCAGCGCCAGCAGCCGCACCTCGCGCCGCCGCACCAGCTGGAAGTGCTCGGGCTTCAGACACAGCCCCAGCACGAAGAACGGCAGGAACTGCAGTACGCGCTGGAGGTTGAGGTCGGCGCCGATGTTCGGGGTCATGGCGGCGAGCGAGGCCAGGGCGAGCGCGACCGGCAGCGGCCAGCGGATCAGCCGCCACAGCGGAGTGGTCAGCCGCCAGATGAACAGTGCCGCCAGGAACCAGGTCAGATAGAACGGGTCGAGCAGGCTGATCGGCTGCTCGGGGGCGTTCTGCGCCCACCGCCGGAAGAGGGAGTACACCACCTCGAAGACCACGTACGGCAGGGCGATCCCGGTCAGCAGCCGTCTGATCTGGTCGGGCCGGCCGGTGTAGCTCCGTGAGAAGTAGCCGGAGACGATGATGAAGGCGGGCATATGGAAGGTGTAGATCAGCATGTAGAGCGCCCGGGACGCCCGGCTGCCCTCCATCACCGGCTCCCACGCGTGCGCCACCGCCACGAGCATGATCGCCAGGTACTTCACGTTGTCGAAGTAGGCGTCTCGCCTGGTGGACTTCGGGGCGGGCTTCGGGGTGGACTTCTCGGCCGGTTCGGCCGGCGCGTCGGCCACCGGTGTACGCGCCTGCCCGATTCTCTGCGTCGTAGGGACGGGCTCCGACTCCCGGGCCGTGGGGAGCGGGGCCCTCTGATATCCATGCGGAGCGTGGAACATCTGCCGCACCCTAGCCGCGCCGAATCGGTTTCGTAAAACCTCCCAGGCATGTCCCCCATTCGATTCGGAAACAGTCGCCAACCGCCCGCTATGCCCCATTTAATCCCCGTTAAATGGGGCATTTTGTTGCACTGTTACGACGAGGTGAATTAACTCACCGTTTATCTTTGAATTTGTCGTGACCGCGCTGTGCGGACATGGAAACGATCAGGCCGAATTTCAACCGGTATTTCACCCCGCCGGGCGGGGTGGCCCCTGCGTGGGAGGCACTTCGGGCCACGCCGGCCGTGCGGCTGGCGCGATCCCGCCGTCGACGATTCGTCAGCGAGGGGCATGTACGGCGCTGTTGGTGGCACGATGGTCATGGCGGGGGTGTGCGGGGCCGCACGCTGCCGGGCCGGGCAAGGCGGACCGACCGAGGGTGTGATCAGTTGTGGCCATTTCACTGTCTGTTGTGCTGCTGTTGGCAATAGTCCTTGTTGTGCTGATTCGCGGCGGATCCCTCAAGGGCGGACCGGCCGTCGTCGCGGTGCTCTTCGGCTTCTTTCTCGCCTCGACGGGCATGGCGCCGTCGATCCAGAGATTCCTCGACTCGCTGGCCGAAACCATCAACGAGATCAACTTCTGACCCGGTCCCTCCGCACGCTCCGGAGAACGCCTCAGGCCCGGCTCGGGTGATCAACCACCGAGCCGGGCCTGAGGCGCTACGGATCCTGCTGGAGAGCGGGCGACGGGAATCGAACCCGCGTAGCTAGTTTGGAAGACTAGGGCTCTACCATTGAGCTACGCCCGCAAAAGACCGCACCGCAGGTCACGAGGGCCACGGCACGAAAAGCATCGTAGCGGGTCCGGGGGCGGTGGCGCACACCCCATCAGCTCCCGCACTCTCTGGCGGACAATGCGGCAGCCACGCCGCCTGCGGCCATGTACCCTACGTGTCGCACCGACGGGGTGTGGCGCAGCTTGGTAGCGCGTCCGCTTTGGGAGCGGAAGGTCGTCGGTTCGAATCCGGCCACCCCGACCACCACCACGACGTCTCCTCAAGATCGCATTGTGGGGCTCATCCCGCTTGCCGCTACTATGCAAGCTGCGTGCCCGTATGCCTGACGAGTCGACACGATTCCGACGAAAAAGCGGGCCGAATCCGCTGCACCGCCTCTCATCCGGCGGACGCGGCAGAACCCCAGAATCAGCCACCAAGGAGACCGAACCGTGAAGAGCGCCGTGGAGACCCTGAACCCGACTCGGGTTCGGCTCACAGTCGAGGTGCCCTTCGAGGAGCTCAAGGACAGCCTCGACGCGGCGTACAAAAAGATCAACCAGCAGGTCACGGTCAAGGGCTTCCGTAAGGGCAAGATCCCGGCCCGGATCATCGACCAGCGGTTCGGCCGTCCCGCGGTGCTGGAGGAGGCTGTCAACGACGCCCTCCCGAAGCTCTACACCGAGGCGGTCAACGAGGCTGAGCTGAACCCGCTCGGCCAGCCCGATGTGGACATCACGGAGCTGAAGGACGGCGAGTCGCTCTCCTTCACCGCCGAGGTCGACATCCGTCCGACGATCGAGATCCCGGACTACTCCGGCATCGAGGTCACCGTCGACGCCGTTGAGGTCAGCGACGAGGACGTGGACAAGGCCGTCGAGGACCTGCGTGGGCGCTTCGCCTCCACCAACCCCGTCGAGCGCGCCGCCGCCGAGGGCGACGTCATCACGATCGACCTCGAGGCCAAGGTCGACGGCGAGGTCCTGGAGGACGGCGTCGCCAGTGGCGTCTCGTACACCATCGGCTCCGGCGAGCTGCTCGACGGCATCGACGAGGCCGTCACCGGCCTGTCGGCCGACGAAGAGGCCACCTTCACCTCCGAGCTCAAGGGGGGCAGCGCCGAGGGCAAGGAGTCCGAGGTCACCGTCAAGGTCACCGCGGTCGCCGCCCGTGAGCTGCCCGAGCTCGATGACGACTTCGCGCAGATGGCGAGCGAGTTCGACACCCTCGAGGAGCTGAGGGCGGACAGCCGCAAGCGCCTGCTGAACATGAAGCAGTACGACCAGGCCACGCAGGCGCAGGAGCGTGTGCTGGACGAGCTGCTGAAGCTCACCGAGGTCCCGATCCCCGAGAAGCTTCTCGAGGACGAGATCAACACCCGCAAGCACAACCTGGTGAACCACCAGCTCGCGCAGATGGGCATCGACCTCGGCAAGTACCTGGAGATCCAGGGCAAGACCGAGGAAGAGTTCGACGCCGAGACCCGGGAGCAGGCGGTCAAGGGCATCAAGACCCAGTTCATCCTTGACGAGCTGGTCACCAAGGAGAAGCTCAACGTCAACCAGGAGGAGCTCACCGAGCACCTCATGCGGCGCGCCTCCTCCTCCGGCATGAGCCCGGACGAGTTCGCCAAGGCCGTTGTCGAGGGTGGCCAGGTGCCGATGCTGGTCGGCGAGGTCGCCCGCGGCAAGGCGCTCGCGGTGGTTGTCGAGGCGGCCAGGGTCGTGGACACCGCCGGTGAGGTTGTCGACCTCAGCGACGAGTACGACGACGAGAACGACGAGGACGAGGCCACCCAGGCGGCTGAGGCCGCCGAGACCGTCGAGGCCCCCGCTGAGACCGTCGAGGCCGCCGCGACTGTGGAGAGCGACAAGCCCGCGGAGAAGCCCGAGGCCTGAGCCCCGCGCTGACCCGTACGCCCCCTTGTTCCGGGCCCTGGACGCGACACGCGCCCGGGGCCCGGAGTCGTACTCCCGCCGGTCAACTACCCTGCGCTCACCTTGCGCTCCGAGCGAACAGCCCTGGAAGCGGGATGGCCCCCGCCTACCAGCGCGTTAGGGTCCATGAGTACGAGGCGAGGCAAGCCACACGAGCCCCGTCCCCGGTACGAAGACGCTGAGACGGCCGAAGCCGTCAGAGACGAGCAGGTGGATACGTGACGAATCTGATGCCTTACGCCGCCGGTGAGCCGTCCCTCGGTGGTGGCCTCGGTGACCAGGTCTACAGCCGACTGCTCGGCGAGCGCATCATCTTCCTCGGCCAGCAGGTCGACGATGACATCGCCAACAAGATCACGGCGCAGATGCTGCTCCTTGCCGCGGACCCCGACAAGGACATCTTCCTTTACGTCAACAGCCCCGGTGGCTCGGTGACGGCGGGCATGGCGGTCTACGACACCATGCAGTACATCCCGAACGACGTGGTGACCATCGGCATGGGCATGGCGGCCTCCATGGGCCAGTTCCTGCTGACCGGCGGCGCCGCGGGCAAGCGCTTCGCGCTTCCCAACACCGACATCCTCATGCACCAGGGGTCCGCCGGCCTCGGAGGCACCGCCTCCGACATCAAGATCCAGGCCGAGTACCTGCTCCGTACGAAGCGGCGCATGGCGGAGATCACCGCCCAGCACTCCGGCCAGACAGTCGAAACGATCATCCGCGACGGTGACCGCGACCGCTGGTTCACGGCCGAAGAGGCCAAGGAGTACGGCCTCATCGACGAGATCATCTCTGCCGCCTCGGGCGTTCCGGGCGGCGGCGGCACCGGGGCCTGAGCCTTCAGCCCTCTGCCGTAGCCCGCCTCAGTCAAACGAACGCCCCAGGATGGTGAACACCCACATGAGCAACTTCTCTTCGCATGCTTCGCACGCCGCGAGTGGCCTCTACACCGGCCCGCAGGTCGAGAACCGGTATATCGTCCCGCGCTTCGTGGAGCGCACGTCGCAGGGTGTGCGCGAGTACGACCCGTACGCGAAGCTCTTCGAGGAGCGCGTGATCTTCCTCGGAGTCCAGATCGACGACGCCTCCGCCAACGACGTCATGGCGCAGCTGCTGTGCCTGGAGTCGATGGACCCCGACCGTGACATCTCGGTCTACATCAACAGCCCCGGCGGCTCGATGACCGCGCTCACCGCGATCTACGACACGATGCAGTTCGTGAAGCCGGAAATCCAGACGGTGTGCATGGGCCAGGCGGCCTCCGCCGCGGCCGTGCTCCTCGCGGCCGGCACCAAGGGCAAGCGCATGGCCCTGCCGAACGCCCGTGTGCTGATCCACCAGCCGTCCTCGCAGACCGGCCGTGAGCAGCTCTCCGACCTGGAGATCGCGGCCAACGAGATCCTGCGGATGCGCCAGCAGCTCGAAGAGATGCTGGCCAGGCACTCCACCACGCCGATCGAGAAGATCCGTGACGACATCGAGCGCGACAAGATCCTGACCGCCGAGGACGCGCTCGCGTACGGCCTGATCGACCAGATCGTCTCGACCCGCAAGATCACCGCCGCCGTGCCGGCCTGACCGGGCCGACGCCCTTGGCGCGGCGCACGACCATGTGAACCGCGCCAAGGGGGGCCCGAACGAGGGGCCAGGCAAGGTACCGTCGGATATGAGGCACCAGGAGTCGGCTGAACCAAGCTGCTCCCAGGCGAAGGGGAAGCACCTCGTGGCACGCATCGGTGATGGCGGCGACTTGCTCAAGTGCTCGTTCTGCGGAAAGAGCCAGAAGCAGGTGAAGAAGCTCATCGCAGGGCCCGGTGTGTACATCTGCGACGAGTGCATCGATCTCTGCAACGAGATCATCGAGGAGGAGCTCGCCGAGACCTCCGAGGTGCGGTGGGAGGAGCTCCCCAAGCCGCGCGAGATCTACGAGTTCCTCGAGGGGTACGTCGTCGGGCAGGAGCCCGCGAAGAAGGCCCTCTCCGTGGCGGTGTACAACCACTACAAGCGCGTCCAGGCCGGTGAGAACGGTGGCGGCGCGAGCCGCGAGGACGCCATCGAGCTGGCGAAGTCGAACATCCTCCTGCTCGGGCCGACCGGCTCGGGCAAGACGCTGCTCGCCCAGACGCTGGCCCGCATGCTGAACGTCCCGTTCGCCATCGCCGACGCGACGGCGCTGACGGAGGCCGGGTATGTCGGCGAGGACGTCGAGAACATCCTCCTCAAGCTCATCCAGGCGGCCGACTACGACGTCAAGAAGGCCGAGACCGGGATCATCTACATCGATGAGATCGACAAGGTGGCGCGGAAGAGCGAGAACCCGTCGATCACCCGGGACGTGTCGGGCGAGGGCGTTCAGCAGGCGCTGCTGAAGATCCTTGAGGGTACGACGGCGTCGGTCCCGCCGCAGGGCGGCCGGAAGCACCCGCACCAGGAGTTCATCCAGATCGACACGACGAACGTGCTGTTCATCGTGGGCGGCGCCTTCGCGGGCCTGGAGAAGATCATCGAGTCGCGGGCGGGCGCGAAGGGCATTGGCTTCGGCGCGACGATCCGCTCCAAGCGCGAGATCCAGGCGAGCGACCAGTTCCAGGAGGTCATGCCGGAGGACCTGGTGAAGTTCGGGATGATCCCGGAGTTCATCGGCCGCCTCCCGGTCATCACCTCGGTCCACAACCTGGACCGTGAAGCGCTCCTGAAGATCCTGATCGAGCCGCGCAACGCGCTGGTGAAGCAGTACCAGCGGCTGTTCGAGCTCGACGGCGTGGAGCTGGAATTCGACCTCCCGGCGCTGGAGGCCATCGCCGACCAGGCCATCCTGCGCGGCACGGGCGCGCGCGGCCTGCGCGCCATCATGGAAGAGGTCCTGCAGTCGGTGATGTACGAGGTCCCGTCCCGCAAGGACGTGGCCCGCGTGGTCATCACCCAGGACGTTGTCCTGTCCAATGTGAACCCGACGCTCGTCCCGCGCGAGCCGCGGATCGTGAAGAACGACGGCCGGCACGAGAAGTCCGCGTAGCGGTACACGCATACGACGCCGAAGGGGCGCCCGGCCAGTCCACCTGGCCGGGCGCCCCTTCGTTGCGACCGAACATTAGGTCCTGCTAATATTTTTGAAGTGGACCGTCCGTACGAGTTGAGGTTCTTCGCTGATGTCCTGGAATGGATTCGAACGCTCGCCAAGGAGGATCCGGATAGTCACGATCACGTCATCGCCGCGTTGGAGCGACTCCAGGAGTCGGGACCAGCGCTGCGACGTCCGACCGTGGGGGCCATCGAGAACAGTCAGTTCCGCAATATGCGTGAACTCCGCCCGCGCAACGGGAGCTCCGTCAATATCCGGATGCTGTTCATCTTCGATCCAGTGCGACGAGCAGTGTTTCTCGTGGCGGGAAACAAGGCGAGCGGTCGGCAGTGGGCGGCCTGGTATCCCAAGGCGATCAAAGAGGCCGATGCCAAGTACAACGCTTACCTTGAAGCCCTGAAGGAGGAGGACGAATCATGAAGCTCGGCAGCATGGCCGACCTCAGGTCAGACATCACCCCGGAGAAGCGTGAACGCATCGACTCCATCAAGCGGGAGATGGTCGATGCGGAGCGGGGACATGAGCTGGCGTCGCTCCGGAAAGCTCAGGGAATGACGCAGGCCCAGGTCGCGCAGGCCATGGGTGTGACCCAGGGGCGTATCAGCCAGATCGAGCGCGGAGGGGTTCGTCTGGATACATCGACGATGGCCGCCTACCTCGAAGCCATCGGCGGAGAGCTGACGATACTGGCTACGGTGGGCAACCGGTCCATCCGGCTCTAACGGGGCCAGGCGACCTACGGGTGAAAGGGGCACCTCGCCGGCTAGCGGGACTGGCAGCCCGGGCACCAGAAAAGGTTGCGGGCCGACAGAGCCGACGTGCGGATCTCGGCTCCGCAGATATGGCACGGCATCGTCGCCCGGCGGTAGACGTAGACCTCGCCGCCGTGGTCGTCCACCCGCGGTGCGCGGCCCATCACCTCGGGCATGTGCTCGGGGCGGACCGTGTCGATGCGGTTGTTGCGTACGCCCTCGCGCATCAGCTCCACCAGGTCCCGCCAGATCGCCACCCACTCCGCGCGGCCGAGGTCCCTGCCCTCGCGGTAGGGGTCGATGCCGTGCCGGAAGAGGACCTCGGCACGGTAGACGTTGCCGACGCCCGCGATGATCTTCTGGTCCATCAGCAGCGCGGCGACCGTCGTACGGGAGCGGGAGATACGGGCCCAGGCGCGGTCCGGGTCGTCAGCCGCGCGCAGGGGGTCCGGACCCAGGCGGGCGTGGATCGCGTCCTTCTCGCCGTCCGTGATCAGCGCGCAGGTCGTCGGGCCGCGCAGATCCACGTACGCCGTGGGCGCGGCGAGACGCAGCCTGACCGTGTCCGTGGGCGGCGGCGCGGGCGTCGCGCCGAAGGTGACCTTGCCGAAGAGGCCGAGGTGGATATGGATCCAGCCGAGCGGGCCGAAGCCGAGGAAGAGGTGCTTGCCGTGCGCCTCGGTCGTCTCCAGCACCTGGCCGTCGACCAGCGCCGCACTGTCGGAGAACTTCCCCTGCGGGCTGGACGCGCACACAGGACGGCCGCCGAACCTGTCGTGGTGGTCGGCGGCCAGTCGGTGGATCGTATGGCCCTCGGGCACGCTCAGACCTGCGGGTGATGCGCCGGGATCGGGGGGAGCACGCCGGTGGTCTCGTACAGGGAGAGCATCTCGATGCGGCGCGTGTGACGCTCCTCACCGGAGTACGGCGTGGTGAGGAAGATCTCGACGAACCTGGTCGACTCCTCCAGCGTGTGCATCCGGCCGCCGATGGCGATGACATTCGCGTCGTTGTGCGTGCGGCCGAGCTCGGCGGTCTGCTCGCTCCAGGCCAGTGCGCAGCGCACGCCCTTGACCTTGTTGGCGGCCATCTGCTCGCCGTTGCCGGAGCCGCCGATCACGATGCCCAGGCTTTCCGGGTCCCCGGCCGTCTTCTCGGCGGCCCGCAGACAGAAGGGCGGGTAGTCGTCCTGGGCGTCGTAGACGTGGGGCCCGCAGTCGACGGGCTCGTGGCCGTGGGCCTTGAGCCACTCCACGAGGTGGTTCTTGAGTTCGTATCCGGCATGGTCGGAACCGAGGTGCACGCGCATGGTCCGAGTGTGGCATGTGGGCGGGACGGCTGCGATCAGGGGGGCGGGCACGGATGCCCTCAGTTAACGATCCGGAGTCAGGGGTTCCGTAGCGGAGAGCTAAACGTTTGAATGCGGGTGCTCGTACAACGAGTGGACTCAAACCTAAGGAATCGTCCATGAACTCGCAGCAGACCCTCCCGAAGGAAGGCGGAAAGGCCGGTACAACCGGTAACCCGCAGCCCTCCGACGGTCTCCAGGCCGGGCTCAAGAACCGGCACCTGTCCATGATCGCCATCGGCGGCGTGATCGGCGCCGGGCTGTTCGTCGGCTCCAGCTCCGGCATCGCGGCGGCCGGCCCGGCCATCCTTCTCTCGTACGCGCTCGTGGGCACGCTGGTCGTCTTCGTGATGCGGATGCTCGGCGAGATGGCTGCCGCCAACCCGAGCTCCGGCTCCTTCTCCGCCTACGCGGACCGCGCGCTCGGCCGCTGGGCCGGGTTCTCGATCGGCTGGCTGTACTGGTTCTTCTGGGTCGTGGTGCTGGCGGTCGAGGCGACGGCCGGAGCGTTCATCCTCGAAGGCTGGATGCCGGCGGTCCCGCAGTGGGGCTGGGCGCTGATCGTGATGGTCGTGCTGACGGCGACGAATCTCGCGTCCGTGGCCTCGTACGGCGAGTTCGAGTTCTGGTTCGCGGGCATCAAGGTCGTAGCGATCAGCGCCTTCGTACTGATCGGTGTGCTCGCGGTCTTCGGGGTGCTGCCCGGCTCGGACAACCCGGGCGCGGGCTTCGCGCATCTGACCGACGCGGGCGGGTTCATGCCGAACGGCGCGGGCGCGATTCTCACCGGTGTCCTGATGGTCGTCTTCTCCTTCATGGGCAGCGAGATCGTGACGCTGGCGGCGGGCGAGTCCGAGGACCCGCAGCGGGCGGTCTCCAAGGCGACGAACAGCGTGATCTGGCGGATCGGCGTCTTCTACCTCGGATCAATCTTCGTGGTGCTGACGCTGCTGCCGTGGAACGACGCGTCGATTCTCGAGAAGGGCTCGTACGTCGCCGCCCTCGACTCGATCGGCATCGCGCACGCCGGGCAGATCATGAACGTGATCGTGCTGACGGCGGTGCTCTCCTGCCTCAACTCCGGGCTGTACACCGCCTCGCGGATGGCCTTCTCGCTGGGGCGGCGCGGCGACGCGCCGAAGGCCTTCGGGCGGACGAACGCGCGGGGTGTGCCGCGTGCGGCCATCCTCGGCTCGGTCGTCTTCGGCTTCCTCGCCGTCTTCTTCAACTACAAGTGGCCCGACACGGTCTTCGCGTTCCTGCTGAACTCGTCGGGCGCGGTCGCGTTGTTCGTCTGGCTGGTCATCTGTGTCACGCAGCTGCGGATGCGCGGGATCATCCTGCGCGAGTCGCCGGAGAAGCTGGTCGTACGGATGTGGCTCTTCCCGTATCTCACGTGGCTGACCATCGCGATGATCGTGTTCGTGCTGGGCTACATGGTCTACGACGGGGGCGACGCGCGGGAACAGGTGCTGCTGTCGATGGCGGTGGCGGCGGTCGTGGTGGCCGTGGCAGTGGGCCGCGAGAAGCTCGGCAAGCGTGACCACACCAAGGTGGACGACCTGGTCTGAAACCTGGTCCCAAAACCTGACGGCATCCGTCAGGTTTTGGAGCCATGCTCCCCGCGAAGCCGATCGGCTTCGCGGGGAGCGTCTCTGATTGGCTGAGCAATCCTGAGGTTTCCTCATGATTCGTGCCTGGTGAGATGCCGGGCATTGCCAATCGTGATCGTGCCCTGGTGCCGGTCGGCAAGCCGTCGGCCCGTGTGAGCACGTCCCTCCGGACGCTGGTTGGCCCAGCCACCCCCGAGAGCGACCCAGATCTGTACTGGGCTCTGCTCGGCGCCGGGCACAACCTGGGCGTGGTGACCGCGATCGATATCGGTCTGATTCCGGTGACCCGGCTGTACGGCGGTTCGGTCCCCTTCGGTGACGAGCTGGTCGAGGATGCTCTGCGTACGTATCCGGAGTGGACCGAAACAGTCCCGGACGAGCTGACATCGTCGCCGGCGGTGATGGTCTTCCCGGACCTGCCGATGATCCCGGAGCAACTGCGCGGCCGGTACACCGCCTCCATCCGGGTCGCGTACGGCGCGGCGGCTGCTGGCGCCGACCGGGCCCGAGTCGCCCATGTGGTGCGTGACGCAGACCAACCACCTGGGCGGCGCGCCGGCGACGGAAAGGGCTCTACGACGCCGGAACGCAGAAGAGGCTCGCCGGGATCAAGTCGCGGTACGACCCGGCGAACCTCTTCCGGCGGAACGACAGCATCAGCCCCGGCGGCCGATGAGCTTCCACGCGGTGGGCAGCGCGCCCATCGCCAGGGCCGCCTTCAGGGCGTCCCCGATCAGGAACGGCACCAGGCCGGCGGAGACCGCCGCGCCGAACGACATGCCGGTGGCCAGCGCCAGATACGGCACCCCGACCGCGTAGATGATCACGGAGCCGACGGCCATCGCGCCCGCGGTGCGCAGGACCGAGCGGTCCGCGCCGCGGCGCGCGAGGTCGCCGACGACCGTGGCGGCGAGGAGCATGCCCAGGATGTAGCCGAAGGACGGCATCCCATAGCCCGAGGCGCCCTCCGCGAACCACGGCATGCCCGCCATGCCGACCACCGCGTACAGCGCGAGGGAGAGGAAGCCGCGGCGGGCGCCGAGCGCCGTGCCGACGAGGAGCGCGGCGAAGGTCTGCCCGGAGACCGGGACCGGGGAGCCGGGGACCAGGACGGAGAGCTGCGCGGCGATGCCGGTGAGCGCCGCGCCGCCGATCACCAGCGCGATGTCACGCGTACGGGAGGCGGGCAGCAGGTCGGCGAGGACCGTTCCGGGACGCAAGGTGACGGAAGCAGTACTCATCAGGACTCCACAAGGGGTAGGGCGCGTGCGGGACAGGCTGACGCTAACCCACGGGAATCGGCCGATCGCTATCGGGCGAGCACAAAGCGGTGGGTGACGAGTTGGTGGTGTTCGCACAGGTGGCGCGGGTGCGGCGTATGGGAGTGTTCACCTTGTGTGAGCATCGTGCCCGTATAGCGGACATCTGTTCCCTGTCAGCGGGACCCTGCCAAGCTGCTGCCACTCCCCTCCGCTACTGAACAGGGCATGCCCATGTCTCGGAACTCCGCGCCCGCGCCCGTCGACCGATCGCCGGCCGACCGATCGCAGGCCGACGCCCCGCTCTCGCACGGACTCAAGCAACGCCACCTGTCGATGATCGCGCTCGGCGGCGTCATCGGCGCCGGGCTCTTCGTCGGCTCCGGCGCGGGCATCGCCGCCGCGGGCCCGTCCATTGTCATCGCCTATGCGATATCCGGCCTGCTCGTCATGCTGGTGATGCGCATGCTCGGCGAGATGTCCGCGGCGAACCCGGCGTCCGGCTCCTTCTCCGTGCACGCCGAGCGGGCCATCGGCCCCTGGGCGGGCTTCACCGCGGGCTGGTCGTTCTGGTTTCTGCTCTGTGTGGCCGTCGGCCTGGAGGGCATCGGCGCCGCCAAGATCATGACGGGCTGGCTGCCGGGCACCCCGGAGTGGGCCTGGGTCGCCCTGTTCATGCTGGTGTTCTGCGTGACCAACCTGGCCGCCGTGAAGAACTTCGGCGAGTTCGAGTTCTGGTTCGCCGCGCTCAAGGTCGGCGCGATCACGGTCTTCCTGGGCATCGGCGTGCTGGCGATCCTGGGCATCCTGCCGGGCTCCGACGCCCCCGGCACGGCCAACCTCACCGGCGCGGGCGGCTTCCTGCCCCACGGCTCCGAGGGCCTCGTCGTCGGCCTGCTGGCCTCGGTCTTCGCATACGGCGGCCTGGAGACGGTCACGATCGCCGCGGCCGAGTCGGAGCACCCGGTCCAGGGTGTCGCCAAGGCCGTCCGTACGGCGATGTGGCGCATCGCGCTCTTCTACATCGGCTCCATGGCGGTCATCGTCACGCTCGTGCCGTGGGACGACCCGAAGGTGGTCGAGAAGGGCCCGTACGTCGCGACCCTCGACCACCTGGGCATTCCCGCCGCCGGGCCAATCATGAACCTCGTCGTGCTGGTCGCCCTGCTCTCCGCGATGAACGCCAATGTGTACGGCGCTTCGCGCATGGCCTGCTCGCTGGTCAGCCGCGGCCAGGGCCCGAAGGCGCTCGGCCGCACCTTCAACGGCGTCCCGCGCACCGCCGTACTGTTCTCGTCCCTCTTCGGCTTCGGCTGTGTGCTGCTCAGCTACTGGCGGCCCGACGACATCTTCCAGTGGCTGCTGAACATGATCGGCGCGGTGATCCTGGTTGTCTGGACCTTCACCGCCGTCTCCCAGCTGCTGCTGCGCCGGCGGCTGGAGCGCGAGTCGCCTCAGAAGCTGGTGGTGCGGATGTGGCTGTACCCGGGGCTGACGTGGGTGGCGCTGGCGGGCATGGCCGCCATCTTCGTACTGATGGCCCGCGAGGCCGACACCCGGCTGCAGCTGCTGTGGACGGGCGGTCTGACGCTGGCGCTGGCGGCGGCCGGCTACGCGCTCCAGCGGTCCCGTTCCCGGCGGTGAGGTGGGGGTGGCGTGCCAGGGCCCGCGCACGCAGGACATGACGTGGACACTCTCCGGCTCCTTTGCGGCAACCCGGTGTGGCGACTGTGTGGCAGAGCACCCCCCACCACGGAAGACCTGAACAGGGAGACCCGTATGTCCGCACGGTCCGCACTGCCGGGACGCCGCTCGATCCTCCTCACGGCGGGCGCGGTTACCGCCGCCACCGCACTACCCGCCACCGCCACCGCTGCCGCTGCCGCTGCCGAGAGTCAGAAACCCCACCCCGCCCGCCCGTTGGTGATCGGCCACCGCGGCGCGGCGGGCTGGCGGCCCGAGCACACCGCCGCCTCGTACACCTTCGCCGCCCAGGCCGGCGCCGACTGGATCGAACCGGACCTCGTCCCCACCAAGGACCATGTGCTGGTCGTCCGCCACGAGAACGAGATCTCGCAGACGACCGACATCGCTCTCCACCCCGAGTTCGCGAACCGCCGCACCACCAAGACGGTCGACGGGCGGGCCGTGACGGGCTGGTTCACCGAGGACTTCACCCTCGCCGAGCTCAAGACCCTGCGCGCCGTCGAGCGCCTGCCGCTCGTCCGCAACCGCAACACCGTCTTCGACGGCCGCCAGCAGATCATGACCTTCCAGGAGGTCATCGATCTCGCCCGCGCCCTGTCCCGGCAGCACGGCCGCCGGATCGCGGTCTTCCCCGAGACCAAGCACCCGACGTACTTCCGCTCCATCGGCCTCCCGCTGGAGCCGGAGCTGATCCGCGTCATCAGGCGCAACCGCCTGGACGCCCGCGACTGCGTCGTCCAGTCCTTCGAGCCGTCCAGTCTTCTGCGCGTCGCCGAGGCGCGCCTGCGGCTGCCCCTGTGGCAGGCGCTCGGCACCACCGGCGGCCCGTTCGCTCACCCGACGACGTACGCGCGGATGATGACCCCGGCGGGGCTGCGGGAGATCGCGGAGTACGCGGACTGGATCGGCCCGGACAAGTCGTCGCTGATCGCGCCGTCGACGCTGCTGGCGGACGCGCACGCGGCGGGGCTGAAGGTCGGCGCGTACACCTTCCGCGCGGAGAACCAGTTCCTTCCGGCCGCGCTGCGCCGGGGCGCGGGTCCGAACGACTTCGGGGACGCGTTCGCCGAGTACGCCCTCCACTACGGCCTGGGCGTGGACGCCGTGGTCACCGACTTCCCGGACCTCGCGATGATCGCCAGGGCCTGATCATCTCCGGCATATCCCGGAACCCTCTTGCTGCTAGCGTGCACTTGCATAAGATGTGCAATAAGCAGTGGGAGGGACCGACCGGACATGGCCACGTACACGCTTCCCGAGCTTCCGTACGACTACGCGGCGCTCGAACCCGTCATCAACCCGCAGATCATCGAGCTGCACCACGACAAGCACCACGCGGCCTACGTCAAGGGCGCCAACGACACCCTCGAACAGCTGGCCGAGGCACGTTCCAAGGAGGCCTGGGGCTCGATCAACGGGCTGGAGAAGAGCCTCGCGTTCCATCTCTCCGGCCACATCCTGCACAGCATCTACTGGCACAACATGACGGGCGAAGGCGGCGGCGAGCCCCTCGCCGCGGACGGCGTCGGTGAGCTCGCGGACGCGCTCACCGAGTCGTTCGGCTCCTTCGTGGGCTTCAAGGCCCAGCTGACCAAGGCGGCGGCGACCACCCAGGGCTCGGGCTGGGGCGTCCTCGCCTACGAGCCGGTCAGCGGCCGTCTGATCGTCGAGCAGATCTACGACCACCAGGGCAACGTCGGCCAGGGCTCGGTCCCGATCCTCGTCTTCGACGCCTGGGAGCACGCCTTCTACCTCCAGTACAAGAACCAGAAGGTGGACTTCATCGAGGCGATGTGGGAGGTCGTGAACTGGCAGGACGTGGCCAAGCGTTACGCGTCCGCGAAGCTGCGCGCCAACAACCTGCTGCTGGTCCCGTAGTCCCGTAGGACACCCGGTCGTCCCGCTCGTGATCGTCTTCTCAGCCTTCACTTGCGGGCGGAATGACGAAGGACCCCCGCGAGGACATGACTCGCGGGGGTTCTTCGCCACGCAGGCCCGCGCACTCGCCGAGGACCGTGAACTCCCGGGCCAGGCCCGTCTCGTGCAGCCGCGCGAAAGGCGTGAAGGGGACGCCGCACTCCGACCCGCCCCGGTCGAATTTCCAGTGCTTGTGGACCGACAGGCGGCAGTCGGCGCGGGCCGAGCCGTCCCGCGCGAGGACGATCGTCCCCGTCAGGCGGTACTGGAGGCCGCGCAGGGCCAGCCACCAGTCCGTACTGTCGCGGCGGCTGATCCGGATGTCGCGCCAGCCGCTGTCCGCCGGGTGGGTCCCGGGGACGCCGCGCGCCAGGGCCTCGGCGCGCCAGTGGGCCAGCTGGGTGACGACCGCCTCGCGGACCGGTGGCAGGTCGAGCAGGGCGCGGGCGTCGACGGAGTACGGAGCACCCGTGGCGGAGACGTAGTGGCGCAGCAGGGCGGCCGCCCGGCGGAGGCCGAGGAGCCACCAGAGCGCCGCCAGGGCACGGCACACCGCCCGTACGCCCCGGTCGGGGAAACGTGCGGGCAGGGTGCCGTGCTCGGCGTTGTCGCCGGGCAGGGCCGGGTTCTCGCGTCCGCCGTCCCTGCCAATCTCCATAGGGGGACGCTAAACCGACTCGCGCGCGGACGCCCGTCGAGGCCGTGAACTCAATCGAAGATCGGGCCGGCGGTCCTGGTGCGCTTGATCTCGTAGAAGCCCGGGATGGAGGCGACCAGCAGCGTGCCGTCCCACAGCTTCGCCGCGTCCTCGCCCTTCGGCGCGGGGGTGACGACCGGCCCGAAGAAGGCGACCTGCTGTCCGTCCGCGCCCGGGACGGCGATGACCGGGGTGCCGACGTCCTGGCCCACCTTGTCGATGCCCTCCTTGTGGGAGGCGCGCAGCTCGGTGTCGTACGCGTCCGAGTCGGCGGCCTCGATCAGCTCCGCCGGGAGGCCGACCTCCTCCAGCGCGGCGGCGATGACCTCGGCGGTGGGGCCCTCGCCGCGGTTGTGGATGCGGGTGCCGAGCGCGGTGTAGAGCTTGCCGATGACCTCGTCGCCGTACTTCTGCTGCGCCGCGATGACGACCCGTACCGGACCCCACGCCTGCTGCATGAGCTCGCGGTACCGCTCCGGGACTTCGTCGAGCTTGTTCTCGTTGAGCACGGCAAGGCTCATCACGTGCCAGTGGACCTCGACGTCGCGGACCTTCTCCACTTCGAGCATCCAGCGGGAGGTCATCCAGGCCCAGGGGCAGATCGGGTCGAACCAGAAGTCGGCGGGCGTCTTACCGGGCTTGCCGTTCTCGGACATGTCTCTCCGTAACGTGTTCATGTGGGTGGTGACTTAACGCGTACGTCTCGAACGGCAACGCCCGCGGTCACCGCGCGATTCCCGGATACCGGGGGCCAGATGCCCATGCGAGGATCGTTGCTGTTCGAACGAGACACGAAGGAGTGCCCGTGCCCGGTGAGAATCTGTCCCGCGACGAGGCCCGTCGGCGGGCAGAGCTGCTGTCCGTCGACGGGTACGAGGTGACGCTCGACCTGCGTTCGGCCGTCGGGGAGGCTCCGGAGGATTCCGGTCCGCGCACCTTCCGCTCGGTGACGACGATCCGCTTCCGCTCCGCCGCGCCGGGGATGACGACCTTCGCCGATCTGCTGGCGCCCTCGGTCACCGCCGTGACCCTGAACGGCCGGTCGCTGGCCCCGGACGCGGTCTTCGACGGCTCGCGCGTCGCGCTGGACGGCCTCGCGGCGGAGAATGTGCTGGTCGTGGACGCCCAGTGCGCGTACAGCCGTACGGGTGAAGGTCTGCACCGCTTCGTGGACCCGGAGGACGGCGAGGTCTACCTCTATACGAACTACGAGCCCGCCGACGCGCGCCGCGTCTTCGCCACCTTCGAACAGCCGGACCTGAAGGCGCCGTTCCGCCTGTCGGTGACCGCGCCGGAGGGCTGGACCGTGTGGAGCAACCGGGAGGGCGCGCCGGACGGGGACGGCGTGTGGCAGTTCGCGGAGACGAAGCCGATCCCGACGTACATCACGGCGGTCGTCGCCGGTCCGTACCACTACGAGACCGATGTCTACACCCGGACGTTCGACGACGGGACGACGCTGGAGATCCCGCTCGGCGCGCTCTGCCGCAAGGGGCTGGCCAGGCATTTCGACGCGGACGACATCTTCCTGGTGACGAAGCAGGGGCTGGACTTCTTCCACGACCACTTCGACTACCCGTACCCCTTCGGGAAGTACGACCAGGCGTTCGTGCCGGAGTACAACATCGGCGCGATGGAGAACCCGGGGTGTGTGACCTTCCGGGAGGAGTTCGTCTTCCGGGGGAAGGTGACGCAGGCGTCGTACGAGCGCCGGGCCAACGTCATCCTGCACGAGATGGCGCACATGTGGTTCGGCGATCTGGTCACCATGCACTGGTGGGACGACCTGTGGCTGAAGGAGTCGTTCGCGGACTTCATGGGCTCGTTCTCGCTGGTGGAGGCGACGCGGTTCACCAACGGGTGGGTGACGTTCGCCAATAACCGCAAGTCGTGGGCGTACCGCGCGGATCAGCTGCCGTCGACGCATCCCGTCACGGCGGACATCCGTGACCTGGAGGCCGCGAAGCTGAACTTCGACGGGATCACGTACGCCAAGGGCGCGTCCGTGCTGAAGCAGCTGGTCGCGTATGTGGGGCGGGACGCGTTCCTGGAGAGCGCGCGGCGCTACTTCAAGCGGCACGCGTACGGGAACACGCGCCTGGGCGACCTGCTGTCGGTGCTGGAGGAGACGTCCGGGCGGGACATGACGGCGTGGTCGCGTTCCTGGCTGGAGACGGCCGGGGTCAACTCGCTGACGCCGGTGGTCACGTACGACGCGGGCAACAGAATCACGGAACTGGCGGTGTTCCAGGAGGCGGCCGAGTCGCATCCGGAACTGCGCCCGCACCGGGTGGCGGTGGGCCTGTACCGGTGGTCGGACGGGCATCTGCTGCGCTACGCGCGGGCGGAGGTGGACGTGGCCGGGCCCCGGACGGTGGTGGCCGAACTGACCGGCGCGGACCGGCCGGACCTGGTGCTGGTCAACGACGAGGACCTCACGTACTGCAAGATCCGCTTCGACGAGTACTCGCTGGAGACACTGCGGGCGCGTCTTGGTGACCTGACGGACCCGCTGGCGCGGGCGCTGTGCTGGTCGGCGCTGTGGAACCTGACGCGGGACGCGCTGATGCCGGCGCGGGACTTCATCGACCTGGTGCTGCGGTTCGGGGGGCGGGAGTCGGAGGTCGGGGTGCTCCAGACGCTGCACGCGTGGGCGCGTTCGGCGCAGGTGCACTACGCCACGCCGGAATGGCGCGAGGAGAGCGGCCGGCTGCTGGCGGAGGGCGCGCTGCGCGAACTGCGGCGGGCGGAGCCGGGCAGCCAGCACCAGCTGACGTGGGCGAGGTTCTTCGCGTCGACGTCGACGTCCGCGGCGGACCTGAAGCTGCTGCGGGACCTGCTGGACGGTACGGCCGAGATCGACGGTCTTGAGGTGGACCAGGAGCTGCGCTGGGCGTTCCTGGAGCCGCTGGCCGCGCATGGGGCGGCGGACGAGCCGCTGCTCGCGGCGGAGCTGTCGCGCGACGACACGGCCTCGGGCAAACAGCACCAGGTCCGCTGCCTGGCGGCACGCCCGTCGGCGGCGGTGAAGGACCAGGCGTGGGCGCAGGTGGTCAAGTCGGACAAGCTCTCGAACGCGTTGGTGGGGGCGACGATCTCGGGGTTTACGCAGGTGGGGCAGGAGGAGTTGCTGGCTCCGTATGTGCCGAAGTACTTCGAGGCGATCGAGCGGGTGTGGTCGGAGCGGTCGATCCAGATCGGGATGGATGTGGTGAGGGGCCTGTTCCCGTCGCTGCAGGCGGACGAGGAAACGCTGGCGGCGACGGACGCGTGGCTGACGTCGCACGAGGGGGCGGCGCCGGCGCTGCGGCGGTTGGTGCTGGAGGCGAGGGACGACTTGGCGAGGGGGCTGCGGGGCCAGGCGTGCGACGGGGCGTCGGGCTGCGGAGCCTGAGTTTTCCCCTACCCGCCCTTTTCCCTGAACCGGGGGCGGGCCCCCGGCCCCCCGAGGAAACGGTGGGGTGCGGGGCACCCACGCCCCGGCGGGAGCGGCGCGGTCGGGAGGCGAGGTCCTGGCCTGAGCCCTCGGGCATGGCCCGGGTCCTTGTCGGGGCGCTGCCCCGAACCCCGCTCCTCAATCGCCGGAGGGGCTGGAGTTTCCGGCCCATGCCGGGAGACGCCGCCCCCCAACCCCAAAACCCCCGCACCTCAAACACCGGAGGGGCCGGAATTCCCGGCCCATGCCGGGAAACGCTGCCTCCGAAGCCAGCTAGGCTGGGTTTTCCGCCGACAAGGCTCAAGTTGCCGGTGGCCCGGCAACTTGAGCCCGCCTGGGGGTACTCCCCTACGCCTGGCGGCGTGGGAGGTGCCCCCGTCCACGCCGCGCTCGGGGTCCCCCAGGGCGTAGGGGGAGGGTCCAGGGCGCAGGCCCTGAGGCGTGGCAGGTCTCAGGCGCGCAGCTCCGCCGCGACCAGTTCCGCGATCTGGACCGCGTTCAGCGCCGCTCCCTTGCGGAGGTTGTCGCTGGACAGGAACAGCGCGAGGCCGTTCTCCACGGTCTCGTCGTCGCGGATGCGCCCGACGTACGACGCGTCCTTGCCAGCCGCCTGGAGCGGCGTCGGGATCTCGGAGAGTTCGACCCCGGGCGCGTCCTTGAGCAGCTCGTACGCGCGCTCCACGCTGATCGGACGCTCGAAGCGGACGTTGACCTGAAGCGAGTGGCCGGAGAACACAGGCACCCGCACACAGGTGCCGGAGACTTTCAGCTCGGGGATCTCCAGGATCTTGCGGGACTCGTTGCGGAGCTTCTGCTCCTCGTCCGTCTCGAAGGAGCCGTCGTCCACGAGGTTGCCCGCCAGCGGTACGACGTTGAAGGCGATGGGCCGCTTGTAGACGGCGGGCTCCGGGAACTCCACGGCGTCGCCGTCGTGCGTCAGCCCGGCGGCCTGGTCCGCGACCTTCCTGACCTGGCCGTCGAGCTCGGCGACTCCGGCCAGTCCCGAGCCGGACACGGCCTGGTACGTGGTGGCCACCAGCGCGGCGAGACCGGCCTCGGCGTGCAGCGGGCGCAGCACCGGCATCGCGGCCATCGTCGTGCAGTTCGGGTTCGCGATGATGCCCTTGGGGCGGACCTTGATCGCGTGCGGGTTGACCTCGGAGACGACCAGCGGGACGTCGGGGTCACGGCGCCACGCCGAGGAGTTGTCGATCACGACGGCGCCCTGCGCGGCGACCTTCTCGGCGAGCGCCCTGGAGGCCGCGCCACCGGCCGAGAAGATCACGATGTCCAGTCCGGCGTAGTCGGCGGTGGTCGCGTCCTCGATGGTGATCTCGCGACCCTCCCACTCGATGACGGTTCCTGCCGAACGGGCGGATGCGAACAGCCGCAGCTCGTCGAGGGGGAACTTCCGCTCGGCGAGGATGTTGCGCATGACTCCGCCGACCTGACCGGTGGCTCCGACGATTCCGACCTTCACGGACGACTCCTTCATGCGTGTCTGTGTCTACGTGCCGCCCATGATGCGTGTGTGCCCGGCCGCCTTGTCCAATCCATTGTCCCCAATGTCCGGGAAGCGGGACGGGGCGAGCGCTCCGAAGAGCACCCGCCCCGCCGTACACCTGTCGGACATCTGCTACGGAGTGACCTTTTCGATCACGACGCTGCCCGCGCCCGCGGGCGTACCGCGACCGGTCTGCAGTTGCACCTCACCGAAGAACTGACGTCCCTCGGGAGCCGGGCCGGCCACCAGAACCTCGGCGCTGACCTGCGCCGATGCCCCATTGGCCAGCTTGACCGGCGTCGCGGAGTCGACCTTGATCGAACCGAACGACGGTGAGAAGAACACATCGCGGTAGTCGTACTCGGTGGTCCCGGCCGGCACGGAGTAGCCGTCGACCACGACGCGGTACGTACCCGCGGCCGGCTTGAGCAGGCTGACCGCCTCCTCCGAGTCGCCGTCCGCGGCCAGGCCGACCTGCTGAGTGCCCAGGTAGACCGCGAGGTCCAGGTCCGCGTTGGTGTCGGAGACCCCGCCGATGGCGATGTCCAGACGCTCGACGCCCTCACCGATGGTGACGGTCGACTCCTGCACCTCACCGTTCTTGATCGACGGACGGGCGACCTTCGCCGAGCCCAGCGGACCGCCGGCGAGCTTGCCGTCGATGGCGGCGAAGCCGTTGCCGACCGTCCACTCGACGGTGGCCGGCGTGCCGACCTTCGCCTCGGGGAGCGTCTTGACCGCCGGGTCGAAGGTGGCCCCCAGCAGCGTGACGTCCAGCTGGTACGGGTTGTTCAGCAGCGGCGACGTACGCCGTGACTCGACCTCGATCTCCCACACGCCCGGCATCGGCTCGGCGTACGCGCGCACATCCGGCCGGCACGTGTTCGCCGGGCTCGTGTAGTTCGGGTAGCAGAAGATCGTGGAGCTGTCCTCCACCGGGACGCCGTAGGGGTGGATCCCGATGAACCGGGTCTGGCTGTCCTTGGCGAGCCCGCCGAGCGCGACCTCGAGGTTCTTCGCGCCCTCGGGCACCGTGATGAAGTACGACGTGTGGCTGTTGCGCTGCACCGAGCCGGACGCCGAGAAGGCGTACGCGGGCGTGGCCAGCTCCTTGGACACGACCACCGTGGCGAGGATCTGCCGGTCCACGCCCTCGGTGCGCCCGTCGTCCAGTTCCAGGATCGCGCTGTGCACCCCGGCGGTACCGGCCTTGGCCTCGACCTTGACGGTGACCGGCGTGTTCAGCGGCAGCGAGACCGTGTCGCTCCCGGGCAGCCTGAAGGTGCCGTCGTTGTTCTTCCAGTCCAGCTCGTGCCGTACGGCGCGGTCCGGTCCGGTCGTACGGGTGATGACGACGTCGTACGACTTCTTCTGGCCGGTCTTCAGACCGCCCTCGCGGTCGTAGAGGCCGGTGCCGAAGCCCGGGGTCTTCAGCGCGAAGTCGATCGCGGTGTCGACCGGCGCCTTGACGGCGTACTCGTGGGCGGTGGCGCCGTCCTCGATGGACTCCCACGCGTCGACGACGTCGATCAGGCCGGAGCCCTGCTCATGCGCCCGCACTCCGGAGATCCGGCCCGCGGTGCTGGTCAGCGCGGTCCGCAGGGTCGCCGGGGTCAGTTCCAGATTCCGCTGCTTGGCGGCGGACAGCAGCAGCGCGGTCGCGCCCGCGGCCTGCGGCGAGGCCATCGAGGTGCCCTGGAGCATGGAGTAACCGGCCGGGAGCTTGTAGCCCGCCTCGGCGACCGGGCCGCCCGGGGACCAGGTCTGGGTGGTGTTGATGGCCGCGCCGGGCGCGGTGATGGTCGGCGTGAAGCCGCCGTCCTCGCGCGGGCCGCGGGAGGAGAACGGCATCATGGCGTACTTCTTCTGCACCGCCGACCCGTAGTTGACGGCCCAGGTCTCCTTGGAGATGGACGCGCCGACCGAGATCACCTTGTCGGCGACGGCGGGGTCGCCGAGCGTGTTGGTACCCGGACCGTCGTTGCCGGCCGCGATGACCAGCTGGACGCCGTAGGTGTCGATCAGCCGGGTGTAGAGCTCGGAGCGGGCGTTGTTGCCGTCGTTCAGCGGGGGCAGCCCGCCGATGGACATGTTGACGATGTCCACGCCGCGGTCGATGACCAGGTCGGCCATGCCCTCGGTGAGCGCGATGTTGGTGCAGCCGCCTGACCAGGTGCAGGCGCGCGAGGAGACCAGCTTGGCGCCGGGGGCGGCACCGTTCATCTTGCCGCCGAAGAGGCTGTTGGCGGCGGTGATCCCGGCGACGTGCGTGCCGTGCGAGCCCTCGATGACGCCGATGTTGACGTAGTCGGCCTTGGCGCCCGCGGCGTTGTAGACGACGTCCTGGCGGACCTCGATGACGAACGGGATGCGCTCGACGACCTCGGTGGCCGGGTTGTCGGTGCCGAAGTAGCCGATCTGGAAGCCGTTCTTGTACGGCTTCATCACGGTGTCGTTGGCGAAGTTCGCGTCGTTGTCGAGGTCGACGCGGGCGGTGCGGGTGCCCGGGTCGTAGAGCACGCCCCACACGTCGGTGGTGTCGCCGTCCCGGTTGAGGTCACCGGCCATGTCGCCGCCCATGGTGGCGGACTCGTAGAACAGGTTGAACTTGTACGCGCCCGCCGGGGCGCTGTACGTACGCCCGCTGACCGCGAAGGTCGGCCCGCTGACATCGAGCCGCATCTGCCGCCAGGTGCCGTCACTGTCGGCCACCGGGTCGGTCGCGGTGACCCAGTCGACTATCTTGCGCTCGCCGGTGGTCGTCTTCTGCAGCGCCGGGTGCCCGATGTCGACACCCGAGTCGAGGATGCCGATGGTCACGCCGCGACCGTCGGCCTTGGGATTCTCCTTGACGAAGTCCACCGCGCCGGTCTCGAAGGACGGGTTGTACGGGTTCTTCGCCGGGGTCTTCTTCCCGGGCGCCGGGTACGCCGTCGTCTGCGCGCTCGCGGTCCGCGCGCCCTTGGCGGTGTCGCCCGCCGGGGTCGCGTCGTCCAGCTTGACCTCGTGCTTGAGGTCGATGCCGTGGACGCTGGAGAGCTTGGCCGCCGCCTTGAGCGCGGCCTCCGCCCGGGCGGTGGGCAGCGTGGCGCGTACGTAACCGAGCTGGTCGTACGTCCTGCCGACCGAGGCGCCTTCGACGGCGTCCAGCTGCCCGGCGACCTGCTCGGTCGCGCCGGGCGCGGTGGCGACCATCACGGTCACGGTCTTCTCGCCCTCGGCCTCGGCCTGGGCGAGGAGTTCGGCGTCGGCCGAACCGAGCTTGTCGGAGGGCTTGGCGGCCTTGACGCCGGCCGCGGTGCCTGCCGGATCGTCGGCCGGCGCGGCCCAGACGGCCGGTGCGGCGCCGGTGGCGATCAGCGCGGCCACCAGCGAGGCGGTGGCCGCGATACGGGCCGCGCGTCTGTGCCCGGGCGTGGAGCGCCCTGACTTGGAACTCGGGGATTCGAGGGTCATCAGCATCCCTGTGTGGTGAAGAGAGGGTCCGGAATTCGGTGCCGGATGACCGGTCAGCCTCTCGTACACGACAGGGGTTTGTGGAGAGTTGGCGGGAGCGGGATGTGGTCATGGCGCACATCCGCCACTGCGGAGCATGCGCCATGCGGAACAAATAGGGCTGGTTCTGCCTGGTTCTGTCTGTCCGTCAGTTGTCGCGGGTGCGGGCGTAATGCCGGGAGGCCTTGGCACGGTTGCCGCAGATGGCCATGGAGCACCAGCGGCGGGTGCCGTTGCGCGAGGTGTCGAAGAAATGCAGGACGCACGCCTCGTGCGCGCACGCGCGGATGCGGCCGGGCGCGGTGCGCAGCAGATCCAGGTGCCCGCGGGCCGCGATCCAGCCGGGCCCCCAGGAGAGGTCGGCGAACTCGGGCTCTTCGCCCGGCCCCTGTGCGGTGAGCGTGGCGCGGATGCGGCCGTGGCCGAGCACGTCGTCGACGCGTGCGATCGCCGTGGTGTCGCCAGGGCTGTCCACGAGGGTGCTGAGCGCCTCGCGGGCGATCAGGGTCCGCTCCAGGGTGGCTTCATCGGCGGTGAACCGGTCCGCGAGGCCGTTGCTCGCCAGCCAGACGCGCAGCCCGTCGACGCTGTCCAGCAGGTCCTGGCGCCCGCCGTCCCCCACCCAGCGGGTGTTGAGCAGGTCGAGGGAGACGGGCTCGCCGACCAGTGGGCGTGGGTCGGGTGTGGCGGACATCCCTGGCTCCTCTCGCCACCGGATCCCTTGGCTAACCGCTCAAGTTTACGTGACCGGTTGACGCTCACGGAAACTAACCCCTAAAGTTGAGTTAGGCGGTTACTCCGCCCCGACGACCAAACCTCGACCGGACCTCGACCGGACCTTCAGAGAGGCGCGCCATGACGGCAACCAGCACCCTGCGTACGGGCCACATCGGCCTCAACGTCACCGACCTCGACCGTTCGCTCCCCTTCTACGGGGACACCCTCGGCTTCGACACCCTCGGCGAGGGCAAGGAGGACGGCCGCCGTTATGCCTTCCTCGGCCGGGACGGGCAGCTCGTCCTCACGCTCTGGCAGCAGGCGGCCGGGGCGTACGCACCGGCCCTCGCCGGGCTGCACCACCTCGCCTTCGAGACGGAGACCATCGAGCAGGTCCGCGCCGCCGAGGCGCGGCTCAAAAACCTCGGCGTCGACTTCGCGTACGAGGGTGTGGTCGCCCACGGCGAGGGCGCGGGCTCCGGCGGGATCTTCTTCCACGACCCTGACGGCACACGTCTGGAGATCTACGCCCCGTCCGGCGCCGAGGGCGCACCCGCGCCGACCGCCGCCGCGCCCACCTGCGGCTTCTTCTAAGGAGTTGGCTGCTGTGGGCGCGTATCACTCTGGCTCGCTGGCCGTGCAGGACCGCGTCGGCGTACGCGAACAGGCGGCGCACGTCGGCCGTTCCATCGGCGCGGGCATCAAGCCGGTGGCCGCCGCCTTCCTCGGGCTGCAGCCCATGCTGGTGCTCGGCGCGGCGGACGGCGAAGGCCGGATGTGGAGCTCGCTGCTGACCGGTGAGCCCGGTTTCGTACGGGCGACCGGGCCGCACACCGTCTCGGTCGCGGGCGGGGTGCACCAGGAGGATCCGCTCGCCGGTGTCCTCGCCGAGGTTGACACGCCCCTCGGCACACCCGTCGGGACGATCGCGCTGGACCCGCGCACGCGGCGGCGGATGCGGATGGGCGGTACGGTCCGCCCGTCCGCGCGCGGGCTGGTGATCGAGGCCGACCGGGTGTTCGCCAACTGCCCGAAGTACCTTCAGAAACGGGAGTTGTACACCCCGTACGCACCGGTCGACGCGGCGGTCGACGGGGATGTGTGGCGCGGCGAACAACTCAGCGCGGCTCAGGAGAAGTTCATCCGCGAGGCCGATACGTTCTTCATCGCGACCGGTACGTCGGACGGGCTCGATGCCGGCCACCGCGGCGGCAACCCCGGCTTCGTACAGGTCGCGTCGCCCACCACGCTCGGCTGGCAGGACTATCCGGGCAACGCGATGTTCCTGACGCTGGGAAACCTGGAGAGGAACCCGCGCGCGGGACTGCTGTTCCTGGACTGGAGCACCGGCACGACGCTCCAGCTCACGGGCACGGCGCGCACCGAGTACGCCGCGGCCGGCCGGTTCACCCGGTTCGCTGTCGAACGGGTCGTCCAGACGGACGCGGCCAGCCCGTTGCGCTGGTCGGCCCCCGAGTACTCACCCGCCAATCCTCCGCTCCGGTAGCCGCTCAGCGGGGAAGCACCACCACATAGGCGGCGGGATCCTGGTCCGCCGCCGCCATCAGAGCCGTACGGACCACGGTCGCCTGCTGCTCCGGGTAGTCCCGCAGCTTCTTCGGCGTGAGGTGTACGACGGTGATCCCGAGCCGCTCCAGTTGCTCGCGCTTACGGGCGTACTGCGACCACAGCGCGTCCGCGTCGCGGCGGGAGGCGCGGGTGTCCAGCTCGACGGCGACGGCGAGCTCGGGCCAGTAGGCGTCCACCCCGCCGAGGTGGGGGCCCCCGCCGGGCAGGCGCAGGTCCACGTTCCAGACGGGCTCGGGCAGCGCGTACGCCCGCACCACCTCGTACAGCCGGTCCTCGGCGGCGGCCCGCCCCTCGGCGAGCAGCAAGTCGACGGCGTCCACGACATGCGGCCGGGCGAGCAGCCGCGCGCGGGTCAGCTCCTTGACGACGGCAGCGGGTTCACAGTGCCCGTCGCGGACCGCCTCGGTGAGCAGCCCGCGTACGGCATGGGCGTCGGCGAGCTGCGCGACGGCGTCGGCGAGGGCGCGGTGCACGGGGGCGACGGGCAGCCCGGTGATCTCTTCGGGTCTCGGCAACGCGTGCGCCCGCACCAGCCGGGCGCACCCGGTCGACCGCAGCCGCCGGGTGCGGGGCACGAGGACGTCGATCCGGTCGAGCGAGAGCAGCGGCGGCGCGGTGGAGAACCGCCGCAGGGCGAGCGCGGCCAGCCCGGTGATCATGGCCTCTCCGTAAGGATTCGCGGCGGGGTTCCTGGCCGCGCCCGGTCGCCCCTGCGCGCCGCCCCGCCCGCCCCGGCCGCCCTGCCCGGGTACGGGGGGCCGCCCGGCGTAGAGCAGCGCGCCGTGCAGCCGCTCTTCGCTGGTCGGGGGCCCGGGGTGCAGGACGTACACACCGGGAAGCAGCAGCTGCCAGGGCCCGCCGGGCAGGCACTGGGAAGCGATCCGGGCAGGCGGGACGCCGTGCGCGCGCAGCTGCGCGACGGACATGACGCGCCGCTGCACCGCGGAGAGATGGGAGAGGGGACGGGGCGAGAGAGGGGTGTTGTGGTTCATGTCGTAAGAGATGCCCGTGGCTGGAGGGGTGGCTAACCACTGTTACGCTCTCGTCGACAATTCGGGACAAGCCAGCCCTAAAGTACGGGCGTTCGACTGCCGAGAATGTCCGTTTTACGTCGCCCGCGCACCTCAGGGCCTGCGCACCTCGAAATGGAAGCAGCCGTACTCCACCGCCCTGACGTGGACCAGCGCCACCCGCGGGTCGGCGAAGGCCTCCGCGAACGCCGCGTCGAACCCTTCGGCGGCCGTCTCCGGGATCTCCAGGAGGCGGCCCCCGACGATGCGGCCCTCCGTGTCGTAGCGGCGGAGCGTACGCAGAGCGCCGGTCCTGGCGAAGGGGTACGCCGGTGAGGGCCCGGGTCCTTCGCACTCCTCGGCATGGATGAAGACCGGCCCCTGCTCGTCGTACGCGCCCGGTTTCGCCCATGTCTCGGCGGCCCAGCGGCGCAGCGGCGCGTACGAGACGAGAGCGACGCGCTCGCCGGTCCTGACCGGCCTCAGACAGCAGCGCAGCGGATCGCCGCCCTCCGTGGCGGTGAAGGGAACACAGGGGCGGCCCGCGTCGTCCATGGCGCGGAGCTGCTTGAGGGCGGCGGGGTCTATGGGGCGTGGCGTGTAGGTCGTCATGGGTCCAGGGTTCCGCGCCGGAACCCTTGGCGCTGGCGGGATTTGGCCGTCGCGTTCGCGGCCGCGCGTGGCAAGATCCGTCCATGACACAGATAGCCAAGGGCGGCAATCTGCCCGTGCCCGCCGAGCCCCTCAATGTCGCGGTGAGCTGGAGCGCGGGCCCCGGAGTGCCGGACGTGGATGTTTCCGCGCTGCTGCTCGACGCGAGCGGACGCGTGCGCGGGGACGCGGACATGGTCTTCTACAACCATCGCGAGCATCCGTCCGGCACGGCGCGCCATCTGGGCAAGTCGGCGGGCGCGGCGGGAGCGCAGGCCGACTGGCTGTGGCTGGACCTGGCTCGCGTCGAGCCGGCTGTGGACCGGATCGTCGTGTCGGCCTCCGCCGACGGCGGCGCCTTCGGGCAGATCCCCGGGCTGAGCATCCGGGTCGACACCGCGGCCGGGCTGCCCGTCACCCTCTATGTGATCGACGGCGCGACCACCGAGACCGCCTTCCTCTTCGGGGAGTTCTACCGCCGGATGGGCGGCTGGAAGTTCCGTGCCGTGGGGCAGGGGTACGCCTCCGGGCTCGCCGGACTCGCGACGGACTTCGGGATCGCGGTGTCCGACGCCACGCCCCACGACGCCACGCCCATCGACGCCGTGCCCGCACCCGCCCCGACCGCCCCGACCGGGGCCGGTGCCGGTGCCGGTGCCGGTGCCGGTGCCGCCACCTTCGCGCCCTTCACCCGCCAGGGCCGCGGCAAGGAGACCGTCCGATGCGGCCCCAGCGTGCCGTCCGGCTGGGTCCTCGTCGAGATCGAGTATCCGGGCGGCGATTACGCCTCCATCGAGATCTGCGACGAGTACGACCGCGCCGAGGACTACCTGCTGGCCGCGTACGACGGCGAGGGCTACGGCCGTACGCTGGCCACCGCTCCCGGGGACCGCGCGCTCACCCTGCGTGTCGATTGCGACGCCGACTGGGTGATGCGCGTACTGCCCCTGGCGCACGCGCGCCTGCTCACCGGTACCGGCACCATCGAAGGCCGTGGCGCCGACGTGCTGCTCTACGAGGGCCCCGGCTGCGTGCTGGACTTCTCCCACCTCGGCGAGAGCAATACCACCGTCTACCTGCACACCGACCCCGCGGACGACTACGCGGAGCTACTGGTCAACGAGGCCGGCATCGTCGACGTGTCCGCCCCGGTGGCCGGCCCCGGCGTGCTGCGCATCGCCGGCGACGGCCACTGGAAATGCGCCGTACGCCGTTGAGGCAAGCGTGGAAGGATGGCTGCAAATGTCACGAACCGAGGAGATGACAGCGTGCCTGGCACGAATCTGACCCGCGAAGAGGCGCAGCGGCGTGCTCGTCTGCTGACCGTCGACTCGTACGAGATCGAGCTCGACCTGAGTGGGGCGCAGGAGGGCGGGACCTACCGCTCGATCACCACCGTCCGCTTCGATTCCGCCGAGGACGGCGCGGAGAGCTTCATCGACCTGGTCGCCCCCGCCGTGCACCGGGTGGAGCTGAACGGCAGGTCCCTGGATGTCGCCGCCGTCTTCCGCGACTCGCGGATCGCGCTCCCGCACCTGCACGCGGGCCCGAACGAACTGACGGTCGTCGCGGACTGCGCGTACACCAATACCGGCGAGGGCCTGCACCGCTTCGTCGACCCGGTGGACCAGCAGGCGTATCTCTACACGCAGTTCGAGGTGCCGGACGCGCGCCGTGTCTTCGCCTCCTTCGAGCAGCCGGACCTGAAGGCGACGTTCCAGTTCACCGTGACGGCCCCCGACGGCTGGACGGTGATCTCGAACTCGCCGAGTCCGGAGCCCAAGGACAGCGTCTGGCGCTTCGAGCCGACGCCCCGGATCTCCACGTACATCACTGCCCTGATCGTCGGCCCGTACCACTCGGTCCACAGCAGCTACGAGAACGGCGGCCAGTCCGTGCCGCTCGGCGTGTACTGCCGTCCTTCGCTGGCCCAGTACCTGGACTCCGACGCGATCTTCGAGGTCACGCGGCAGGGCTTCGACTGGTTCCAGGAGAAGTTCGACTACGCGTACCCCTTCGCCAAGTACGACCAGCTGTTCGTGCCGGAGTTCAACGCGGGCGCGATGGAGAACGCGGGCGCGGTGACCATCCGCGACCAGTACGTCTTCCGCTCGAAGGTGACGGACGCGGCGTACGAGCGGCGTGCCGAGACGATCCTGCACGAGCTGGCGCACATGTGGTTCGGCGATCTGGTCACCATGGAGTGGTGGAACGATCTGTGGCTGAACGAGTCGTTCGCCACCTACACCTCGGTCGCCTGCCAGGCGTCCGCGCCGGGCTCGAAGTGGCCGAACGCGTGGACGACCTTCGCGAACTCCGAGAAGACCTGGGCGTACCGGCAGGACCAGCTGCCGTCCACACACCCGATCATGGCCGAGATCCGCGATGTCGAAGATGTGCTGGTGAACTTCGACGGCATCACGTACGCCAAGGGCGCGTCGGTGCTCAAGCAGCTCGTCGCGTACGTCGGCATGGAGGAGTTCTTCAAGGGCGTCCAGGCGTACTTCAAGGCGCACGCGTACGGGAACACCCAGCTGTCCGATCTGCTGGGCGCGCTGGAGGAGACCTCCGGCCGCGATCTGAAGACCTGGTCGCAGAAGTGGCTCCAGACGGCGGGCATCAACATCCTGCGCCCGGAGATCGAGGTGTCGCCGGAGGATGGCTATGTGACCTCGTTCGCCGTACGCCAGGAGGCCCCGGCGCTGCCCGTGGGCGCGAAGGGCGAGGCGACGCTGCGCCCGCACCGGATCGCGATCGGCTGCTACGACCTGGACGAGAGCGGCAAGCTGGTCCGTACGAACCGGATCGAGCTGGACCTCGCGGCCGACGAGCTGACGGATGTGCCGTTCCCGCAGAACACCCGGCGGCCCGCGGTGATCCTGCTCAACGACGACGACCTGTCGTATGCGAAGGTCCGCCTGGACGAGGAGTCGCTGCGGGTCGTCACCGCGCATCTCGGGGACTTCAGCGAGTCCCTGCCGCGCGCCCTGTGCTGGGCCTCGGCCTGGGACATGACGCGCGACGGCGAGCTGGCGACCAGGGACTACGTCGCCCTGGTGCTGTCCGGCATCGACAAGGAGTCGGACATCGGCGTCGTCCAGTCGCTGCACCGCCAGGTGAAGCTGGCGATCGACCTGTACGCGGCGCCCGAGTGGCGCGAGACGGGTCTGGCGCGGTGGACCGAGGCGACGCTGGAGCGGCTGCGCGACGCCGAGCCGGGCAGCGACCACCAGCTGGCGTGGGCCCGCGCCTTCGCCGCCACCGCGCGGACGCCGCAGCAGCTGGAGCTGCTGCGGGCGCTGCTCGACGGCTCCGAGACGATCGAGGGCCTGGCCGTGGACACCGAGCTGCGGTGGACGTTCGTGGAGCGGCTGGCCGCGGTCGGCCTGCTCGACAAGGACGGGATCGCGGCGGAGTACGAGCGCGACAAGACGGCGGCGGGCGAGCGGCACGCGGCGACGGCGCGCGCGGCCCGGCCCACGGCGGAGGCCAAGGCGCAAGCCTGGGCGTCGGTCGTGGAGTCCGACAAACTGCCGAACGCCGTACAGGAGTCGGTGATCGCGGGCTTCGTCCAGACCGACCAGCGTGAGCTGCTCGCTCCGTATGTGGAGAAGTACTTCGCCGCTGTGAAGGGTGTGTCGGAGACTCGCAGCCACGAAATCGCCCAGCAGATCGTGGTCGGGCTCTACCCGTCGCTGCAGATCGCCCAGGCCACCCTGGACGCGACGGACGCGTGGCTGGCCTCGGCCGAGCCGAAGCCGGCGCTGCGGCGGATGATCCTGGAGTCGCGCTCGGGCGTCGAGCGCGCCCTGAAGGCCCAGGCAGCGGACGCGGCAGCCGCCACTGTGACCAGCTGAATCACCGGCGCCGACCGGAATGGATCCGCCCGTCTCCTGCACCGGCAGGGGGCGGGCGGTCCGCGTTGACTGCCCGCCGCGACGTGCCTGTGTGGATTTGTCGCCCTGGATGATGCCCGAGATGATGCCCTCGGACGTCCTTGACCTGGATTTTGCAAGGTGTTCGCTCGGAGTGTCGCCCGGACCGGGGATTGACAAGTGAAGTGGTCAACTCCTTTGGCAGCAAGCCGATATGCTCCCCGACATCATTTGATCTTTCTATCAATGACCCGAGGGTTGAGGGTGTTAATGGTCCGAGAGCAATCGCGGCCAGGGATTTCGCGGCCCGCCGCGTCATACACGTGGATACTGCCCGCTGTCGTGACCGCGGTGGCGACCGCGCTCACCGTGGCGCTGGTCTCCTCATCAGTGCGGGCCCCGGTCGCCTGGATCGGCGGCGCAGCGGTCATCGCGGTCGCCATCGCCGCCGGTGAGGCCACCCGGCGGGGCCGGACGGTCGCGGAACTCCGGGACAGACTCGCCGCGCAGCAGATCGCGCTGACGCAGCAGGAGACCGAGACCGCACGACTGGCCGAGGTGCTGCTGCCCGAGGTGGTGCAGCGCCTGAGCAAGGGTGAGTTCCCCGAGGACGTGCTCGCCTCGACCGCGACGGGGGACATGTACACCCCGCAGGGGGCGGGACTGACCCCCGGCTTCAAGGCGGCGCACCAGGCGGTGCTCTCCACCGTAATCAACACCGTCTCCGCCGAGGAGGACCTGCGCGATTCGGCGCAGCGGGCCTTCGTCAACATCGCCCGCCGCGTGCAGGCGATCGTCCACCAGCAGGCACAGGAGCTGCGGGAGATGGAGGACCGGCACGGCCGGGCCCCGGACGTCTTCGGCGATCTCCTCCGGATCGACCACGGCACCGCGCTGATCGGCCGGCTCGCCGACTCCATCGCCGTACTGGGCGGGGCGCGCCCCGGCCGCCAGTGGAGCAGGGCCGTCCCGCTGTACAGCGTGCTGCGCGGCGCGATGTCGCGGATCATCGACTACCAGCGGGTGGATCTCCACTCGGTCTCCGAGGTCGCCGTCGTCGGCCCCGCCGTCGAACCGCTGATCCACGCGCTCGCCGAGCTGCTCGACAACGCCACCCGCTACTCGCCGCCGCAGACCCGGGTCCATCTGACCGCCGTCGAGGTGCAGTCGGGCATCGCCGTCGAGATCGAGGACGGCGGCGTGAACATGAGCGAGGAGGCCCGCAAGCGGGCCGAGCGCATGCTCCGCCAGGCCCAGCAGGGCATCGACCTGAACGACCTGGGCGAGACTCCGCGCCTGGGCCTCGCCGTGGTCGGTCGGCTGTCGCAGGCGTACAACTTCCAGGTCGCGCTGCGCTCCTCCGCCTACGGCGGGGTACGAGCGATCCTCATCATCCCGAAAGACCAGATCACCACGGCCGCGTCCGCGACCGGCCTCGCTCATGGCATCGGCACCTCCTCCGGGCCCAGGCCCGCCGCGGAGATGCCGTCCGAGCTGCGCCGTCCGGCGGCCACCACCGGACCGCGGGCGTCGGCGTACGAGGACGAGCTGCCCGTGGTGACCGAGCGGGCCGCCAACGGTCTGCCGCAGCGGCGCCGCAAGGCCCCGCCCATCGCGCCCGTCGCTCCCGCCCGGACCGCACCGGAGCCCGAGCCCGAGTCGCAGGTACAGCCAGGTGTCTGGCTGGCTGCCTTCCAGAGCGGCCTGTCCGGTGACACCACCGCGGAGGACGCAGAAGACAGCGACGCCCCTTCGGCGTCGGCTAGCAAGGGGAAGCAGCAGTGATTCAGCAGCGGGCCAATATGGACTGGATGCTCAAGGACCTGGCGGAGGGCGTTCCGCAGACCCGCCATGTGGTTGTGCTCTCCGCGGACGGTCTGCGTATCGCCCAGTACGGAGCGGACACCGACACCGCCGACCGGCTGGCCGCGGCCTGCGCGGGACTGCAGAGTCTCGCGGGCGCGGTCGGCGCGGAACTCCCCCACAGCGAAGGGAAGATGAGGCTGGTCGTCATCGAGATGGACGGCGGCTTCTTCTACCTGATGGCGGCGGGCGCGGGGGCCTACCTCGCGGTGCTGGCCGACGAGGGGGTGGACGCGGGGCTGATGGGGCAGCGTATGCGCGATCTGGTGATCCGGATCGGAGAGCATCTCAGCAGCCCGCCGCGGCGTGACGGACAGACCGCGTGAGTGAACCGGGCGGCCGGGGCTGGGAGGACGACAGCCCCGAGCGGCTCTACGTCATCACCGGCGGCCGTAGCGGCTCTTCCGCCCCCACGCTCCTCGACCTGGTCACGTTAATAGTGGCCAGGTCAGGGCCCAAATCAGGAATGCAGCCCGAGCACGAGGCGATCGTCCGGCTGTGCCAGGCGCCTCTCTCGGTGGCTGAGATCTCCGCCTATCTGAGCCTTCCGGTCAGTGTGGTCACCGTGGTCCTCAGCGACCTGCTTGCCGAGGGCAAGGTGACGGCACGCGCGCCGGTCCCGCCCGCTCAACTTCCCGACCGCGCTTTGATTGAGGCAGTGATCGATGGACTTCAGAAGCTCTGAGACGGCCGTCGGGCCGCGGAGTGAGGACGTGCTGCCGGAGACGGCGACCGCCGCGGTCAAGGTGGTGATCGTGGGCGGTTTCGGAGCCGGCAAGACCACCCTCGTGGGTTCGGTGAGCGAGATCCGGCCGCTGACCACCGAGGAGACGATGACCCAGGCCGGGGTGGGGGTCGACGACACCCAGGGCCTGGAGCGCAAGACCTCGACGACCGTGGCCATGGACTTCGGCCGGATCAGCATCAACGACCGGCTGGTGCTGTACATCTTCGGCACCCCGGGCCAGGAGCGCTTCTGGTTCCTGTGGCGCGGCCTGTTTGAGGGCGCGCTCGGCGCGGTGGTGCTGGTCGACACCCGCAGGCTGGAGGTCAGCTTCGATGTGATCGGCCGGCTGGAGGAGCGCGGCGTGCCGTTCGTGGTGGCCGTGAACTCCTTCCCGAACGCCCCCGACCACCCCGTCGAGGACCTCCGTACGGCCCTCGACCTGCCCGCCGCCGTACCCATAGTCATCTGCGACGCCCGGGAGCGGAGCTCCAGCCGCGACGTCCTGATGACGCTGATGCGTTACCTGCAGTCACTTGCCGTTGCCAGGGAGGCATCTTGAGCAACCGCACCCCACCCCCGGGCTTCAGCAACGGCCCGCACGAATGCCCGGTGCAGGACATCGGCCGGGCGATCGCGGACGGCTGTTGATCTCCTCCCCGCCGTGAACGGCGGGGATGCCCAACACGGTCGTCCGACCGGCTGAGCGGGTTCCTGTTTCACAGGTTTCACAGGCTCACGGCCGCACAAGGCGCCCGGCCGTCCGCCACGGCCGGGCTTCCGCCGAGTCGGGGACGGGGGCGTCAGCGGCCTTGCGAGTGCGCCTCCGCTGCTCGTCCGCGCCGTCACTGCGCGGCTGGACATGAAGGCCGGGCGCTCCTACCTTCCGGCCCATGGAGCGAAGACCAAGGATCGCCCTCCCCCTGGCTGCCGCTACGCCTCATCCAGGGCGCGGAGGCCGGCGGCGGCAAATGCGCAGGTTGCTCCCGCAGTTATTCCGGTGTCACAGCCTGGGCCGCACCGATCCGCGTATGGAGACACAGTCCTGGAAAGGCTACACGCCGATCAGTACTATCGCCTCTAGTTGATCACTCTAAGTGCCGGTTCTGCACGTTCCTGTGCATGTTTTGGCCGGGAGTGCTCGCGCCGACGACTGACAGGGGACCAACATGGCCAAAACGATGGCCGTTCCACCGACCTACGCACCCATACCTTCGGCCATTCACCCGCATCATGCGGCAGTCAACGCCGGTACCGCGGTCTGGGCGGAGAAATTCGGCATCGGGTCGACGGAGTTGCGCAGTCGGCTCGTGCGGCAGGACATTGGCACGTTCGCGGCCCGGATCCTGCCCGAGGGTCAGGATGAGGTCGTTTCCCTCCTCGCTGATTTCGTTCTGTGGCTTTTCGGGGTGGATGACGGATACTGCGAGGAGAGTGAACTGGGGCACCGTCCAGGCGAGTTGGCCGGGGTGCTTCAGCGTCTTGTGCGGGTGGCCCAGAATCCCGAGGTCACCTTCCTCCTGGACGATCCGCTGGCCAACGGCCTGCGCGACCTGAGGCTCCGTGTCTCCCGCTACGGCACGGTCGGACAGACGGCGCGCTGGGTGGACGCCCTGCGGGAGTACTACCTCTCCGTGGCGTGGGAGGCGGAGTTCCGCAGGACGAAAACCGTCCCGGACCTCAACGACTACACCCTGATGCGCCTGTACGACGGTGCGACGACCGTGGTTTTCCCGCTGCTGGAGATGGGGCACGAGTATGAGCTCCAGTCGCATGAACGAGATCAGGAGGCTGTGCGGGCCGCCGGCGAGATGGCTTCGCTGATCATCACCTGGGACAACGACATTTTCTCCCACCACAAGGAAAGCCGGGGAAGCGGCTACTACCTCAATGTCATCAGGGTCCTGACACACGAGTACGGCCTCAGCCAGCGCCAGGCCCTGACCAGGGCCATAGCGCAGCGGGACCGGGTAATGGTGCTGTTCCTCCGCCTGCGCGAGGCGCTGCTGGAGCAGGCCAGCCCGCAGCTGCGGCAGTACCTTCACAGCCTCGGGACCTTCGTCAGGGGGTCTCAGGACTGGGGCATCAGTTCCCTGCGCTACACCACCCCCGAAGATCCGGCCTCTCTGCCCTCCACCTTCCGCGAGACGCCCACAGACGCCAGCGACGAGCCGCTGGACATCCCCGCCATCTCCTGGTGGTGGAATCTCCTGCCGCCCGGCACCGCGCCGCAGGGACACCAGGCACCGCGTCAGGCCGAACCCGTCCCCGCCTGACCAGTGCGGCAGGGCGCGTAGAGCACCAGAAAGGAATCCCCCCACGATGCCAGTTGCCTTGAAGCAGGTCCCCCGGGTGCCAGGCGGTGTGCCGCTGATCGGACACACATGGAGTCTGGGACGTAGACCGCTCGCATTCCTCAGATCACTGAGTGAGACCGGCGACCTCGTCCAAATAGAGCGAATAGAGATCGACACGGGGGCGAGGTCCACCGTCGGCAGCGCCGACTGATACGGCCCATGTTCCACAAGAGGCAGATCGCTGTCTACGCGGACACCATGAGCCGCCGCGCGCAGGCGATGGCCCATCGAGACTCTGACCGAGAGCGGATAGGCCTCGGGCTGGGACGCCCTGTGGAGCGTCCCAGCCCGAACATTTTACGTGAGTAGCAGGTGGTCAGTGCTGCTTCTTGGACTTGTCGAGGACGACGACCAGGCCCGCGATCAACAGGAAGAGGCCGATCGGCGCGGCGACGTAGAGGCCGAGCGTATCGACCACGCTCAGGCCGGGGCCCGGGTCGTCACCGTCGTCGCGGTTCACCGCGAGCGCGGGCGACGACATCAGCAGCATCATCAGCGTCGTACCGGCTGCGACGACGCCGGCGCGCAAAGCGTTCTTCTTGTCCACGATGCCAACGTAGCGAACGGCCGACCGGGGCGCGCGCCCGGGGTCCGCTAGGCACTGCTAGGCACTGCTAGGCACTGCCTAGGGAACGAAGACGTCCATCAGCGCGCGCAGCCGGGGCGAGGCCGCGAGCTCCTCCAGGGTGACCGGCCGCCCGTCGGCGTCCGCGATGGGCAGCCGCCAGTTCGGATACTGGTCCCAGGTGCCGGGCAGGTTCTGCGGCCGGCGGTCGCCGACGGCGTCGGGGAGCCAGACGCCGACCATGCGGGCGGGGGTGCGGAGCAGAAAGCGGTAGACGGCGCGGATCTGCTCCTCCTCATCGTCTGTGTGGGCATCGTCTGTGTAGGAGGACAGCAGGCCGAGCCACTCGGCGACATCCGCGGCGTCCGCTGCGCGCTCCTGTTCCAGCGGGCGGGTGAGCAAGCCGAGCCGGTGGCGCAGCAGCACATGGTCGCCGCTCAGCCGTGCCGCGGTGGAGGGCAGATCGTGGGTGGTGGCGGTGGCCACGCACCCCTCGCGCCACTCCTCGGGCGGCAGCGGACCCCCCGTACCGGCCCAGTCGCGCTCGAACCAGAGCACGGAGGTGCCAAGCACGCCCCGCCGCGAGAGGGCCTCGCGTACACCCGGCTCGACCGTGCCGAGGTCCTCGCCCACGACGAGCGCGCCCGCGCGGTGGGCCTCCAGGACGAGGACGGCGAGCATGGCCTCGGCGTCGTAACGGACGTACGTACCGTCGGTGGGCGGGCTGCCCTCGGGGACCCACCAGAGCCGGAACAGGCCCATGACGTGGTCGATACGCAGCGCGCCCGCGTTTCGGAGGAGGCCGCGGAGCAGTCCGCGGTACGGGGCGTAGCCCGACGCGGCCAGCATGTCGGGCCGCCACGGGGGCAGGCCCCAGTCCTGGCCGCGCGCGTTGAAGGCGTCCGGCGGCGCGCCGACCGACATCCCGGCGGCGAAGGCCTCGCGCTGCGCCCAGGCGTCCGCGCCGCTCGGGTGCACGCCGACGGCCAGATCATGGACGATGCCGACGCCCATGCCCGCCTCGCTCGCCGCCTGCTCGGCGGCGGCGAGCTGCTGGTCGGTGAGCCAGACGAGGCGGCTGTGGAAGTCGACCCGGTCCAGCAGCCCGCGCCGGACCCGCGCGGTCTCCGGCGAGCGCGGGTCGCGCAGGGCGGCGGGCCAGCTGTGCCACTCGGAGCCGTACACCTCGGCGAGGGCGTACCAGGTGGCGTGGTCCTCCAGGGCCTGACCCTGCTCGGCCAGAAACTCACGGTAGGCGGCGTGCCGCCCGGGCCCGAGGGGGATGCGGCACAGGATCTCCAGGGCCTCGCGCTTCAGCGCCCAAACGGCGTCCCGGTCGATCAGCGCGCCCTCGCGCAGGACGGACGCGCGCAGGCCGGCGGCCCGGTCGCGCAGGCCGTCGAGCAGCTGCCGGTCGGCGGGCCCGGCGTACGCGTACTCGGGGACGGCTTCGACGCGCAGATGGACGGGGTCGGGGAAGCGCCGCGAGGAGGGCCGGTAGGGGGAGGGGTCGGTGTGGGCGCCGGGCACGGCGGCGTGCAGGGGGTTGACCTGCACAAAGGAGACCCCGAGGGCCCGGCAGGACCAGGCGGCGAGCTCGGCGAGGTCCCCGAGGTCGCCCATGCCCCAGGAGCGGGCGGAGAGGAGGGAGTAGAGCTGGACGAGAAGCCCGTACGAACGCTCCCGGGCCTGCGGCACCTGCTCGGGCGCGACGACGAGGGTCGCGCGGCCGGTCCGCCCGTCGGGTGCGGTGACGGTCAGCTGGTGGACGCCGAGGGGAAGGCGATCCCACGGAGGCGACTCGACCTCCTCGACGTCCTCCCCCTCCTCTGTCTCCTCTGTCTCGACGCGGATCGCCGTGCGCTCGGGGAGCCCTCTCAGCGCCGCGGGCAGCTCCCCGTCCCCCCGCCACAGGACCACCGTCGGCGGCAGCAGCCGACCCGTCGCCACGGATTCGGCGCGGGCCAGGGCGTCACGTACCGCCGCGGGCGTGGACGCGTCGACCCCCAGCGCGGCGAGGACGGCGACGACCGTGGGAGCGGGGACCGGGACGGTAACGCCCGCGGAGGGCTCGTAGGCGGTGGCGACTCCATGCAGTGCGGCGAGCCGGGCAAGGCCCATGCGGACTCCTTCAGACCCCTGGGGACTCCGTGCCGCCCGCCGTGCCGGGGGCGGTCGGCTCGCTGGTGAGGGGTGCGGTGTCGGCGAGCGGCGGCTCGCTGGTCAGGGGGGCGGCGGCGGCGAGCGGGGGTTCGCTGGTCAGCGGGCCGGGGCCCGGGATCTGTTTGGACAGGGCGGATGCGGCCACAGTGATCACTCCAAAGAGACGGTAGTGGGACACAGCAGCCCTACCCAGCGGGCACGCCCGCAGACGTACACGTCCCGTGAAGATCTGCAGAATCTTCAGATTTTCAGGGTCTTCCCAGCAGGAAGGCCCGGATCTAGGCGGAGATGCCGTCGATCCGGGCCATCACGTCGTCCGCGCCGTACGGCTGCAAGTACGGCAGCCAGCGCGGGTCCCTATGCCCGGTCCCGATGATGCGCCACGCGAGCCCGCTCGGCGGGGCGGGCTGATGACGCAGCCGCCACCCCAGCTCCCGCAGATGCCGGTCCGCCTTGAGGTGATTGCAGCGGCGGCAGGCGGCCACCACGTTGTCCCAGGCGTGCTGTCCGCCGCGGCTGCGCGGAATGACATGGTCGACGCTGGTTGCGACACCACCGCAGTACATACAGCGCCCGCCGTCGCGGGCGAAGAGCGCTTTGCGGGTGAGGGGGACGGGCCCTCGGTAAGGGACACGCACGAACCGTTTGAGCCGGACGACGCTGGGCGCGGCTATGACACGGGTCGCGCTGTGCATAAAGGCGCCCGACTCCTCGAGGCAGAGAGCCTTGTTCTCGAGTACGAGGATGAGTGCGCGGCGGAGCGGTACGACGCCGAGGGGCTCGTACGACGCGTTGAGGACCAGGACGTGCGGCACGGTGGATGCCTCCTTGTACGCCGGCGGCGCGTGGCTCGCGCCGGGACGATCTGCTCTTCAGTCTCTCCTCATGCCAGGTCCGAACGCCACCACGTAGTGGTAACGGGCTCGAGGTGTTTTGAAGCACACCCCGGTGCACACTCCATTTTCATCCCCGGGTGAGCCTTGTCTCTCCCTCGAACAGCACAACGGAGTACGCCGGGTGCCCCGTTAGGGTGGGTGGGCTGTCGCCGCTATATCTGGAGGTTTGCCCCGTGTCCTGGCCCGTATTTTTGGCCGCCGATCCGTCGCCCGAGCCAGGCTTGTCCCAGCCGGGCTCGCTCGACGAGGCCGCCAAGCAGGCGGGAGACGCCGCGGGCTGGGTGGAGCAAAACTGGTCCACCTGGCTGAACACCGGCCTGCGCATCCTGCTGATCCTGGCCATCGCGATCCTGCTGCGGATCGCCATCCGCAGAACGCTGACCAAGCTGATAGACCGCATGAACCGCTCGGCCCAGGCGGTCGAGGGCACGGCGCTGGGTGGTCTGCTGGTCAACGCGGAACGCCGCCGCCAGCGCTCGGAGGCGATTGGCTCGGTGCTCCGCTCGGTCGCGTCGTTTGTGATTATGGGCACGGCGGGCCTGATGATCATGGGGGCGTTCGAGATCGATCTGGCGCCGCTGCTGGCGTCGGCGGGCGTCGCGGGCGTGGCGATCGGATTCGGGGCGCGCAACCTGGTCACCGACTTCCTGTCCGGCGTCTTCATGATCCTTGAGGACCAGTACGGCGTGGGCGACAGCGTGGACGCGGGGGTCGCGTCGGGCGAGGTGGTCGAGGTGGGCCTGCGGGTGACGAAACTGCGGGGCGACAACGGCGAGATCTGGTACGTACGCAACGGAGAGATCAAGCGGATCGGCAACCTCAGCCAGGGCTGGGCGACGGCGGCGGTGGATGTGGTGATCCGCCCCTCGGAGGACCTGGACCGGGTGCGCGCGTTGATCACGGGCGTCGGGGAGGACCTGGCGAAGGCCGAGCCGTGGAATGAGCAGCTGTGGGGGCCGGTGGAGATCCTGGGCCTGAACGAGGTGCTGCTGGAGTCGATGACGGTGCGGGTGACGGCGAAGACGATGCCGGGGAAGGCGCTGGGGGTGGAGCGGGAGCTGCGCTGGCGCATCAAGCGGGCGTTCGACACGGCGGGCATCCGCATTGTGGGCGGCCTGCCGCAGACGGCGGAGGAGTCCGTACCGGACCCGACGGCGACGATGGCGGCGCCTTCGGCGTATGCGTCGGCGACGTCGCCGCAGTCGATGGCGGCGACCCCGATCGCGCCGGTGCCGTCGCAGACGCCGCTGTCGAAGTAGCCGTACGTGCTGAAACGCGCGGGGCCCCTGCCGTACGAGGCGGCAGGGGCCCCGCTTCATGTCGGCGTCAGCTGACCGTCGCTGGGGCCAATTCCTGCGCGAGCCCGTTCGGCGACATCGCGCCAGCCCAGATGCGCAGCCGGTCGAGGCTGCCGCCGGTCCCGGAGTGGCGGCGTAGCCCTTCTGTGAAGCCCGGTCGGCGCACCTCAGACCCGCAAGGCACACCCGATCGATCAAATGACCGCCACAGGTAACGCTTTGACTGCCTACGTGGTGTCGGCCATTGACGCCTCCCTGACGTGCGGCCTATTTTGCCTCTCACAGAATAGGAAACTTTCCTAACAGTGCAGGGCAGCGAAAGGCAGGTGCATCCGTCGTGGCCGGAAACACCGGATCCGCCGGAATCACACCTGGCACGTCCAGAACGCCCAGTACGTCCAGCACCCCCGGCACCCCCCGCGTCCTTCGCGCCATGAATGACCGGGCCGCCCTCGACCTCCTCCTCGCGCACGGGCCCCTCTCCCGCACCCGCATCGGGAAGCTCACCGGCCTCTCCAAGCCCACCGCCTCCCAGCTGCTCGCCCGGCTCGAAGCCGCCGGGCTCGTCGTCGCCACCGGGACCACCGAGGGGCGGCCCGGTCCCAACGCGCAGCTCTACGCCGTCAACGCCCGCGCCGCCTTCGCCGCCGGGATGGACGTGACGCCCCAGCGCATCCGCGCCGCCGTCGCCGACATCACCGGTGCCACCGTCGGCGAGTTCGAGCTGCCGACCCCCAAGCGCCGCGCCCAGACCGTCGTACGCCAGGTCGCCGACGCACTCGACGGGGCCGTGAAGGCCGCCGGGCTCACCCGCTCCGATGTGCGCCGGCTCGTCATCGGGACGCCCGGTGCCTTCGATCCGTCCACCGGGCGGCTGCGGTACGCCTCCCACCTGCCCGGCTGGCACTCCTCCACCCTCCTCGACGAGTTGGCCGCCGCGTTGCCCATGCCCGTCGAGTACGAGAACGACGTCAACCTCGTCGCCGTCGCCGAGCAGCGCCTCGGCGCCGCGCACGGCCACCAGAACTTCGTACTCCTGTGGAACGAGGACGGCCTCGGCGCCGCCCTCGTCATCGGCGGGCGGCTGCACCGCGGCTTCACCGGCGGCGCGGGCGAGGTCGGGTTCCTGCCGGTGCCCGGTACTCCGCTGGTCCGTCAGGTGACCAAGGCGAACAGCGGCGGCTTCCAGGAATTGGCCGGTGCGCAGGCGCTGCCCCGGCTGGCGCGGGAGCTGGGCATCCAAGGCGTCGGGCACGGCCCGCACGCCGAGGTCGCCACCGAGCTGGTCGCGCGGGCGGCGTGCGCGGACTCCGGGCCGTACCGGCAGCTCCTCGACGCGTACGCGACCGGCCTCGCCACCGGTCTCGCCTCCCTCGTCGCCGTCCTCGACCCCGAACTCGTCGTCCTGTCCGGCGAGGCCATCGCCGCCGGTGGCGAACCCCTGCGCGAACGAGTCCAGTCCGAGCTCGCCGAACTCGCCGCCTCCCGGCCCCGCCTCGTCCTCGGCTCCGTACGCGAACACCCCGTCCTGCGCGGCGCCCTGGAGAGCGCCCTCGCCACCACCCGCGACGAGGTCTTCGACACCACCTGAGCAGCCCAGATCCCGTAGACCCGAACCGTCACAGGGAGACACCGTCATGCCCACACGCCCCCGCAAGACGGCCGCCGCACTCGGCGCGCTCGCCGCGATATCCCTCCTCGCCTCCGCCTGTACGGGTACGGCCGACAGCGGCGCGACCGACGACCCGAAGGCCAGGACCACCCTCACCTTCTGGCACGGCTGGTCGGCCCCCAGCGAGGTCGCGGCGATCGACGCGAACATCAAGGCCTTCGAGGACGCCTTCCCCCACATCACAGTGAACGTCGTCAAGGGCATCACCGACGACAAGCTCAACCAGGCGCTGCGCGCGGGCGGTTCAAAGGCACCGGATGTCGTCTCCTCCTTCACCACCGACAACGTCGGCCGCTTCTGCACCACCAACGCCCTCGCCGATCTGAAGCCCTTCCTGGAGAAGGCCAAGATCGACCCGGCCACGACTTTCCTGCCCTCGATGGCCGACTACACCGAGCACCAGGGCAAGCGCTGCACGGTCCCGTTGCTCGGTGACGCGTACGGCCTCTACTACAACAAGAAGGCCTTCGCCGAGGCCGGGATCACCGCCCCGCCCAAGACGCTCTCGGAGTTCGACAAGGCCGCCGAGAAGCTCACCAAGGCCACGGGCGACGGCTACCAGCAGCTCGGCTTCATGCCGAGTTTCCAGGGGTACGAGACCACCTTCGAGCACTACGCCTCGCAGTTCGGCATCGAATACTTCGACGGCTCCGGCAAGTCGAACCTCGCCGCCGACCCCGCCGCCAAGGAGCTGTTCACCTGGCAGAAGGCCCTGGTCGGCAAGCTCGGCGGCTACAAGAAGCTGGAGAAGTTCCGTACCGGACTGGGTGACGAGTGGGGTCCCAAGCACCCCTTCCACACCGGTCAGGTCGCCATGCAGCTCGACGGTGAATGGCGCGGCAAGATGGCCAAGGACGCCAAGCTGGGCTTCGAGATCGGCGCGGCCCCCTTCCCCGTACCGGACGATCAGGTCGCCGACTACGGCAAGGGCTATCTCTCGGGCACCATCCTGGGCATCGCGAGCGTCAGCAAGAAGCAGAACGCCGCCTGGGAGCTGGTGAAGTACCTCTCCACCGACACCGACGCGGTCGTTTCCTTCGCCAACGCGATCCACAATGTGCCCTCCACCATGGCGGCGCTGAAGTCGCCGAAACTCAACAACGACCCGCTCTACCGCACGTTCGTGGACATCGCGCAGCACCCGAAGAGCGCGCACGCGCCGTCCTCCGTCAACGGCGGCGCGTTCCTGCTGACCGCCCAGGACCTGGGCGTACGGTACGAGGCCGGACGGGAGAAGGATCTGGCCGCCGGGCTGAAGAAGACCGACGCGCAGGTCGACAAGGACAACGAGCAGGCCGGCTGATGCAGCACCATTCCGCACATCCAGGCGCACATCCAGGGCTGCGGGCCAAGCACCGGAAAGCCAACCTCCGCACCCTCGCCTTCCTCTCCCCCTGGCTGATCGGGTTCAGCGTCTTCTTCGCCTACCCCCTCCTGTCCACCGTCTACTTCTCCTTCATGAAGTACGACGGGTTCGCCCCGCCGACCTGGGTGGGCCTGAAGAACTGGACGTACGTCTTCAACGACTACCCCTTCTTCTGGCCCGCGCTGCGCAACACCCTCTGGCTGGTGCTGGTCATGGTGTCCCTGCGCGTGGTCTTCGGCCTCTGCGTCGGCCTGCTGATCATCAAGATCAAGACGGGCGCCGGACTCTTCCGGACCTTCTTCTATCTGCCGTACCTCGCCCCGCCCGTCGCCGCCACCATGTCGTTCGTCTTCCTCCTCAACCCCGGTACGGGACCGGCGAACACGATCCTGGACAGGCTCGGGCTGCCGCAGCCTGGCTGGTTCACCGATCCGAACTGGTCAAAGCCTTCGCTGACGCTGCTCGCCCTGTGGGGCATCGGTGACCTGATGGTGATCTTCATGGCCTCGCTGCTCGACGTACCGAAGGAGCAGTACGAGGCGGCCGAGCTCGACGGCGCCGGTCCGGCGCAGCGCTTCCGCTACGTCACCCTGCCGCACATCTCGCCCATCGTGCTCTTCGCGGTGGTCACCGGCGTGATCGCGACCATGCAGTACTACACCGAGCCGCTGGTGGCGGCGAAGGTCGCGAGCGGGGTGATCGGCGGCTCCGGCCAGCAGTTCGAGCCGGGCTATCCGGACAAGACCACCCTCACCGTCCCGCAGATCATCTACAACCTCGGGTTCCAGCGGTTCGACACCGGGGCGGCCAGTGTGGTGGCCCTGGTGCTCTTCGCGCTGGCCATGGCGTTCACCGCGATCCTGATGCGGCGGCGCTCCGGCTTCATGTCAGCGGAGGACTGATCCATGACGTCCACGATGTCCCCGACGCCCACGACGGCCACGACCTCCGTGCCCTCCATGACCGCGACGACAGCCCGGCGCGACGCCCGCCGACGCGCCGCCCTGGAGTGGATCGCCATCCACTCCCTCGCCATCGTGGCAGCGCTCTTCTTCCTCCTGCCGTTCGTCTTCGTGTTCCTCACGGCGGTGATGAGCGACGATCAGGCGCTCACCCGCGCGCTGTGGCCGCGCAACTGGCAGTGGGGCAACTTCGCCACCGTCTGGAACACGCCGGGCTTCCTGACCTGGTGGCGCAACACACTCCTGTACGCCGGACTGGGCACCGTCCTCGCCGTCGGCTCCAGCCTCCCGGTGGCGTACGCCCTGGCCAAGTTCCGCTTCCGCGCCCGGAATCTCGTGATGATGCTGGTCATCGCCATGATGATGCTGCCGCCCCAGGTGATCATCGTCCCGATGTATCTGTTCTGGGCGAGGCAGCTGGACCTGGCGGGCACGCTCTGGCCGCTGATCATTCCGTTCGCCTTCGGCAACGCGTTCACCATCTTCCTGCTGCGGCAGTTCCTGCTGACCATCCCGAAGGAGTACACGGAGTCGGCGCGGATCGACGGCTGCGGGGAGTTCCGGACGATGGTGAGGATCGTGCTGCCAATGGCGAAGCCCGCCATCGCCGCGGTGGCTCTCTTCCACTTCTTCTACTGCTGGAACGACTACTTCGGACCGCAGATCTACGCCTCCGAGAACCCGGCCGCCTGGACCCTGAGCTACGGCCTGGAGTCCTTCAAGGGCGCCCATCAGACCGACTGGAACCTGACCATGGCCGCCACCGTACTGATCATGGCCCCGGTGATCGTGGTCTTCTTCTTCGCGCAGAAGGCCTTCATCGAGGGCGTCACACTCACCGGCGTGAAGGGCTAGTTGAGACACGCATGAAACTCGCAGTCGTGGGTGGCGGATCCACCTACACCCCTGAATTGATCGACGGCTTCGCCCGCCTGAGGGACACTTTTCCCGTCAGTGAACTGGTGCTCATCGACCCCGCGGCCGACCGTCTTGAGCTGGTCGGCGGCCTGGCGCGGCGGATCTTCGCCAGGCAGGGACACGACGGGAAGATCGTCACCACCTCCGACCTCGACGCGGGCGTGGCCGACGCCGACGCGGTGCTGCTCCAGCTGCGCGTCGGCGGGCAGGCGGCGCGGCAGCAGGACGAAACCTGGCCGCTGGAGTGCGGCTGCGTCGGGCAGGAGACGACGGGCGCGGGCGGCCTCGCCAAGGCGCTGCGTACCGTCCCGGTCGTCCTCGACATCGCCGAGCGGGTGCGCCGTACGAATCCGGAAGCCTGGATCATCGACTTCACCAACCCGGTGGGCATCGTGACCCGGGCACTGCTGCAGGCCGGGCACAAGGCCGTCGGCCTGTGCAATGTCGCCATCGGCTTCCAGCGCAGATTCGCGAAGTTCCTCGATGTCGCCCCGTACGACATTCATCTGAACCATGTGGGCCTCAACCACCTGACGTGGGAGACGGGTGTGCGGCTCGGCGGTCCGGAGGGCGAGGACCTGCTGCCGCGGCTGCTGGCCGAGCACGGGAACGCGATCGCGGACGAGCTCAGCGTTCCGCGCCAGCTCCTCGAACGGCTCGGCGTTGTCCCCTCTTATTACCTGCGTTATTTCTACGCGCACGACGAGGTCGTACGAGAGCTGGGGACCAAGCCGTCGCGGGCCGCCGAGGTCGCCGAGATGGAGCGGCGGCTGCTGGAGATGTACGGCGACCCGGCGCTCGACACCAAGCCGGAGCTGCTCGCCGAGCGCGGCGGCGCGTTCTACTCGGAGGCGGCCGTGGACCTGGCGGCGTCGCTGCTGGGCGGGGGCGGCAGCCCGTACCAGGTGGTGAACACCGTCAACAAGGGGACGCTGCCGTTCCTCCCCGACGACGCCGTGATCGAGGTGCAGGCGGCCGTCGGCGCCCACGGTCCGACACCGCTGCCGGTGCCCGCCGTGGATCCGCTGTACGCCGGGCTGATCGCCCATGTCACGGCGTACGAGGACCTGGCGCTGGAGGCCGCCCTGCGCGGCGGGCGCGACCGGGTCTTCCGGGCGCTGCTTTCGCATCCGCTGATCGGGCAGTACGCGTACGCCGAGGCGCTCACGGACAAGCTGATCGCGCACAACCAGGAGCACCTGGCGTGGGCATGAGCACGGGCCGACCTGGTGTGCTGGCCATCGACGCGGGCAACAGCAAGACCGACGTCGCGGTGGTCGACGATGACGGGACCGTCCTCGCCACGGCCCGCGGCGGTGGCTTCCAGCCGCCCGTGGTCGGGGTCGAGGCGGCCGTCGACGCGCTGGGCGTGACGGTGGCGGCGGCCAGGGCAGCCGCAGGCCTCCCCCTGTCCGGGCCGTTCGTCGCGCATGTCTCGGCGTGCCTGGCCAATGCGGATCTGCCGGTGGAGGAGCGGGACTTGGCGGCGGCGGTGCAGGCGCGCGGCTGGGGCCGTACGACCGAGGTGCGCAATGACACCTTCGCGATCCTGCGGGCAGGGCTGCTGGCCGACGCCGAGCCGCGCGGTGTCGCGGTGGTGTGCGGCGCGGGCATCAACTGCGTCGGCATGCTGCCGGACGGCCGTACCGCCCGCTTCCCGGCGATCGGCCGGATCTCCGGCGACTGGGGCGGCGGTCTGGGGCTCGCGGAGGAGTCGCTGTGGTTCGCCGCGCGGGCGGCGGACGGGCGCGGTGAGCCGACGGCGCTGGCGCGCGCGCTGCCCGCGCACTTCGGGCTCGACTCGATGTACGCCCTCATCGAGGCGCTGCACTTGGCACGCATCCCGGATGCGCGCAAACACGAGCTGGTTCCGGTGCTCTTCGCCACCAGCGCGGGCGGCGACGCGATCGCCCGCTCGCTGGTGCACCGGCTGGCGGAGGAGGTCGTCGCGCTGGCCACGGTCGCGCTGGCCCGCCTCGACCTGCTGGGCGAGGCGGTGCCGGTGCTGCTGGGCGGCAGTGTCCTGGCGGCCCGCCATCCGGAGCTGGACGAGCGGATCGGCGAGCTGCTGGCGGCCAGGGCGCCCGGGGCGGTCATCGAGGTGGTGACGGCGCCGCCGGTGCTGGGGGCGGCGCTGCTGGGGATGGACCATACGGGGGCGGGGCCCGAGGCACGCGCCCGGCTGCGCGCGCACTACGCGTAGCACGTACACCTCAGCTCGTACGCCTCAGCTCGTACGCCTCAACTCGTACGCTCAACTCGTACGCCGTGGGCGCGGTTCAGGGCCCGGCCTCCGCTTCTTCCCTCTTCCGTGCGGGCGTGAAATGGGAACCGATCATGGTCTTGAAGCGTATTCATGGTGGGGAGATCAACCTGGTCCGGCTGAATTGCCGCGTAAGGTACAAGATCCAGTCAAGCCTGGTGTGAATGTCAGTCACTGCGGCCATACTGCTGGCCGGGAGTCGTCCCCGGACCCGCCGGGGGTGGGCCCTACGTCAGCGACCGAGGGGGAGGTCACGTGACATACCCGCCGACTGTGCGCGCCGCGCCCCAATCGGCTCCGCCGCATGCGCCCGGGCAGCCGCCTGCCACGGACCCTGCGGCGCAGCCGTGGGCCGCGCCGCCGGCGCCCCGCGGTGCTTGGGCCGAGGGCAAGGACCGGCTGCGTACGGCGGCGACGACCGAGCCCGGACGGCTGCAGATCATCGGGGCCCTGCTGGCCGCGCTGGTGGTGGCGTTCGGCGCGGTGACGGCCTTCGAGATCTCCGACCGGGCGTCCGCGGCGGACGATGTGGTCAGCCGCAGCCAGCCGCTGAGCGCGGACGCGGCGTCCATCTACCGCTCCCTGGCCGACGCGGACACGGCGGCGTCGAGCGGCTTCCTCACCGGCCCCCAGAAGTCGCAGCCCATGGACACGCGGTACGAGGACGACATCTCGCTCGCCTCCGCGCTGCTGGTCAAGGCCGCGACGAACACGGACAGCAAGAGCGAGTCGGGCCGCCAGATAGCGACCCTCAATGAGCTCCTCCCCCGCTACACGGGCTGGATCGAGACGGCCCGCGCCCTCAACCGGCAGGGCCTGCCCCTCGGCGGCGCCTACCTGCGGTACGCGAACGAGCGCATGACCAAGGACCTGCTGCCCGCCGCCCAGAAGCTGTACGACGCGGAGACGGCGCGGCTGGACCAGGACGACGAGGACGCGCGCTTCCTGCCCGTGGCCTCGCTGGTGGTGGGCGTGGTGGCGCTGGGCGGCCTGGTCTGGGCCCAGCGGCGCAACTACCGGCGTACGAACCGTGTGTTCAACCACGGTCTCCTCGCCGCCACCGCCGCCTCCACCGTCGTACTGCTGTGGCTGGCTGTGGGGCACACCGTGGCCCGCGCCCAGCTGACCGACGCCCAGGCGCACGGTCAGCGGTCCCTCAAGGTCCTCAACGACGCGCGGATCAACTCCCTCAAGGCCCGCGCCAATGAGAACCTCACGCTGGTCGCGCGGGGCGCTGTGCTCACCGAGGACGGCAAGAGCGACAAGTACGAAAGCGACTACAGCACGGGCATGGACAAGCTCGGCACCCAGCTGACCGAGGCGGGCAGGCTCGCCGACGACAGCGCGGGACGCGATCCCGTCGCGGCGGCGGTCGCGAGCGTGTCCGAGTGGAAAGTCCGGCACGCCGACGCCAGCAAGACCGACAAGGACGGCGAGTATGAAGGCGCGCTGGAGAAGGTGATCGGTCCCAAGGCCTCCACCGGCGAGTCCTTCGACCGGGTGGACGACGCCCTTGCGAAGGCGCTGGAGCACGAGCAGCGTGAGTTCACCCGTGCCGCCGAGGACGGGCACGGCGCGCTGGCAGGACTGCCGATCGGCGCCGCGGCGCTGGCGGTGCTGGGCGCGGTGGGTGCCATCCTCGGTATCAACCGCAGGCTTACGGAGTACCGGTGAGAGTGAGGAGGGCAGCGATGGCGGACGTGAGGGACGTGAGGGCCAGGTCCCGGTCGCGGTTCCGGTTCCGCGGTTGGGGCGGCGTCGCGGGGATGGCCGCGGCGTGCGCGCTGACCGCGTCCGTCACCCTGCTGCCGCTGTCCCACGGCGCCGGCGAGAGTTCGCAGCCGTCCGGCCACAGTCCGACGGGTCTGACGTCGGCCACGTCCGCCAAGGCGGACGAGTGCGACGCCCCGGAGCGTTCGCTGACGCCGTCCACCGCCGACGGGCCGAACATCGCCGCGATCCGGGCGCGCGGCAAGCTGATCGTCGGCGTCGACCAGAACAGCTACCGCTGGGGTTACCGCAATCCGGCCACCGGCGGCCTCGAAGGCTTCGACATCGCCCTCGCCCGCGCCATCGCCCAGGACATCCTCCGCGACCGAAACGCCATCATCTTCCGCGCCATCCCGACCAACCAGCGGATACCCGCATTGAACAACGGCACAGTGGACATCGTCGTACGTACGATGACGATCAACTGTGCGCGGATCAAGCAGGTCGCGTTCTCCACGGCGTACTTCGAGACCGGTCAGCAGGTGCTCGCGCCCAAGGGGTCCTCCATCACGGGGTACAACACGTCCCTCGCCGGAAAGAAGGTCTGCACGGCGGAGGGCTCGACGGCGTACGAGGCGCTGGTGAAGAACTCCTTCGGGGCCACGTTCAAGGACGCGCACGACGGGCAGCCGGGAGACGAGGACGAGCTGACCGTGGCCAACCAACTCGACTGCCTGGTGAGGTTGCAACTGGGCCTGGTCGACGCGATCGTGACGGACGCCGCCCTCGCGGCGGGCCAGGCGGCCCAGGACCCTGCGGTCGAGCTCAAGGGCGACAAGCCGTTCACCCAGGAGTACTACGGCGTCGCCACGAAGCTCGGCAAGGACGATCTGGTGCGCCGGGTGAACAGCGTGCTCGACACCTACCGCAGAGGCGCCTGGACCGTGGCGTACAACGAGTGGCTGAAGGCCGATCTTCCCGGGATACTCGCGCCGCCGGTGCCGCAGTACCGCACCGGCTGAGCGGCCCGGCGAAGGAGTTGCCGGTCGTCATGTGTCATTGGTCGTCATGTGTCATGCGCAATACGTTGCAAGGAAGAGCGGAGAGGTGATCGATGGGCGTCGCGGGATCCTCCCCCAGCTTCGCGGGTGAACCACCAGTGCCGGTGATGGACCGGGACGAGGTGGACCGCGCGCTGGGCCGGCTCGGCGCGGAGCACGAGGCGATCGAGACCTCGCTTCTCGCCCTGCAGGACCATGCGGGCCGCAGGCTCCTCGAAGGTGCCGAGCTGACGGGCGTCACCAAGGACCGCTGGTCCTCCACCGAGCAGGAGATCACCCTGCTCTGGGGGTACTTCGACGCGTACAGCGCCGCCGTGCACGACACCCGCGAGCTGCGCTCACGACGGCGCTGGCCCAACCGCGAGGACCTGCTGGAGCTGACCGACCGGCTGCGCGGCCGGAGCGTGACGATCGCCAGCTCGGCCGCCCACCCCGCGCCCTCGATCACCGGGCCCGCCCAGCTTTCCGAGCGGTTCTCGCTCGCGGAGCTGGTCTCCCGGATGAACGAGCTGTACGCGCGGTCGCTGGACATGGTGGTGACGGCCGACTCGGTGTGGTCCGCGCTTCCCGCCCGGATAGACCTGCTCTCGGCCGAGCTCCAGCGCACCCGTTCGCTCGCGCACTCCGTGGGCGTACGGCCCGGGGAGCACCCCTCGGGCGACGAACTGGAGTCGATCACCCATGAGCTGGCCACGCTCCGCGTCCAGGTGATCTCCGACCCGCTGGCCTTCTGGCGGCCCGCGCCCGGCAGTTCGGCCCCAGGTGGCGGCCGTCCCGACACCGAGCGCTACGACCGGGCGGCGCGCGCCCTGGAGGACATCCGCGGGGAGATCGAGGCGGTGCTGCGGGTCCGGCAGGACTCCGAGCAGCGGCTGCTGCGGCTGCGCGATGTGCTCTCGCGCGCTGACCGGACGCTGACCGAGGCGCGTTCGGCGCGCGGCGAGGTGCTGGCGAAGATCGCCGCCTCCGAGGTGCCCGCGGTCAGCGGCCCTTCGACCGCGCTGCAGGAGCGGCTGGCCACGGCCGCCGAGTACCGCAGGCACTCCCAGTGGCACCGGCTCTCCCCACTGCTGGAGTCCCTGGAGAGCGAGGCCGAGGATGAACTGCTGCGCGCCCGCGAGTCACTGACCTCGGTCACCGCGCCGCTCGCGGTGCGCGCCGAGCTGCGCGGCCGGCTGGACGCGTACAAGGCGAAGGTCGCCCGGAACGGACTGGCGGAGGATCCGCTGCTGATCGAGCGGTACGACGCGGCCCGCCGGATGCTGTGGAGCGCGCCGTGCGATCTGCGCGTCGCCGAGGAGGCGGTGCTGCGCTATCAGCGGGCCGCCGCCGAGGCACTCGTCCCGGGACAGGGGCAGGGGCAGGGCCAGAGCCAGTCCGGGCCGTCTGATCGCAGGGGGGATTCATGAGCGAGAACAACGCATGCCAACGTCCCGGTTGTGAGGGCTCCTACGAGGACATGGGCGGCGGTGAGCTGTACTGCGACAACTGCGGTCTCGCGCCCGTCGTCTCGTCCACCGGGTCGCTCTCCTCGCCGCCCACCGGCATCACGGGCGGCGGCCATGGCAGCGGCCGGGACAGCACCTCGGCGCAGGTCTCGTCGCGCGGATCGTCCCGCGGTTCATCGCGCGCGTCGTCCCGCTCCTCCTCGCGCTCGTCGACCTCCCGCCGTTCCGTCTCGGGGCGGCTGTCGCGTTCGCTGTCCGGCAGTGTCCCTTCGTCCCGGTCGGTCTCGGTGCGCAGCTCCGGCACCGACTCGGCCTCGTCCGGCCGCAACCGCCTGGGCGCGGGCCTGGTCTCCGTACCGCAGGTGCCGCGGCCCGAGCCGCGCGCCGCGGTGATGGAGAACCCCGAGGTCCCGGAGCGCAAGCGGTTCTGCTCGCGGTCCGACTGCGGGGCGCAGGTGGGACGTTCGCGCGGTGAGCGTCCCGGCCGTACGGAAGGTTTCTGCACCAAGTGCGGACACCCGTACTCCTTCGTGCCGAAGCTGGCCGAGGGCGACATCGTGCACGGGCAGTACGAGGTCGTGGGGTGTCTCGCCCACGGCGGCCTGGGCTGGGTCTATCTCGCCGTGGACCGCGCGGTGTCCGACCGCTGGGTGGTGCTGAAGGGCCTGCTCGACACGGGCGACCAGGACGCCATGGCCGCGGCGATCTCCGAGCGCCGCTTCCTCGCGGAGATCGAGCACTCGAACATTGTCCGCATCTACAACTTCGTCGAACACCTCGACCAGCGGACTGGCTCCCTCGACGGCTACATCGTCATGGAGTACGTCGGCGGCAAATCGCTGAAGGAAATCGCCAACGAGCGGCGCGACCCTGGCGGCAAGCGCGACCCGCTGCCGGTCGAGCAGGCGTGCGCGTACGGCATCGAGGCGCTGGAGGCCCTCGGGCATCTGCACAGCAGGAACCTGCTGTACTGCGACTTCAAGGTCGACAACGCCATTCAGCAGCAGGACCAGCTCAAGCTGATCGACATGGGCGCGGTCCGCAGGATGGACGACGACGAGTCCGCGATCTACGGCACGGTCGGCTACCAGGCCCCGGAGGTCGGCGAGCTCGGCCCGTCGGTCGCGTCGGATCTCTACACGGTGGCGCGCACGCTGGCGGTGCTGACCTTCGACTTCCAGGGCTACACGAATGTGTTCGTGGACTCCCTGCCCGACCCGGAGAACATCGGGGTCTTCCAGACGTACGAGTCCTTCTACCGGCTGCTGGTGCGGGCGACCGACCCGGATCCGGCACGGCGGTTCGCCTCGGCGCAGGAGATGGCGGAGCAGCTGACGGGGGTGCTGCGGGAGGTCGTGTCGATCCAGACGGGCCGCCCGCGGCCTTCGCTGTCGACGCTGTTCGGCACGGAACAGCGGGTCACGGACACGGTGTTGTTCGCCGAGCTGACGGGTGACGTGTCGCAGCTGGGCGCGCGGGTGACGCCCCCGGGCCGCCGCGGCAGGCGGCAGCCCGTCCTCGCGCTGAACGGCGCGACCGCCCCGCACGCGGCCGTACAGGGCGCACCGGCCACACCCGCCGCGATCCCCGCGTCCTCCGCGGCCTCCGCGCCCCGCGCGCAAGGGGCCATCGGCGCGTCCCCGGCGGGTCTCGCCGTCGCCCCGCATCTCGCCCCCCATCTCGCTCCGCAGCTCGCCGTGTTCGACGCCCGGGCGACCGCCCTCGCGCTGCCCATGCCGCGCGTCGACCCGAACGACCCGAACGCGGGCTTCCTCGCCGGTCTCATGGCCGCCGCGCCCGCGGAGCTGATCGCCGCGCTGCAAGCCGTGGCCGCCGCCTCCCCCGAGACCCGGCTGCGTGAGCTGCGCGCCCGGCTCGAGATGCGTGATCCGGACGCCGCGACCAGGGCGCTGACAACCCTGGAGAGCCGGCACCCGGACGACTGGCGGGTCGTCTGGTACTGCGGCCTCACCTCGCTGGTGACCGGGGAGAACGAGATCGCGGCGCTCTCCTTCGACGCGATCTACGACGCGTTCCCCGGCGAGCCCGCGCCCAAGCTGGCGCTGGGCGTCTGCGCCGAAGTCCTTGGCCAGCTGGACAACGCCGCCGAGTACTACCGCCTCGTGTGGACGACCGACCCGAGCTATGTCAGCGCCGCGTTCGGCCTGGCCCGGGTGCAGATCGCGGCGGGCGACCGGACCGGAGCCGTACGGACCCTGGAGTCGGTGCCGGAGGCATCGATTCACTACACGGCGGCGCGGATAGCGGCCGTACGGGCGAGACTGCGGCGACGCGCCGCGCACGACCCTCTGCTGGACGATCTGTTGGCCGCTGCCGCGCAGGTGGACGCCCTGAAAGACTTCGGTCTGGACGCCATACGCCGCGAGCAGTTGTCCACAGAAGTACTCGGTACGGCCCTCGACTGGGTACTCTCCGGTAGTCCCGGAGCCGGGCCGTCCGTAACGAACGCACCGACCGCATCGATCGCAGCGAAAGCACCGATCGTGCTGCTCGGCAGCGAACTGGACGAGCGCGGCCTGCGCTTCGGGCTGGAACGCTCCTACCGGGTGCTCGCCCGGCTCGCCCAGCGCGGCGAGGAGCGGATTGACCTGGTGGAGCGGGCCAACCGCTTCCGCCCCCGGACGTGGGTGTGATTGATGTCGTCGCAGAAGCACCAGCCGGCCGCCCGGTCGACATGCCCCAGCTGCACGGAGCCGCTGGAGACGGGTGACCTGTTCTGCGGGGCCTGTGGGTACGACCTGTCGGCCGTGTCCGCGCCGCCGGACGACCACCCCACCATCGCCATCGGCACGGGTGGCTCGTGGCCCGCGGCCACCGGGACGGACACCGCGGGCACGCCCGCGCCCGTGCAGCTGGGCAGCGACCTGCCGGGCACGGACTCGGGCGGCGCACCGCTCGGCGCGCACCCGGACGGGCAACTGCCCGCCGCATCCGTACGGTTCGACGCCCCGTCCGGCCGCCATGACCCGTCCGCCGACGCGTCGCCAGGCGCTACGGCCGGTGGTGCTACGCCCGGTGGCTCGTCGAGTGGCGACTTCGAGCTGCCCGCGCCTGCGCCCGCGCCCTCACCGGCTCCCGCACCCGTTGCCCCCGTACCCACGTCCGCTCCCGGCTACGGCATCCCCGCCGCCGATCCCCGCGCCGTGGACCCCGTCGCCCCGCCGCTCCCGCCGCCGCCCGGCACCAAGGTCTGCGTGGCCTGCCGCGCCGGCCATGTCGACACCGACGGCTACTGCGAGAACTGCGGCCACGCCCAGCCCCGCGAACGCGACCACATGGAGCAGGAGCTCGGCTCGGTCGCCGTCGTCAGCGACCGTGGGCTGCGCCACCATCGCAACGAGGACTCGTTCGCGGTCTCCTCCACCGCCCTGCCCGACGGCACGCCCGCCGTCGTCGCGATCGTCTGCGACGGCGTCTCGTCGGCGACCCGCCCCGACGAGGCCTCCGAGGCCGCCGCGATCGCCGCCAATGAACTGCTGCTCGACTCGCTCCCGCGCGGCACGCACCCGCAGCAGGCCATGCACGAGGCGATCATCGCCGCCTCCGAGGCCGTCAACGCCCTCGCCGCCGAGCCCGACCAGGGCCCCTCCGCCCTCGACCCCGAACCGCACCGCCACCAGAACGCGCCCGCGTGCACGATCGTGGGCGCGGTGGCCGCCGCCGGTCTGCTGGTCATCGGCTGGGTCGGCGACAGCCGCGCGTACTGGGTCCCCGACGACCGCAGCGGCCCGCCCGCCCGCCTCACCGAGGACGACTCCTGGGCCGCCCAGATGGTCGCCGCGGGCCTGATGAACGAGGCCGAGGCGTACGCCGACGAGCGCGCCCACGCCATTACGGGCTGGCTGGGCGCCGACGCGTATGAACTGGATCCGCACACCGCCTCGTTCAAGCCGGACCGGTCCGGTGTGGTCGTGGTCTGCACCGACGGCCTGTGGAACTACGCGGAGGGCGCCGACGAGATGGCCCAGGCCATCCCGGCCGACGCCGCCGGGCGTCCGCTGCACAGCGCGCAGGTGCTGGTCGGCCATGCGCTCGACGGCGGGGGCCACGACAACGTAACAGTGGCAATCCTGCCGTTCGCCGTGGAGCAGCCAGGGGCAGGATCGCCCTACAACAAGGCTTGAGCCCCTCTTTGTCCGGCGAGTCGCCGGCGAACGGAACGCTGCCCGCAGGACACCCGTAACGCCTGACTTTCTCCCTGCCAAGTGGCCTCAAGGAGCCCATCAGATGGCTAATTTCGCCAAGTCCCAGGTGCCGCAGTTCTCGGTCGATGTGTATCAGAACGAATATTTGCCGGAGGGCGGACGCGAGGTCAACGCGATCGTCACGGTCACCTCCACCGGCGGCGGCACCAGCGGCGGCGCTCCGCTCATGGGCGCGTCAGCCTCTCCTTCGTCGGTACCGGGGCAGGCGGCGGACGCGGCTGTGGTGATCATGGTGGACTGCTCCGGCTCGATGGACTATCCGCCGACCAAGATGCGCAACGCCCGCGACGCCACGGCCGCCGCCATCGACTCTCTGCGCGACGGCGTTGCCTTCGCGGTGGTCGCCGGTACGCATGTGGCGACCGAGGTCTATCCGGGAGACGGCAAGCTGGCGATCGCCGACCGGCGGACCCGCGCCCGGGCCAAGGAGGAGCTGCGGCGGCTCACCGCGGGCGGCGGCACCGCGATCGGCACCTGGCTGCGGCTGGCCGACCGGCTACTCGCCACCTCCGAAGGCACCATAAGGCACGGGATTCTGCTCACCGACGGCCGCAACGAGCACGAGTCGCCGGAGGATCTGCGGGCCTCGCTGGAGGCCAGTTCGGGCCGCTTCACCTGTGACGCCCGCGGTGTCGGCACGGACTGGGAGGTCAAGGAGGTCACCGGCATCGCCTCCGCGCTGCTGGGCACGGCGGACATCGTCGCCAACCCGGCCGAGCTGGCCGTTGACTTCACCAGCATGATGGTGAACGCGATGAGCAAGGGTGTCGCGGATGTGGCGCTGCGGCTCTGGACCCCCGTCGGCGTACAGATCAAGTACGTCAAGCAGGTGGCGCCGACGGTGGAGGAGCTGACCGGGCGGCGCACGGAGGCGGGGCCACGGGCCGGGGATTATCCGACCGGCTCCTGGGGTGACGAGTCGCGCGACTACCACGTATGTGTACAGGTGCCGGAGGCCGGAATCGGGCAGGAAATGCTCGCGGCCCGCGTCTCGCTGATCATTCCGGCGGTGGACGGCGGCGCTCCGCAGGTACTTTCGCAGGGGCTTGTACGGGCTGTGTGGACGGACGACATGGTGGCGTCCACGTCAATGAACCCCCAGGTCGCGCACTACACAGGCCAGGCCGAACTGGCACAAGTCATCCAACAGGGACTTGATGCCCGAAAGTCGGGCGATTTCGACGGCGCGACGGCCAAACTGGGGCGTGCGGTACAGCTCGCCGCCGCCTCGGGGAACGAGGACACCGCGAAATTGCTTTCGAAGGTGGTGGACGTTGTCGATGTAGCGACAGGTACTGTGCGACTGAAGGCGAAGGTCGCGGAAGCCGACGAGATGACACTCGAAACGCGCTCCACCAAGACGGTTCGTGTGAAGAAATAGCCAGCTCAAGCAGGATGCGAACGGCCCTCGGGCCGGACGAGGAGAGGGGGAGACGCCGACATGCCGACTTGCCCGAACGGACACCAGTCGGGTTCCGACGACTGGTGCGAGGTCTGTGGCCACCGCATGGCCGGTCCCGGCGCTCCCGCGGGCTCGGTCCCGCAGCCTCCCCCGCCACCACCGGCGTACGGCTACCCGGGCGCGGGCGGGGGCCCCGGCATGGGCGATCCGAACGCCACCGCCCAGGCCGAGCTCTGCCCGCAGTGCCGCACCCCGCGCGAGGCCATGGCCCCGTTCTGCGAGGAGTGCCGGTACAACTTCCTGACGCACACGGCGACGTCGTACACCCCGCTGGCCCCGTCCCAGCAGCCGTCTCCCGGGCTGAACCTGCCGCCGGGATTCCAGTCCCAGCCGGGGCCGCCGCCCGCGCCACCGCAACAGCAACATCCGCAGCAGCCGCCGCAGCCACAGCAGCCGCATTCGCCACACCAGGCGCGCCAGGCGCACCAGCCTCAGCAGCCACAACAACCTCAGCAGCGGCATGATCCGTACGAGTACCAGGGCTCGCGGCCCTCGCAGGTGAACCGGCCCGCCGAGCCGCTGATGAACGAGCCGCCGGCCCAGCACCAGCCGCAGGGGTTCCCGCAGCAGCCGGTTCCGCCGACTCCGCCCGCGTTCCCGCAGGCCGGGCAGCCGACCGGCGGTGACTGGGTGCTGCCCCCGCCCTCGCAGCCGCAGGCGCCGCAGGCACCACCAACGCCGCAGGGGCCTCACGCGCCCCAAGGCCCACAGCAGCCCATGCAACAGCAGGCGATGCAGCAGCAGGCGATGCCGTCGCCCATGCAGCAGCAGACGACGCCGCCGCCGTACGCCCAGCCCGGTCAGCAGCAGAGCCAGCACCCCGGCCACCCAGGTCAGCACCCCGGCCAGCACCCCGGCCAGCAGCAGCCGCCCCCGTACCAGGCCCAGCAGCCGCCCGCGGGCTGGACCGCCGTCGTCGCGCCCGACCGCGAGTACTTCCTGGCGATGATGCAGCGCAGCGGCCCCGAGGCCACCGGCCTGAATCTGCCCGCGTACTCCCCCGAGCAGCAACTGCCGCTCGCGGGCAACCAGATCACCATCGGCCGCCGTCGGCAGTCCACGGGAGAATCACCCGATATCGACCTGTCCGTACCGCCGGAGGACCCGGGCGTCTCGCACCAGCACGCGGTGCTCGTCCAGCAGCCCGACGGCTCCTGGGCCGTCGTCGACCAGAACTCCACCAACGGCACCACGCTCAACGGCGCCGAGGATCCGATCCAGCCCTACGTCCCCATCCCGCTGAACGACGGCGACCGGGTCCACGTAGGCGCCTGGACGACCATCACGATCCGCCGGGGCTAGCCGGCGGCGGACCAGCGGGCTAGAGCGCGGCGTCGGTCCAGCCGCTCGGACGCCGCCCGAGCGGCCAGGCGTACGGCCCCTCAGGGTCGTCCAGCCAGGCCCACTGATGGTCACCGCTCACCGTGATCCCGAAGCGGTCCCGCTCCGGGCGCCGCTCCAGCTCCCAGAGCGAGAGCGCCTCGTGCGGGTCCAGACTGCCCGCGGTCAGGGTCAGCAGGAAGCGGAAGAGGTCGTTCTCGATCGCGTGCCTGGGCAGCCCGCCGAAGTGGCCCGGCGGGGCGGACTCGCCGCCGCGCAGCGGCACGAAGTAGGCGGGCAACCGCAGAAAGTGCCCCTCCGCGACTCTGCCGCGGCTGTCGTCGCTCACCCGCAGCGCGATCAGACCGGTGGAGAGGGGAGCGAGGATCCGCGCCTGTGGCCCGCACTGCGGCAGCCAGTCGAACGGCACGGACGACAGGGTGCAGGTCGCGATGATGCGGTCGAAGGGGGCGCGCTCCGGGCAGCCGCGCGCGCCGTCGCCGGTGACCACGGTCGGGTGGTAGCCGACCGAGGCCAGATGCGACCGCGCCGACTCGGTGATCTCCGGGTCCAGATCGACGGTCGTCACCCTGTCGTCGCCGAGCCGGTGCGACAGCAGCGCGGCGTTGTAGCCGGTGCCCGCGCCGATCTCCAGGACGGTCTGGCCGTCCCGTACGTCGAGCGCTTCGAGCATCCTGGCCATCAGCGAGGGCTGGCTGCTGGAGGAGACCAGTTCGCCGTCGCGTACGCGGGTGGCGAGCGGCCCGTCGCGGTACGCGCCTCTCAGCCACCGCACCCGCCGCAGGGGATCCGGGTCGTGGCACCACAGGCGCTCGTAGCCGCCCACCCGGCTCTCGAAGTAGTACGGCACGAACAGATGGCGCGGGACCTGTTCGAACGCCGCCAGCCAGGCCGGGTCGGTCAGCCCGCCGTTCGCGACGATCTCCCGCACCAGGGACCGCCGCGCCTCGGCGGCGGGTTCGGCGAACCGCTCCAGAGGCACACTCATGCCTCCACTGTCCTGCGCCGCCGCCGCTGAGGCGAGCATGCGGCCCGAGCATGCCGCCGGGGTGGTCCTAGGCCTTGAGTCCTCCGCCCCCGCGTCTGAGACGATGGAGAGGTGAACGAGATTCCGCGCGGCACCCTTCAAGAGCAGACCTTCTACGAGCAGGTCGGCGGCGAGGAGACTTTCCGGCGCCTCGTCCACCGCTTCTACCAGGGTGTCGCCGAGGACCCGCTGCTGCGGCCGATGTACCCGGAAGAGGATCTGGGTCCGGCCGAGGAGAGGCTTGTGCTCTTCCTGATGCAGTACTGGGGCGGCCCGCGCACCTACAGCGACAACCGCGGGCACCCGCGGCTGCGCATGCGCCACGCGCCGTTCACCGTCGACCGGGCCGCGCACGACGCCTGGCTGACCCATATGCGTACGGCTGTCGAGGAGCTGGGACTCTCCGAGGAGCACACACGGCAGCTGTGGGACTACCTCACGTATGCCGCGGCCTCCATGGTGAACACGGACCAGTAGCGTAAGCGGTTTCCCTTAACCGGTGCCCTCTGAAAGCATCCGGTCATGGGGGAACGGGTGACAGGCGCATGACGGGGTTCATACTGCTGCGCGTGGGCGCGCACCGGCTGCTGCTCACGGCCGCGCTTCTCGCCGTACTGCTGACCGCCTCCGTCCTGTCCGCCCTCGCCGCCTTCTCCGGCTCGATCGGGGACGCGGCGCTGCGCCACACCCTGGGCACCCGCGACGCCGCATCCGTCGCGCTCACCGTCACCACCGGCCAAGCACCGGCCGACAAGCGGGAGTCGGCGGAGTCTGCGGAGTCTGCGGACCGGGCAGTCGAACGCGGCGCGCGGCGGACCTTCGACGGACTGCCGGTGACCGTACGGAAGCTGGAGCGCTCGGGGTCGTACGCACTGCCCCGCGCGCTCCAGACGGCCGCCGCGCGCGAGGGCGAGCCGGATCTGACGCACTTCGCCGTGCTGGACCGTTCCCGCGTACGGCTCAGCCAGGGCAACTGGCCTTCGGCGCCGGGCCCTGAAGGCCTTCAGGTCGCCCTGCCCGAAACCGCCGCTCTCCAGCTGAAGGTGAGGCCCGGCGCCACGATCACGCTCACCGACCGGCTGACCGACAAGCCGCTGGCGGTCACGGTCAGCGGCCTGTACCGGCCCGCCGACCCGGCCGACCCGTACTGGCAGTTGGACTCGCTGAACGGGCGCGGCGTACGCAAGGTCGCCTTCACCACCTACGGTCCGCTGCTCACCGACCCTGCCGCCCTGGCCGCCTCCGGCCGGATCGCCACCGACGAGACCTCATGGCTGGCCACCGCCGACTTCCGCGGCGTCGGCACCGACCGGATCGACGCGCTGCGCAACGCTGCCGGGAGCGGCCCCAAGGCGCTCGCCGCCGACCCGGTGTTCACGGGCGGCGCGACCGCGCGGACCTCGCTGCCGGTCGTGCTCGACCGGATCGAGCGGGCGCTGCTGGTCTCCCGTTCCACGCTGGCGATCGTCGCCGTACAGCTGGTGCTGCTCGCCGCGTACGCGCTGCTGCTGGTGTCCAGGCTGCTCAGTACGGAACGGGCCGGGGAGACCGATCTGCTGCGCGCCCGCGGCGGTTCGCGGCAGCGGATCGCCTCACTCGCCGCGATCGAGGCGCTGTTGCTGGCCGTGCCCGCCGCGATCTGCGCGCCGCTGCTCTCGGGGCCGCTCACCGGGCTGCTGGCGGACCGGAGTTCGCTCGGCTCCATCGGCATGGACCTCGGCGGGCCGCCGTCCGGCTCGGTCTGGCTGGTGGGGGCCGGGGTCGCGCTGGCCTGTGCCGCCGCTGTCGTGGCGCCCGCGCTCGCGCTCGCGTCGTCGGCGGGCCCGCTGCGTATCGGGCGGGGACGGGGCGCCGCGCTGCCCGCCCCGGTGCGCGCCGGGGCGGATGTGGGGCTGCTGGTGATCGCCGCGGTGGCGTACTGGCAGCTGGACCGGCGCGGAGTACTGAGCAGCGACCGCGCGGGCGAGCTGGGCATCGATCCGCTGCTGGTCGCCGCCCCCGCGCTGGCGCTGCTCGCGGGCACCGTACTGACGCTGCGCCTGCTGCCGCCCGCGGCCCGGCTCGCGGAACGGCGGGCCGCGGGTGGCCGCGGGCTGGCCGCCGCGCTCGCGGGCTGGCAGTTCAGCCGCAGGCCGCTGCGCGGCGCGGGCCCGGTGCTGCTGCTGGTGCTCGCCGTGGCGATGGGCATGCTGGCGATCGGCCAGAGCGCGTCCTGGGACCGTTCGCAGAGCGACCAGGCGGACTTCAGAACGGGGGCCGCGGTCCGGATGGTCGGCGTCGGGGCCGGTGAGCCGGGCCGGGCGGGGATCTACGCCGCGCTGCCGGGCGTACGGGACGCGGCCCCCGCCCACCGCGACTCCATGGATCTGTCGGGCTCGGGCGAGGGGGCGGGGGCAGCGACCGTGCTGGCCGTGGACACCGCGCACGCCGACGAGGAGTTGCTGCTGCGCGACGATCTGAGCGACGGGCCGCCGGGGAAGGTTCTTGGGGCGATCGCGCCACCGAAGGCCGAGCGGCCCGGGCTGCCGCTGCCCGCGTCGGCGCGGCGGCTGGCGCTCGATCTGCGGCTGCGTACGGAAGCCAACTCACCGTCGGGCAGGGCGCCCACGGCTACGGCTGTGCTGGAGGACCGTTACGGGCTGTCGTACCGGATGGTCGTCGGCAAGCTGCCTGCCGACGGCCGCACCAGGCGCTTCACCCTGGATCTTGGCCTGTCGGCCGGGCCGCTCGCCCTGACCGGGATCTGGCTGGACGACCAGCCGTCCGCGCGGGCCGGGTCGCACCGGCTGAGCGTCGAACGGCTGCTGTCCGCCGACGCGCGCGGCACCGAGCGGCCGGTGGCCGTGCCCGCCGGTTTCGGCTGGCAGGGTGAGCTGATCACGTCCACGTCCGGGAGAGAGCAGCAGCTGCCCGCGGTCCCGCTGTCGCCCGTCGCCTCCGCCCGTACACCGCTGTCCGTCGCCTACGGCACCGGGGCGGGGGACCTCGGCCTGCGGGTCACCGCGCAGCTGCCCAAGGCCCCCGCACTGGCCGCCGTCGCCACGGACGCGTTCCTGCGCGCCGCGGGCGCGAAGACCGGGGACACCGTCGCGGTGATGCTGGCGGGCGAGTCACTCGACGTACGGATCGCGCGGGCGGTACGAGCACTGCCCACGACCGCCGCCGGGACGGCGGAGGGCGACGCGGCCCTGCTGCTGGACCTGCGCGCCGTCAACCAGGTTCTCGCCCACCGCGCCGGCTCCCGGATCACCCCCAACGAGTGGCTGATCAGCACCGATCCGGGCCGGGCCGGTGCGGTCGCGGTGGCCCTGCGCGCCCGCCCCGAAGTCGACCCGGCGCAGGTCCTGGTGCGCGACGAGGCCGCCGACGACCTGCTGAGCGATCCACTGGGCACCGGGCCGCGGGCCGCGCTGATGGCCGTGGCGGTGGCCGCAGCGGCGCTGGCGGCGGTCGGCTTCGCGGTGAGCACGGCCGGGTCGATGCGTGAACGGTCCGCGGAGTTCGCCGTATTGCGGGCGCTGGGCGCGCCGCGCCGGCGGCTCGCCCGGCTGATCGCCGCCGAGCAGGGGCTGCTCATCTCCATCGGGCTGCTCGTCGGTGTGGCGCTGGGAGCGGTACTCACGCGGGCCGTCGTGCCGCTCGTCGTACTGACCGGTCAGGCGGCTCGTCCGGTGCCGCGGGTGCTGATGGAGCTGCCCGCGGGGCAGGTCGCCGCGCTCCTCGCGGGGGTGGCCGCGCTGCCCCTGCTGATCGTCGCCGCGATCGCGCTGCGCCGGGCGGACCCGGCCGTCAGCCTGCGCCACCAGGGGGACAACTGACATGCGTTCTCGGACTGTTCCCGCCGTCGCCCCCTGGGTACGCACCCACCTGCGCACCGCGCCCGGCGCGGCCTGCGCGCTGGCCCTGCTGCTGGCGCTGACGGCGTTCCTCGCTGCCGCCTTCCCGCGCGCTGTCGAGTCGTACGAGACGGAGGGGCTGCGCCAGGCCGTCACCGCCGCCGGGCCGCGCGGCACGGTGCTCGAAGTGACGGCCCCGGTGCCCGGTCTCGAACTGCCGCAGCCCGCCCGCGAGAAGGACATGCGCGCCGGGACGGTGTCGGCCGTCCGCCGGGGAATCGTGAAGGGGTTGCCACTGCCGGTGCGCGCCGACCCCACCGAGTCCTCGTACGGGGTACGGACGACCGTGGCCGTACCGGTCACCGACCCGTGGCTGCCCCGGCCGACCCGGATGCTGCCGCCGCTGTTCCAGCTGGCCGCGCAGGCGGAACTGGACCGGCATACGGTGCTGCGCTCGGGCAGGCACCCCGTCGCACGGGAGCCGGTGACCGCGCGGACCGCGCAGGTGGAGGCGGCCGTCACCACGCAGACCGCCAAGGCCATGCGGATCAAGGTCGGTTCGGTGCTTCATGTGCCGGGCCAGACGCGGGGGACGCTGGCGGTACGGGTCACCGGGATCGTGGAGCCGCTGCGCCCACAGGGCGGTTACTGGTCCGTCGATCCGCTGCTGCGTACGCCCGCCCTGGAGGTCGCGCCCGAGACCGGGGACCCCTACTGGAAGGCCTCACTGCTGCTGCCGCCCGATGCCGCGCCCGTGCTGCTCGGCGTGGCGGGCGAGCCGGAGTACTACTGGCGGTTGGCGGCCGACGGCGGCCGGTTGAGGGCGCAGGACGCGGAGGCGCTGAGCGAGCAGGTCGCCTCGCTCTCGCGCGGCCCGGGGCTGCTGTCGGTGCGCGAGGCGGCAGGCTCGAATGCCGCCCTGCGCACCAACCTGACCGCCGTCATCGCCTCGTACACCTCGCTGCGGTCCGCGATCGCGCCGGTGGTCGCGGTCGCGGCGGTGGGGATCGGGGCCGTCGCGGCGGTGGTGCTCGCGATGACGGGCGGCCTGATCGCGGCCCGCCGCCGGGCCGAACTCGCCCTGCTGCGCTCGCGCGGCGGCTCCTTGCGCGGCATCGGCGGGCGGCTGCTCGCGGAGACGGCGGTGGTGGCGGTCCCTTCCGCTGCGCTCGGGCTGCTCGCGGCCCTGCTGGCGGTGCCGGACGCCCGGTTGCTGCCGTCGCTGGCGGGCGCGGCCGTGGTGGCGGTCTTCGCCTGCGCGGCGCTGCCCGTACGCGCGGTGGTGCCGCACCGCAAGCCGCAAGCGTACGGCGGCCGGGACGACCTCGCCTCGGCGCGGCCCTCGCGCCGCCGTACGGTCGCCGAACTGACCCTGGTGGTGCTGGCCGTGGGCGCGGTGGCCGCGCTGCGGCGGCGCGGTGTCGGCAGTACCGACGGCACGGACTTCCTGGTGAGTTCCGCGCCGGTGCTGGTGGGGCTGATCGCCGCGCTGGTGCTCGTACGGCTCTATCCGCTGCCCCTGCGCTGGGCGGCCCGCCCGGTCGGCCGGTCGCGGGGCGCGATCGGTTTCCTGTCACTGGCGCGCGCGGGCCGCTCCTCGGCGACCGGGGCGCTGCCGCTGCTGGCGCTGCTGGTCGCTCTGACGACGGCGGGCTTCGGCGGCTCGGTCCTGGCGGGCGTGTCGGCCGCCCGGGACCGCGCGGCCCTGCTGACGACGGGCGCGGACGCCCGGGTGACGGCCCCGGCCACGGCGGTCGGCCTCCCGGCGGGCGCGACGGACGCGGCGCGCGGCACGGAGGGCGTACGGGAGGTGACGCCGGTCCACGTCGCGGACCAGGTGTCTCTGCCTGACGCCAAGGGGAACCTGACGGAGGCGAAGGGCGTCCGCCTGCTCGGCGTGGAGCCCGGCTCGTACGCACGCCTGACGGCCCGGACGGGCCTGGGGCCGGTGGGGGCCGGCGAGCTGACCTGCACTCCGGGGGAGGGTGCGGGGGCGACTGACCGGGCCCGCGGTACTTCCCGTCCGGCGACAGCAACGTCCCGTCCAGCCGACACCACGTCCCTGCCCGCGCGGGCGACAGATGCGCACCGGTGCTCCGGAACGGCGCTTCCCGTAGTCACCTCACCCGCCGTCGCCGCGCGGCTCGGCGACGGGCCCCAGCGGATCGAGTCGACCGCCGGGAACATCACCGTCCGCGTCACCGCCGTACGTGACCTCACCCCCGCCCTGCCCGCCGGCGGGGACTTCCTGCTGGTGGACACCGCCGGGCTGAGCCGCGCCCCCGCCACCGCGCTCCTGGTCACCGGCGGCTCGGTGAGCGGCGAGCAGCTCCGCGCCGCCGTCGGCCGTACGGGCGGCAAGAACATCGCCGTACAGACGCGGGCCGAGGCGCGTGCCGCGTACGTCGACTCGCCCATGCAGGAGGGCGCCGAGCAGGTCTACGCCGCCGCCATCGTGGCCGGTGGCGGCTACGCCGTACTCGCCCTGCTCCTCTCCCTCCTCCAGACCTCGCCCGAGCGGGCCACCCTGCTCGCCCGGCTGCGCACCATGGGCCTGACCACCGGGCAGGGGCGGCAGCTGCTCGGTCTTGAAGCGCTGCCCCAGGCGCTGCTGGCCGCGGTCGGGGGCGCGCTGGTCGGGTGGGCGACCATCGTGCTGCTCGCGCCCGGCGTCGATCTGGTCCGGCTCGCCCTGGCCGCCGCGCCCGGTTTCGCCCCGGTGGACGGTGCGCCGCTGCGTGCCGACGCCTGGTCGCTGGGGGTTCCCGCGCTCTGCGTGGTGCTGCTCGCGGGCGCGATCGCCGCCGTGCAGGCGTGGTGGGCGGGCAGCCGGGGATCCGTCAACGAACTCAGAGCAGGAGAAAGGCAGTACACCCGATGACCACGCTCACCGAACTGGAGCAGCGGGCCGCGGCCCTCCGCGGCCGCCCCTCGTACGGGCACGACGCGCTGATCACCTGTGACCGTCTCGTCCGGATCTTTTCCGATCGGGGGTCCGGGGGTCGTCCCCCGGGCAAGCACAGCGCGACGGACGGTGTGGAGGTACAGGCGCTCCAAGGGCTCGATCTCCTGGTCAAGGAGGGCGAGCTGATGGCGCTGGTCGGTGCGTCCGGCAGCGGCAAGTCGACTCTGATGAACATCCTCGCGGGCCTCGACGTCCCCACCGCGGGCGCCGCCAAGGTCGCGGGCTGCGACCTTCTCGCCATGGACGCCGTGTCCCGCCTCCGCTACCGCCGCGACGTCGTCGGCTTCGTCTGGCAGCAGACGGCACGCAACCTCCTCCCCTATCTGACTGCCGCCCAGAACGTCGCGCTGCCCATGCAGCTCCGCGGCCGTTCCAAAAAGAAGACTCAGCGCGCCGAGTCTCTGCTCTCCATGCTCGGCGTCGCCGACTGCCGTGACCGCCGCCCGCGACAGCTGTCCGGCGGCCAGCAGCAGCGTGTCGCGATCGCCGTCGCCCTCGCCAACTCCCCCTCCGTACTCCTCGCCGACGAACCGACCGGCGAACTGGACTCCGCCACCGGCGAGCAGGTCTTCGCTGCCTTCCGCCGGGCCAATGAGGAGCTGGGCACGACCATCGTGATCGTCACCCACGACCAGGCGGTGGCGGGCGAGGTACGGCGCACGGTCGCCATCCGTGACGGCCGCACCTCCTCCGAGGTGCTGCGCCGTACCGAGGTCGACGCGACGACCGGCCAGGAGTCGGTGGTGGCGCGGGAGTACGCGATGCTGGACCGGGCCGGGCGGCTCCAGCTGCCCGCCGAGTACACCGGGGCGCTGGGCATGGAACACCGGGTCGCGCTGGAGCTGGAGCGGGACCACATCGGGGTCTGGCCGGACGACGACCAGGCCCGCTGACCGCTGGGCGACCATCTCCGTCACCCACCGGTGGAACGCGCCGATGTGGTGCTCGCTCGGCACCAGCACCCCGCCCGCCCGCCCGGTACGCACGCGAGTCCATCGACGGCTGCGTACGCTCACACGCGTCGAAGTCCTGCACATTGACCCGGTGGAACAGCTCCACGGACCGCGAGATGTCCGCCCCGAGTCGACCACCTCCGGCGCGTACAGCCAGTCGCACTCCACCACCGTACGGTCATGACTCATCGGGAACATCCGTGGACGATCACATGGTCCGGGACGAGGTTGATGAAGACCTGCGGTTTGACGGTGACCGCGTAGTAGCGCCGGTCCTGGTCCTCGGCGAGGCCGGGCAGCCGGTCGAAGCCCTCGCCGTCGACCGTGAAACCCTTCGCGCCCTTCGCGAAGGCCGCGCCGTGCCCGACGTAGTACTGGGCGGCGAGGTTGCGCCTTGCGCTACACGATGCGCCCTGTGCCGCGCCTGTCCATTCGGGCGGAGGTTAACCGGTCCGGGTGGGAGTCACGCTGAGGCCGCCGAGCCCTTTGGTGCGTACGGCGATCGAGCCGAAAGGCGTACGCAGCCGGAGCCAGGTCTCCGTTCCCGTGGCCAGCAGCGCGACGGGCGCGCCCGGGCGCAGGAAGCCGAGCGACTGCGCGGCATGCACGGCGCGCAGCGGCAGCCCGGTGTCGCCGACCGTACGCGACCAGATGTCGCGCCCGATCCGGTCGCGCTCGGCACGGGTGCGGTGCTGCTCGGGCAGCGCCTCGTCGCGCGCACGGAACTCGGCGACGGCCGCGGTCACCGCGGCGTGCAGCGCGGGCACCGAGGGCAGCCCGGGAAGCTCGCGCCAGCCGCCGCGCGGCGGCAGCACACCGGCCCACGGCGGACCGGTGACGGCGGCGGGCACGGCGAACTCGGCGCCGTACTCACCCCCCCGGCCGCCAAGGGATTCCAGCAGCTCACCGGCGGAAACGGTGACATCCAGAACGGTCACATCCGGCTCGACGGGATCGCCGCCGAGCCGTGCCGTACGGATCGCGAACACCTCGAAGGACGGCGGATGCCCGAACACGGCGAGCGCGCCGTGGTGCGCCTGCAGGCGCACCGCGGCGGCGCGGTCGTAGTGGATCAGCCGGGCGAGGAAGGCGGCGAGATCCTCCGCCTCCCTCGCATCGGCGAAGTGCAGACTCCGTACGGGCACGGGCATGGTCATCCGACCAGAACGCCCTCGCCCGCGTCGTCCAGATACCGCTGGAGGAAGGACTTCTCCTCCGCGGTGATCCGGCGCGGCCTCTCGGCGCTCAGGTCGTAGGGCACGACGACGGTCGAGGCCCGCACATAGACCCGCGCGGCCCCTTCGGTGTCCTTGACCTCGTACGCGATGGTCAGCGACGCGGCGTTGATCTTCGTCACCCACGACTCGATGATCACCGGCTCGTGCCGGTGGACCAGCGGGAGCTTGTAGTCGATCTCGTGCCGGGCCACGACGGACCCGCCGGCGAACGACGGGGAGCCGTTCCCCGGCGCCAGCCGGAACATGAAGTCAATACGCGCCTCTTCCAGATACGTCAGGAAGACGACGTTGTTGACATGCCCAAAGGCGTCCATGTCCGACCAGCGCATGGGGCAGCGGTAAATATGGCGGGCCATGTCCGACTCAGCCCCGGGTGAGCTTCTTGTACGTGGCGCGGTGCGGACGGACCGAGTCCGCGCCGAGGCGCTCGATCTTGTTCTTCTCGTACGACTCGAAGTTGCCCTCGAACCAGTACCACTTGGAGTCGCCCTCGTAGGCGAGGATGTGCGTCGCCACCCTGTCGAGGAACCAGCGGTCGTGGGAGATGACCACGGCCGCGCCGGGGAACTCCAGCAGCGCGTTCTCGAGCGAGCCGAGGGTCTCGACGTCGAGGTCGTTGGTGGGCTCGTCGAGGAGCAGCAGGTTGCCGCCCTCCTTGAGGGTGAGCGCGAGGTTGAGGCGGTTGCGCTCACCGCCGGAGAGGATTCCGGCCGCCTTCTGCTGGTCCGGGCCCTTGAAGCCGAAGGCGCTGACGTATGCGCGCGAGGGCATCTCGACCTGGCCGACGTTGATGTAGTCCAGCTCGTCCGACACGACCGCCCAGAGCGACTTCTTGGGGTCGATCTTGGAGCGGCTCTGGTCGACGTACGAGATCTTGACGGTGTCGCCGACCTTGATCGAGCCGGTGTCCGGCTCCTCCAGGCCCTGGATCATCTTGAACAGCGTGGTCTTGCCCGCGCCGTTCGGACCGATGATGCCGACGATGCCGTTGCGCGGCAGCGTGAACGACATGTCCTCGATCAGGACCTTGTCGCCGAAGGCCTTCGAGAGGTTCTTGACCTCGACCACGATGGAGCCCAGACGGGGGCCCGGCGGGATCTGGATCTCCTCGAAGTCCAGCTTGCGCATCTTGTCCGCCTCGGCGGCCATTTCCTCGTAGCGGGAGAGGCGCGCCTTGGACTTGGTCTGGCGACCCTTGGCGTTGGAGCGGACCCACTCCAGCTCTTCCTTGAGTCGCTTCTGCCGCTTGACGTCCCGCTGGCCCTCGACCTTGAGGCGGGCCGACTTCTTCTCCAGGTAGGTGGAGTAGTTGCCCTCGTAGGGGTGGGCACGCCCGCGGTCGAGCTCAAGGATCCACTCGGCGACGTTGTTCAGGAAGTACCGGTCGTGGGTGACGGCGACCACGGCGCCCGCGTACTTCGAGAGGTGCTGCTCCAGCCAGTTCACCGACTCGGCGTCGAGGTGGTTGGTGGGCTCGTCGAGGAGCAGCAGGTCGGGGGCCTCAATCAGCAGCTTGCAGAGCGCGACACGGCGCTTCTCGCCACCGGAGAGGTTGGTGACCGGCCAGTCGCCGGGCGGGCAGCCCAGCGCGTCCATGGCCTGTTCGAGCTGAGCGTCGAGGTCCCAGGCGCCCGCGTGGTCCAGGTCCTCCTGGAGCTTGCCCATCTCGTCGAGCAGCGCGTCGGAGTAGTCGGTCGCCATCAGCTCGGCGACCTCGTTGAAACGCTGGAGCTTGCCCATGATCTCGGCCGCGCCGTCCTGGACGTTCTCCAGAACCGTCTTGGTCTCATCCAGCTCCGGCTCCTGCATGAGGATGCCGACGCTGTAGCCGGGCGAAATGTACGCCTCGCCGTTGGAGGGGTGCTCAAGCCCCGCCATGATCTTGAGAACGGTGGACTTACCGGCGCCGTTGGGGCCGACCACACCGATCTTCGCGCCGGGCAGGAAGTTCAAGGTGACGTCGTCAAGGATGACCTTGTCGCCGTGGGCCTTGCGCGTCTTGCGCATGGTGTAGATGAACTCAGCCAAGAGAAACCGTCCGGCAGGAAGTGGGTGGGCAGATACACCCCATCTTGCCGTACGTCCATCCCCCGAAGGAAATGAGTACGGCCGGCTGACGAGACGGCGTCGGGGCAGGCGGCCTCGGCCGCCTGCGGAACGTCGGCGGGAAGGCGACCGGGACGGGGGTCCGGGACGGGGGTCCGGGACGGCGACGGCCCCGGTACGCGTGGGCGTACCGGGGCCGTCGTCGGCGCGAGATCACATCACGTCGCGCTTACGCGTACTTACTCTGCGGCAGTCGCCCTCTTCTTACGGAGGAAGAAGACCGCGCCGCCGCCGGCCACGACCAGCGCGATCGCGATGCCCGCGATCATCGGGGTGGCGCTGGAGCTGCCGGTCTCGGCGAGGTCACCCTCGACACCCGCGGTGACGCCGGTACCCGCGGAGGTGCCTCCGGCCGAAGCCGCGCTGGGCTGGGACGAGGGCGTGGGCTCGGACGAGGGCTCCTCCGGGGCCGGGGTGCCGGCGGTCTTGCAGTCGAGCACACCCTTGAAGTTCTTCTTGAACCCGTCGGGCCCGGTGATGGTGAAGTCGTACGCCTGGTCCTCGGCGACCGGAATGGTGACGGTCTTGGACTCACCGGCCGGGATGGTGTGGGTCAGGCCCGCAAGCTCGAAGGTGAACGGAGAGTCGCCCTTGTTGCTGGCGGTGATGTCGACGCCACCCTCGGCGCAGTTCTTCTCGGCGGTGACGGCCGGAATGGCACCGGTCTTCGCCCAGCTCGCCGTCGCATTCGCGGTCACCGTGGACTCGCTGGAGTCGGCCAGGATCTGGACCTGGCTCTTGGTCGTCGCACCGACGAATGCCCGGCCCACCGGCACAGAGGTGGTGGCCTGCACGCTCAGCGTGGCCGACCCGTCGGCGGCAGTCGCGGGAACGTCGAAGTAGAGCTTGGTGCCGTCCTTGGCGGAAGTGACCGGCTTGCCGGCCTCGTCGGTGATCTTGATGCCGCTGGCGGCGGCGTCGGCCGGCGGGGTCACGGTGACCTCAGTGGCGTCCGTACGGACGGTGACCGGACCGATCCGGCTGCCCGCCTTGCCGGAGACCGCGTTCGGCTCCAGGCTGAGCGAGGCCTTGGGCTCCTCGACGTCCTGGGCCTTCTCCTGGAGCCAGTCGGCGAGCTTCTCCGCCGCCGGGTCGGCGGCCGTGACGTCGGCGCCGTCCGAGTAGCGCCAGATGGCGACCTGGGTGCCCGCCGCCGCGGTCTTCTCGGAGAGCACTAGGTTCTTGTCCTCGATGCCCGCGTCCTTGGCCAGGGCGGCCAGGTCGTCGACCTTCGGGTAGGAGTGCTCCAGGATCCAGAGGATCTTGCCCGCGTTCTTGTTGCTGGCGAGCGACGTCTGGCCCCAGGAGGTCTCCAGGTACTTCGCCTGGCGCTGGGTCGGGTTGTTGATGTCGATGCAGTACGTCTTCAGCAGACCGCCGCCGTCGACGGTCATCTCGAACAGCCCAGCATCGATCGGGCGGCCATGCAGTACGGCTTTGTCAAAAGTCTTCAGACCGTTGAGAGTGGCGACAGCGCCACCCTGCTGCTGAACGCCCTCATCGGCGACTGCCGTGCTCGCACCGGCTATGGAGCCGGTGGCGAAGAGGCCCGAGAGCAAAGCCGCAGCGGCGAGACGACGAGCGACGCCACGCCTGCGTACAGGAGACGCAGATGACGCAGAGAACAAAGCAAACACAGAATTCCCCTCCGGGCGAGACCCTGTTTTTTTCGCGCGTAACGCGTGGGGGGAGGTATCTCGCCTGCAGACCCAAGTTCCCCGTGGTACGCGGGAATCCTAGGGATGCATCCCGGCGCCGTCCCCCGTCATGCCGTCAGATAACCATTCCGACTCGAAATCGTTATCACCGCCGCCCATCTGGCCCCCGACCAGCACCGTTTCATTGTTTCCGAGTCGACAAATCTCCAAATCGTCCGGTCAGGACACGGGCACCGGTGACGGTGCCGGTGCCGGTGATGGAGCCGACTCCTGATCCTGCTCTCGCGTCTCGGGCGGACGCACCGTCAGATTCGGTTCGGCCTTTGCCACTCGGCGGAATGCCGAGGTCCCGCGCGCCAGGTCGTGTCCCACCGCCATCGCCTCGATGTCCACGAATGTCCTGCGTTTCCCTTCGCGTTCTTCCTCATGCACCCGCAATCGCCCATGGATGAGGAGAGGTTCACCGACGGAGACCGATCCGGCCAGATTCACGGCGAGCGCGCGCCAGGCAAGGACGGTATAGAAGCTGGTGCGTCCGTCCAGCCACGTTCCGCTCTGCCGGTCCCAGCGCCTGGGAGTCACCGCGAATCGGAACCGCGCCATCCCGCCCGTCGGCGAATCCCGGTACTCCACATTCGTGGCGACATTTCCTACCACCGTCACCAAAGTGTCGTTCATGGCGGCCACCTCCCCGTTCAGTCCAGTTCAGCCAGGCATTCCGTCCCGTTGTTCTTCATGCTGGACCAGACAGGAAAATCCCGCTGACGCCTGTGGACCACCCGGCAGTTGTGGACAACTCCGTCACCCGGCCCCCGTTTCGACACCCGGCCCCGGCCCCGGCTCCGAGCCCGACCCCGACCCCGACCCCGACCCGCATCCCAACCCCGCCCCCGAGACGGTCGCGTACCGCTCCCGCACCTCCCGGTACCGCATCAGCTCCGTCGCGATGGGATCGAGCACCCGCGCCCGCCCGCACCCCGCCGCCGCCTCCCGCAGCCGCCGCCGCGCGTCCTGCCCGTACCGTCGCGCGGGGCCTCTGGCCGCCGCCGCGCACGCCCACTCCACCAGCGGACCGCCCACGATCCCGGCGAGCATCACCAGCACCGGCACCACCAGGCCCGGCTCCAGTACGCCGATGATCTGGCCCACCAGCCACAGCCCCCCGTAAATCTGCAGCAGCGTCATCGCCACCTGCGCCAGCACCGCCGCAGGCCACCACGCGGGCCGCAGCGGGCGCCCGGCCGTGGCCCGCGCCTCGCGCACCGCGAGCTCGTCCAGCGCCTCCGGCAGCCCCTGTGCCCCCCGCACGGCCGCCTCGCGCACCGCTTGCGCCCACGGTGCGGGCAGCCCGTGCGCGGCCTCCTCCGCGACCGTACGCACCGCCTGCTCCACCCGCTGGCGCGCCGTCAGCTCGTCCTCCATGGGGGCCTCGGCGGCCCCGGACGCCCCGCCCCCCGGCGTACGCACGCGCTCGTACCACCGCCACAGCCGCAGCCACGGCGTCCCGCACGCCCGCCCCGCGTTCCTGCGCCACGCGCGCTCCGCCGTCTCACCGGCCGCCTGCGCGCCGACCGCCTCCGCAAGCCGCGCCGCGAAGTCCTCGCGCGAGCGCTCGCCCAGCCCGTGGCGCCCATCGGCGACGTACACCGTACGGAGTTTGCCCGCGGCGGCGTCCACATCGGCGGACAGCCGACGGGCCGCGGCGTTCCGCTCCTGTACGAACGTGCCGAGCAGCTCCCGCAGTTCATCGACGCCGTCCCCGGTGAGCGCCGAGAGCGGGAGCACTGTGGCACCCGGCTCGCCGTGTTCGCCGAGCGCCATGCCGTCCTCGTCCAGGAGGCGGCGCAGATCGTCGAGCACCTGGTCGGCGGCCTCCCCCGGCAGCCGGTCCACCTGGTTGAGCACCACGAAGGTGACCTCCGCGTGCCCGGCGAGCGGTCGCAGATACCGCTCGTGCAGCGCGGCATCGGCGTACTTCTCCGGATCCACGACCCAGATCACCGCGTCCACCAGCGCCAGCAGCCGGTCCACCTGCTCCCGGTGTCTGACCAGCGCCGAGTCGTGGTCGGGCAGGTCGACCAGGACCAGACCTGACAACTCCTCGTCACCGCCCGCGAGCGGTCTGCGCCGCAGCCGCGGCGGAATGGCGAGCCGGTCGAGCAGTCCGGCCGCGCCCTCCGACCAGATGCAGGCGATGGGGGCGGAGGTGGTGGGCCTGCGCAGCCCCGTCTCGGAGATCGGCACCTCGGCCAGGGCGTTGAAGAGCGTCGATTTGCCGCTCCCGGTCGCGCCCGCGATGGCGACGACGGTGTGCCGCGAGGAGAGCCGCTGCCGCGCGGCGGCCTCGTCGAGGACCCGCCCCGCCTCGGCGAGGGTCGCCCCCTCCAGCCGGGTCCGCGACAGCCCGATCAGCTCGCGCAGGGCGTCGAGACGTACCCGTAGCGGACCGCCGTACGCGCCCCCGATGGGCACGTGCTCCTCGGCCGGGAGATCGTCGCCGGGCTCTCCATCGCCGTCCCGCCCGCCGCCGCCCGCGCGCCGGGCGATCAGCCCGTCGTCCCAGCGCTCGCCGCCACGGGCCTCGCTCGTCTCGCCGTCATCGATGATGGTCACCGCGCTCACTTCTCCTTCTCCAGTACGGACAGCGCGGCAATCAGCTCGGCCTGCGGCTCAGGGGTCACGTCGAGCGCGTCGAGGGGCGCGAGAGCGCGGTCGCGTTCGCTGTGCAGTACGTCGTCGATGTACGAGGTCACCAGCGCGCCTCCCTTGTCGCGCAGCCGCAGCGCCCCCTGCGCCCCCATCCGTTCGGCCAGCCGCTCCCCCGCGCCGCGCGCCCGCCGCCCGCCGAGCACCGCCACCGCGACCAGCGCGGCCACCGTCTCGGGGTCGGGCGACGCGACGTTGCGCTCCAGCCGCTGCGACTCTTCCTCGGCCAGCTCCTCCAGAACCCGGCGCCAGCGGCGTACGGCGATCCCGATCCGCTCCCCCGACTCCAGGTCCCTGCGCCCCCGGATGACGACCCCGCGGGCGGCGGGCTCGCGCCGCCAGGCCTCCTGTACGCGCTCGTCGGCGGCGGCGACGGCGCACTGCAGCAGCGAGCACAGGCTGGCGACCAGCGAGTCGAGCACTTCCCCGGCGGAGCTGTCGCGCGGAAAGCCGCGCCAGCGGGTCCGGGCGTCCCCGGCAAGCACCGCCCCGGCCCTCAGCCGCTGGAGCAGGCGCTCGCGCTCCTTCTCGTACGCCTCGTCGACGGCGGTGGTGAGCCGTACGGCCGCCGCGTACTGCGCGGCCACCGCCGCGGCGAGCTCCGGCAGCCGGGCGCGGAGCGAGTCGATCACCCCTGACGCCGTACGCCCCACGGCCTGCTGTCTGGCCGCCGGATCCTTCGCCCGGTGGGCGAGCCAGGCGAAGAGGGGGGCGACGGCGGTGGTGGGCAGCAGTCCGTTGCCGCCGCCGGCCGACTCGGGCAGCTCGGGGATCGTGAACCGGGGCACGTCGCCGAGGCCCGCCTTGGTCAGCAGCGCCGCGTACTGGCGTGAGACTTCGGCGATAACCTGGTGCGGCACCCTGTCGAGGACCGTCACGAGCGTGGCGTCGTACTCCTTGGCCGTACGCAGCAGATGCCAGGGCACGGCGTCCGCGTACCGCGAGGCGGTCGTCACCATCACCCACACATCGGCGGCGCAGATCAACTCGGCGGCGAGCAGGCGGTTCTCGACGACGAGCGAGTCGATGTCGGGGGCGTCGAGGAGGGCGAGCCCCCGGGGCAGCCCGGCGGCGGTCTCGACCCGCAGCGTGTTCTCCTCGTCCGCGTGACGCGCGCCCTCCTGGGGGTCCGCGTCCTGGGAGGGCTCCTCCTGCTGCGGCAGCCATACGCGGGTGAGCTGGGGCAGTACGCGCATCCCGGTGAACCAGTGGTGATCGTCGGGGTGGCAGACGAGTACGGGCGTACGGGTGGTGGGCCGCAGCACCCCCGCCTCGCTGACCCGCCGCCCCACAAGGGAGTTGACGAGCGTGGACTTCCCCGCCCCGGTGGACCCGCCGACGACGGCGAGCAGCGGGGCTTCGGGGTCCTTCAGCCGGGGCACGAGATAGTCGTCAAGCTGGGCGAGCAGCTCGACACGGGTCTGCCGGGCACGCGGAGCACCGGGAAGGGGGAGCGACAGACGCACGGCGGCGACCCGGTCGCGCAGCGCGGAGAGTGCGTCGATCAGCTGAGGCCGTGCATCCAAGGTCACCACATGCGAAGAATGCCCAATTTTGGTGGTTTTTTGAAGCGTATGGGGATCTCTGCGCGCCGACAGGGCGGACGGGACGGCCCACAGGTCGGACGGGACAGATGGGACGAGTGGGGCACAGGCATAACGAGTACACAACACCCGTGACCCGAGACGTCAAAAGCGCTGCGGGAATCGCACCTGCCTGCGATTATCGGTTCGCTTCACCGAACCTCCACATCATGCCACGCAGGTGAAGCAACCGGGCCAAGGCGATCGGAGCCCTATCCTTGTGCCCGGCAAGGTCACGGACCACCCGATCGGGGCTCCAGGCCACCGAGGCCACCATTCGGCCCCCGTAGCTCAGTGGATAGAGCAGGCGCCTTCTAAGCGCTTGGCCGCAGGTTCGAGTCCTGCCGGGGGCACTCAAAACATGGCTGGTCAGCCCCCGCGCGCCCCGCGGTGAACATCGTAGAGGCGGCGCTGCTCGGCCTCGGGAAACTTGGCGAGGCTTGTGCCGAGTCGCGGCAGCAGGTCGATGAGGTCCGCGTTCTGGCTGTGGGTGTCGTAGTACGCCGGGCAGACGTTACGAGTTCACCGGGGTCGCCGCACAGCGAGCGGGCCTCGTCGGCCCACCGCCCAGACAGCGAGGCCGAGGCAGCTGAGTGCCGTCCCGGCGGCGGTCACAGCCTTCCAGCCGCCCGCTGCCCACAGGCCGGAGGCGGCTGCGGAACCTGCGGCGCCGCCGATGAAGTTGCTGGTCACCATCGCGGCGTTGACGCGACTCCGGGCCGCGTGTGCGATGGTGAGGACTCTCGACTGGTTGAGCACATTCACCGTATGGATGGCGCCGTCGAGCAGTACGGCCACACCGATGACGAGGATGACGGAACGGCCCGCGAAGGCGGCGAGGACGAAGGCCGCCACGGCCAGCGCCCACGCGGCGCCTGTCACGGGCAGCGACCGACCCCGGTCGTGCAGACGTCCGGCGCGTCTCACGGCGATGGTGCCGACCAGGCCGGCGAGGCCGAAGGCGCCGATGACGGTCACAGAGTAGGTGAACGGCGGGCTGCTGAGCAGGAACGTCAGTGCCGTCCAGAACAGGGTGAGGCCAGAACAGGGTGAGGCCAGAACAGGGTGAGGACCGAGAACGCGATCGCTCCGAGGGCCAGGGTCCACCGGATGGCGCGCTCCCGCTTCACCACGGTCACTACGGAGGCGAGGAGCGCTGGGTAGCGCAGATGCGCGCGTGGCTTCAGCGGGGGGATCGCCCTGTACAGCAGGACGGCGAGGAGCAGTGCGCAGCCTGCTGCAAGCCCGCAGACCGCACGCCATCCAGCGGCACCGGCGACGAGCCCGCTGAGCGTACGCGACACCAGAATGCCGCCGAGGATGCCGGCCGTGACGGTGCCGACCACGCTGCCCCGCTCATCGTCGCGGGCAAGGTCCCCGGCCAGCGGAGTGAGGAGCTGGCCGACCACCGTCGTCACCCCGAGCAGGGCGAGCGCGGCGGCGAGAAGCGTGAACGTCGGTGCCAGTGCGCATGCCGCGAGCACCACGGCCGAGCCGATCAGCATGACCGGGATGAGGCGCCTGCGGTCGAGCAGGTCGCCAAGGGGAACGATGAGCAGGATCCCGGCCGCGTAGCCGAACTGGACCGTGGTGACGAGTGCGCCGGCCGCCGCAGTGGAGGCGTGCAGGTCCTTCGCGATGGAGGCGAGCAGCGGCTGCGCCCAGTACAGGTTGCCCACTGCCGCACCGCCGGACACGGCGAACAGTGCCGTCCGGCTTCGCGTCATCACTCGTTCGCGCGACATGAGCGTATCTCCGACGTCAGGCATTAACTACTATCTGCAATGATGAATGCCTCAATGGTCGCTGACAGTAGTCGACATTCGGTGGTGCGGGCGCCCGTCGCGAGTCCGGCGCGGACGGGTGCGTTCCGGCCGGAACCGGGCCGGGGCGTTGAGGAGGCATCTCTGGAAGCAGACACGGTCGTTCTCGCCGACCGTGCGGTTGCTCATGGTGAACCAGTTCACGATCAATCTCGGTTTCAACATGCTGATGCCGTACCTCGCCTCCCATCTGGCAGGCAGTCTGGGGCTCGCCGCATGGGCCGTGGGGCTGGTACTGGGCGTCCGTCATTTCTCCCAGCAGGGCATGTTTCTCCTCGGCGGAACGATCGCCGACCGACTGGGTTACAAAGCGCCCATTCTGACGGGATGTCTCCTGCGGACGGTGGGCTTCGGGATGCTGGGCTGGGCGGAGAGTCTCCCCGCGCTGATCTGCGCGTCCGTCGCCACGGGCTTCGCCGGAGCGCTGTTCAACCCTGCCGTCCGCGCCTGCCTGGCCACGGAGGCCGGCGAGCGCCGCGTCGACGCCTTCGCCGTCTTCAACGTCTACTACCAAGGCGGGATGCTGCTGGGGCCGGTTGCCGGGCTCGCGCTGCTGGCAGTCGACTTCCGGCTGGTATGCGCGGTTGCCGCAACCGTCTTCGCCGGGCTCTCGGTTCTCCAGTGGCGGGCGTTGCCCGCCCGGCGTGGCCGGGAGACCGGTACCGCGCTGGGCGGGGTTGTGGCGCAGTGGCGGACAGTGGCCGCCAACCGGCCCTTCGTTCTGTTCGCCGTGTCCATGGCCGCGTCGTACGTCCTGGCTTTCCAGGTCTACATGGCCCTTCCACTTGCCGCCACTGACGCACTCGGCGCCGACGGTTCGCTTGTGACCCGCGGATTGTTCGTGGTGTCGGCGGCTGTGGCCGTCGTGGGGCAGCTGCGCCTGACCGAGGGCGGGACGTTCGCGCCCTCGGGCGGCGAGCTGGTCCTCAAGGCGTTCGGACACGGCCAGCAGGCCGGCGGATGGCTTGCCGACAAGCACCCCCGCTTCCTCGCCGACACCACCGGCGACGACAGGCTTGACATCGTCGGCTGCCACGACGACGGCGTCTGGGTGTCACTCCAGGACGAGGACGGGGCGTTCTCCGACCCTCTGTACATCCTTGACGACTTCGGGGTTGACCAGGGGTGGAGCTCGGTCGAGGAGCACCCCCGGTTCCTGGTCAGGACCACCGGCGGCGGAGCAGTGGACATCGTCGGGTTCGGCCCGCAGGGCGTCGTCGTCTCACGCGGGTGCGGCGACGGCACGTTCGAGCCCTCGAAACTCGTCCTGAACGACTTCGGGCTCGCCCAGGGGTGGACGAGCGGGAAGCACCTTCGGTTCCTCGCCGACGTCACCGGCGACGGCAACCCGGACATCGTCGGCTTCGGCGATGAGGGGGTCTGGGTGTCGCACAGCCCCGGCGACGGCCAGTTCGAGCAGGCCCAGCTGGTGTGCCGCGGCTTCGGGTACAACGAGGACGCAGGCGGCTGGCGGGTCGACCGCCACCCCCGCTTCCTCGCCGACATCACCGGTGACGGACGCGTCGACATCGTCGGCTTCGGCGGCCCGGGCGTGTACGTGGCCCGAAACCTCTTCCGGCGCTTCAGGACCCGATAACCCCCGGAGGACCTCCACAGCCCCATCACGGCGACTCGTCATCGGCGTGCCGGAACCGGTCACCCCGACGCGGACAACACCTTCGTCGTCATCCAGCCAGACGAGGACGAACCCGCCTGGTCCACCGTGGCGTAAATCCGCAGGTCAGCGCCATGGGCACGACCAGCCATGTTTTGTGGGTCTTGTGGCTCCTGCCGGGGGCACCACTGACGTCTTGCCGGTCAGCCTGCGTTTTGCCTGGCCAGAGCGGGTGTATTCAACCTTTCGAGTGAAATGGGTGCCATGACTCCGCCGGGGCCGGAGTCCGGTGGCACCGGCTGAAACCGGGCTTCTACGGCTGCCCGGCGTCGCCGTTGAGGTAGCGCTTCGGGGAGGTGCCGACGGTTCGGCGGAACGCCGGGAGAAACGCGCTCGGTGTCGCGTATCCCACGGCATGTGCGACCCGGGACACGGGTCGGCCTTCGGCGAGGAGAGGCAGGGCGGCGCGCAGCCGCACGTGGGTGCGCCAGCGATCGAAGCTCATGCCCGTGTCGTGCACGAACAGCAGTGTCAGGGCGCGTCGGCTCACTCCGACGGCCCGCGCATGGGCTTCAAAGAGTGCAGCAGATCCAGCACGACCGCCTCGGCCCGCAGCCGCACGTCATCGGCGAGGTCCTGCCGGTTGAGGTAGTCGATCAGGCGAGCCAGCAGCCCGTCGACGCCGACCGGCGTGGGATCGGTCCAGTCCAGAGGGCACCGGCCCGGTTCGCGGTAGAGACTGCGCAGCACCGCGTCGCGGCCACTGCCCGGCCGACAACGGAAGTTGCCCACGACGATCGCCCCCACCCAGGTGGGGCGGCGCCTACTACAGCCACGGGACGCCCGTCATGACCTCAGCAACAACCCGGCTCACTCCTCCGCTCGGGCGGCAGCCGCTCCCCACCACTTGCCGTGGAGCACGCAGTCGGGTGAAGCCGGAGCATTGGCGAACTCCGCAGGGCTTCCGGACGTTGCAAGCATGACGGTCGGTGCGGCTCGCCGTGACTGCCGTCATTCCAACGCGACCTGAACCAGCCCCATCCAGCCGTGGAGTGAACGCATCCGTGAACCTGACCTCATCCCCTCGCACTGTCGTCGTCACCGGTGTCGGTGCGACGACCCCCCTGGGTGGGGATGCCGCGTCGACCTGGGAAGCGCTGCTCGCCGGGCGTTCCGGTGTGACCCGCCTCCAGCAGGACTGGGCAGCCGAACTGCCCGTACGCATTGCCGCACCCGCCGCGGTGGAACCGGGCGATGTGCTTCCCCCGCAGGTCACCGGCCGGCTGGACCGCGCCGCGCAGTTCGCGCTGATCGCGGCCCGGGAGGCCTGGGCGGACGCGGGTTTCACCGGCAAGGCCGGTGAGGCGGGCGCGCTGTCCGACGGGGCCGGCGTCGTCGCTGCCCCGGTGGACCCGCTCCGCGTCGGAGCGGTTGTCGGCACCGGCGTCGGCGGTGTGTCGACGCTGCTCAGCCAGTACGACGTCCTGCGCGAGCAAGGGGCGCACAAGGTGTCCCCCCACACGATGCAGATGTTCATGCCGAACGGCGCCGCCGCCTGCGTCGGCCTGGAGGTGGACGCCCGGGCCGGCGTGCACACCCTGGTCAGCGCCTGCGCGTCCGGCGCGGAAGCCATCGGCTACGGCATCGACATGATCCGTACCGGCCGCGCCGACGTGGTGGTCGCGGGCGGCACCGAAGCGGTCATCGTCCCGCTGAACCTCGTCGCCTTCGGCAACATGATGGCGATGTCGAAGAGGAACGACGACCCGCAGGGCGCCTCACGTCCGTACGACAAGGGCCGTGACGGCTTCGTACTCGGCGAGGGCGCCGGCGTCGTGATCCTGGAGTCGGCCGAGCATGCCGCCCGCCGCGGCGCGGCGGTCTACTGCGAGGCGGTCGGCCAGGGATTGTCCGCCGACAGCTACCACATCGCCCAGCCGGAGCCGAGCGGTCGCGGTGTCATGGCGGCGCTGGAGCAACTGCTGACCACGACCGGCCTCAGACCCGCCGAGGTCGTGCACATCAACGCGCACGCCACCTCGACCCCGCAGGGCGACGTCACCGAACTCAAGGCACTGGAGAAGGTGCTGGGGGACGACATCGGTCATGTCGCCGTCTCCGCGACCAAGTCCATGACCGGCCATCTGCTCGGCGGCGCAGGCGGCATCGAGACGGTCGCCACGGTGCTGGCCCTGCACCACCGGACGGCGCCCCCGACGATCAACGTCACCGACCTCGACGACGCGGTCGACCCCTCCCTGATCTCTTCCCGCCCGCGGCCCCTCCCCGACGGGCCCGTCGTCGCCCTCAACAACTCCTTCGGTTTCGGGGGACACAACGTCGTCCTCGCCTTCCGCAAGAACGACTGACTGACGTCCTTTACGCCCTCAGCACGACCTCCCACAAGGGTCGAAGGCACGCGGGCGGGCATAGGATCCGCACCTGGCGGACACCACCCCACTGACCACCAGGAGCCCTTGCCGATGGATGTCGTGACTCTGGTCTCCGCGGCAGTGGCCCTGGCCGGTGCGGCCACGGCCGCCGTTCTGGGCTACTGGACCCAGCGGCGGCTGCGCACTCTGGAGCAGCGCAACCTGATGGACGCCTACGGCGCATCGCTGGCGTGGGCCGCCTTCGACCTGCAGAGCAGGCTGTTCAACATCCTGTACGGCTACGCCATCGACCTGGCGCCCGGGCCCAGGCACGGCTTCCTCACCACGTTCCTGGTCAACGGCAGCCCGGAGGAAGCGGAGTACGCGCGGCGCTCCACCATCTTCGTACTCGCCGAATATCTCGGCTGGGTGGAGATCATGCGCCGGGACATCCAGTTCCTCGACCTCGGCCGGTCCCGTACCAATCAGAGCGTCATGATCAAAATCTCCGACGTCAGTTCCGCTCTCAACCGGATGTCGTCGGACAGCAACGAGCTGCGCCTGTTCCGCGCCCAGCAGCGGGCGATCGGCGAGCTGATGGTCCACCCGGACGGCGAGCCGGGCCGCCGCCGGTGTCTCGGGTTCGCGGAGTTCTCCGCGAAGCTCGACACGGATGACGTCTTCCGGCGCTGGTTCCAGCAACTGCTCGCGGACATCGACAGCCTCGCCGAGGACGTCACCCCCGCGCTCCCCCGGCTGCAGCGGATCCAGCAGCATCTGGTCGCGCTCATCGACCTCTTGGATCCCAAATCCGAGCGGTTTCCGCATTTCCGGGACGCTTTTGACCGCGACCGCCATCTGAGAGCCGCGGCAGGATGATTGCCGGAAGTGCACGGGCGGGGCCGGGTTGATGCTCGTACCCTGTCGGATTCCGATCATTTGAGACAATCAGACCCTGCCGAGCCGGCCCGGCGCCAACAATGCGTGCATGGTTGATGACTGGAAGCGACAGATCGACCGGCTCCAGGAGAACCTGGTACGCCGCGACGACCCCACCGAGTGGGTGACCGAGGCCGACGCCGTGGACGCGTCGTACCGCTATCCGCATCTGGCGATCCGCGGCCCGGTCTTCGGCCTCGCCACGCAGGACCCCGAACCCCCGGGACACTGGCGGGTGGTGAAGCCGGTGACCTGTGGCACGCCCCAGGAGGCGCGGGACAATCTGAACTCGCTGCTGTGGTTCAGGGCCAAGGACGACACCGACGACCCCAAGGAGCGCCGCGAACTGCTGGCCGCGGTGTCGGTGCTGGAGCGCGAGCCGGTCGATGAGCTGGAGGTCCTCGGCGGGCGCTACCGGGTCGTACGGGGGGACGAGTTCGCACGCAGCGGCGACAAGGGCCTTGAGCCGCCACGGCCCACCGACCCGGACCAGGCCGACACGTCCTGGGACCACCGGGGCAGCACGCCGTCGCCGGACCTGGGCTTCGTCCTCGACCCCGGGCGACAGGACGGGCTCATGGCGGGCGCCTTGCGGCTGGGCCTGCGGGGGTTCGCCTACACCGGCTCGCGGTTCCCGCCCCAGGTGCGCAAGGACTCCGAGCGGGCGGTCGCGGCCTACCCGGAGATCATGCTCCTCCCCGTCACCTTCTCTGTGGGGGAACAGAGCAGGCAGGGGTGGCACCCCCGGGGCGCGCTCCTGCCGACACCGCAGGACGCGCGCCGCATGCTCGTCGACGGCATGACCGAATTCTGGCCCCTGATGCACAGTTTCAGCGAGGAACAGCGCGCGCGGTACGCGAAGGCGGCGGAGACCTTCAAGGCCGCCGGCCGCGCCGACGAGGTGAGTGTCGGCGACAGTCTGTTCCGGATCTGCCGCGTCGAGCGGATGGTCAGATGCGGGGCCGACGGGCCGGAGCCGCCGCGGCCATCGGACCTGGACGACCAGGCGCCGACGAAGATCCACCCGACCATGGACGAGGACGGCACCCTGCACTACGACGACTGAACCGGACCGTTGGTGATGTGATCCTCGGTCCGGAATCGTGCCATGATCGGGGGATGTCTGACCGCATCATCGCCGCCTGTGACGGCGCATCTAAGGGAAATCCCGGGCCCGCGGCCTGGGCCTGGGTCGTCGCCGATGCCCATGGCCGACCCGAGCGCTGGGAGGCCGGGCCGCTGGGCCGAGCCACCAACAATGTGGCCGAACTGACCGCCCTGGAGAAACTGCTCGAAGCGACCGACGCCGCCGTGCCCGTCGAGGTGCGGATGGACTCCCAGTACGCCATGAACGCCGTCACCAAGTGGATCGGCGGCTGGAAGCGCAACGGCTGGAAGACCTCCGCCGGACAGCCGGTCGCCAACCGCGAACTCGTCGTGCGGATCGACGCCCTGCTGACCGGTCGCAGCGTGGACTTCGTGTACGTGCCCGCTCACCGCGCCGACGGCGATCACCTCAACGCGATCGCCGACCAGGCGGCCAGCGAGGCCGCGGTGGCACAGGAAGCCGCGGGCACCTCGCGAGGCGCGGAGATGGTGCTGCCCGCCTCCGCCCCTGCCTCCGCCGCCCGTGTCGGCACCAAGCCCCGCACGGCGCGCAAAGCCGGAGCCGGAACAGGAACAGGAACAGGAACCATCCGGGCGAAGTTCGCCGGGCGGTGCCATTGCGGCCGGACGTACGCCGCCAAGGACCTGATCGCGAAGAACCCGCAGGGCTGGGGACACCCCGACTGCCGTGACTGACTCGCGGTTCCGCGTCAGTCCAGGCGTGCTGTCCAGATGAGCCCGCCCAGCAGATGCGCGCGGAATTCGGGGTCCGCGTACGCCTCGGGGGCATGGCCCAGCGCCGTATAGAACACCCGGCCGCCGTCGCGCTCATGGCACCAGACCAGCGGATGGTCCTCACCCATCCCGCCGCCCTCGTACGAGGACTCGTCGGCGGAGGCGATGACCCGCACGGCGCCGCGCGGGCTGGCGGCGAAGTCGTACCACTCGTCGGTGAGGCTCCAGGTCGCCGCGCCGCCGAGGTGTTTCATCGCCGGGTGGCCGGAGTCCTCGACGGTGACGGTGCCCGGCTGCGGTTCGGGGTGGCGGGTGAAGCGCGCGCCGAGCAGTTCGGCGTAGTACGGCCAGTCGTACTCCGTGCACGCCGCAGCGTGTACGCCCATGAAACCGCCGCCGCCCTCGCAGTAGGCGGCGAACCTCTCGCGCCCCTCGGGGGTGAACACCTCGCCGCTCGTGGAGAGGAACACCACCGCGGCGTACCGGTCCAGGCCGCTGTCGCCGCTGTCGCCGCTGTCCGCGAAGACCGCCGGGTCCTCCGTCGCCTCGACGGCGAAGCCGTGCTCGGCTCCGAGCTCGCGGAAGGCGTCGACGCCGTACGGGATGGATTCGTGGCGGTACGCGGTGGTGCGGGAGTAGATCAGGATCCGCGGCGGGTGGTGCGGCATCACAGTCCTCCATGACGTAAGGGAAACGATCTCCATCATGCCGGGTGACAGGTGAGGGGCTCCCTCCAGGTCGGCGACCTGGAGGGAGCCCCCCTTGCTCCTAGCGGTGGCTGAACCAGTTCGCCCCGGCCAGCAGCCTGTCGTCATAGCCGAACAGCGCCTGGTTCTCCCAGCCGTTGCCCGAGGCCGGGTCCGTCGGGTCCCAGCCGCTGCCGTTGACCGCCGTCCAGGCCGGCTCCCAGTAGAAGAGACCGAGGCCGCGGCCGTTCGGCACGGCTTCTACGACGTTCATGACGTCCCGGAGCCAGGCCGCCTGGCCCGTCGCGTTCGCCGCGTAGCCGGGGATCAGCTCGCCCGACGTGTCGATGATGTTCTGCAGGCCGTCGTCGCTGTCGAGACGGAAGGCGTACGCGGTCTCGGCGACGAACACCTGCTTGCCGTACCGGGACGAGACATCGTCCAGGTTCGCCTGGAGACTGCTCAGCGCCCCGTGCCAGTAGCCGTAGAACGAGGCGCCGATGACGTCGAACGGCACGCCCTTCGCGACCGCGTTGTCGAACCACCAGCGGTAGAGCCCGTTGTCCCCGCCGTGGGCGAGGTGCAACGCGACCTGCGTGGAGGACGAGACCGCCTTGGCGGCGTTGGACCCGGAGGTGAGCAGCCCGGCCAGCTGGTCCCAGTTGTCCGTGGAACCCTCGGGCCACATCATGCCGCCGTTGAGCTCATTGCCGATCTGCACCATGTCGGCGGTCGTGCCCTGCGCCTTGAGGGCGTTCAGCACGTCGTACGTGTGGTTGTACACGTCCGTCTTCAGCTGGCTGTAGCTGTGCGAGGCCCAGGCGGCGGGCTTGGTCTGGACGCCCGGGTCGGCCCAGATGTCGCTGTAGTGGAAGTCGACCAGCAGCTTCATGCCCTGGCCCTTGATGCGCTTGGCCATCGTCAGGACACGGGCCTTGTTGTTGTAGCCGTCCGCCGGGTTCACCCACACCTTGAGGCGGCCGTAGTTCATGCCCTTGGACTTGAGGATGGTGAGCGCGTCGGCCGCCGTGCCGTCGGCGTAGCGGTAGACGCCGCCCTTGTCCTCGTTCTTCTTCAGGGTGGAGACGTCACCGCCCTTGATGGCGAGGCCCGTCGCCCCGGAAGCCCGGGTGAAGGTCAGATCGTCGAAGTTGGCCCACTGGCCCGCCTTCGCGTCGGAGTTGAGGCTGACCGTGCAGGCCCCGCCGACGACCTTGATGGAGGTCACGAGACGGATCCACGTGCCGTTGGCGGTGGGCGGCAGGTCCGTGCGCTGCTCGGTGCTGCCGCAGCCGCGCAGTGCGAGATACGCCGCGTTCTGGCCGCCGCTGGAGCGGACCTTGGCGCTGAGCGTGTACGTGCCGTCGGTGAGCCCCGACAGGTACTGGTAGGTCTCGACCTTGTACGCGGCCGAGCCCCAGTGGCTCAGGCGGTAACTGCCGCCGCTGCCGCCGGCCTCGGTGAACGAGGCGCTGTTCTGGCCGGCGGCGGAGTAGGTGGACCAGCCGGTGGGGGTGGCGGTGCCGGTGGCGTTCGCCTCGAATCCGGCGTTGGTGAGGGTGGCGGCGGCCTGTGCTTGCGTAGCGGGCAGTGCGGTCAGGAGCAGGGCTCCGAGCGCGGGTATCGCTGCGGCTCTGATCAGCGTTCGCAGTCTGCGCGGTGGGCGGGCTACGGCATGCATCGTCGAGTCCCTTCGACGTGGCGGGAGGGGGAAGGTGGTGCCAATCACCCGGGCGCGGCCGGACTACGGCCACGCCCGGGGAGTTGAGGGATCCCTTGGCCCGAGCCCGGGATCAGGGCCCGAGCCCGGGATCAGGGCCCGAGCCGGGGATCAGTCGTCCAGCTTGACCACGCGCACCGTGCCCGCCGGGACCGCCAGCCGCCCCGCGGCCCGCTCCCCCGTGAGCAGTTCGGTGCCATGGGCGTCGAGCGGGATCTTGGCGTCCGCTTCCGTGTGGTTGATCGCGAAGAGGTAGCTGCCGCTCTCGCCCCGACGGCGTACGACCTCGACGTCACGCGGCAGTTCGGCGCGCGGCGCGATCCGGGCGTCCTCGGCGGCGGCGCCCAGGATCACATCCAGCGCCTCCGCGCCGAGCCGGGTGGAGACGTACCACGCGGTGCCCTCGCCCAGCCGGTGCCGAGTGACCGCGGGCCGGCCGGCGGCGAGTGAGTCGGCGTACGTCCACACCGTCTCGGCGCCGCGCGGGACCACCATCTCGGTCCATACGTCGCCCGTCAGCTCCGACCCGTCGGCGGCGGCGATCCGGACGCGCTCGCCCTCCCCCAGCGGCGAGAACTCCTCGACGGTCAGTCCCAGGACGTCGCGCAGCGCGCCCGGGTACGGCCCTTCGTGGACGGCGTCGTGCTCGTCCACGATCCCCGAGAAGTACGAGACGACGAGCGTGCCGCCGTTCTCGACGTACGTACGCAGGTTGCGTCCCGCCGCCTCGGTGGCCAGATACAGGGCGGGGACGACGACCAGCGGATACGCCGACAGGTCGGCCTCCGGGTGGGCGAAGTCGACGGTCAAGTGCCGGTCGTAGAGCGTCTCGTAGAACGCGTCGGCGCGCTCCCGCGCGTCGTGCTCCTCGCTCGGCCGCCACTCCAGCTGCTGCGCCCACCACGACTGCCAGTCCCACACCATGGCGGCGTCGGCGACCGTACGCGTACCGCGCACCGGCGCGAGCGAGTCCAGGTCCGCGCCGAGCGTGACGACCTCGCGCCAGACGCGGCTGTCGGTCCCGGCCTGCGGGACCATCGCCGAGTGGAACTTCTCCGCGCCGCGCCGGGACTGCCGCCACTGGAAGAACATCGCGCCGTCGGAGCCGCGCGCCACATGGGCGAGGGAGTTGCGGCCCATCTGGCCGGCGGCCTTGGCGGGGTTGCGCGGCTGCCAGTTGACGCCGCTGGTGGAGTGTTCGAGGAGCAGCCAGGGGGCGCCGGCCGCCACCGAGCGTGTGAGGTCGGCGGCCATGGCGAGGTTGACGTGGGTGCGGCGGCCGTCGGTGATCAGATAGTGGTCGTTGGTGACGACGTCGACCTCACGTCCCCAGGCCCAGTAGTCGACCGAGTCGCACTGGCTCAGCGCGGTCATGAAGTTGGTGGTCACGGGCATGCCGGGCGAGAGCCGGTGCAGAATGTCCCGCTCCATGACGAAGTTCTCGCGCATGGTGGCGTCGGCGAAGCGCGCGTAGTCGAGGCGCTGCGCCGGGTTGCAGGCGGTGGGCGTGGCGCGCGGCGGCTCGATCTCCTCGAAGGAGCCGTAGCGCTGGCCCCAGAACGTCGTGCCCCAGGCCTCGTTGACGCCCTCGACCGTCTCGTACCTGGCGCGGAGCCAGCCGCGGAAGTGCGCGGCGCAGTTCTCGCAGTAGCAGGCGCTGACCGGGACGCCGTACTCGTTGTGGACGTGCCACATGGCGAGGCCCGGATGCGCGCCGTAGCGCTGCGCGAGCTGCTCGGTGATCGCGGCGGCGGCCGAGCGGTACGCCGGTGAGCTGTGGCAGATCGCGCCGCGCGAGCCGAACGCGTACCGCACGCCCTCGCGGCTGACCGGCAGCGCTTCCGGATTCTCGCGGTAGAACCACGCGGGCGGTACGACGGTGGGGGTGCCGAGATCGATCCGGATGCCGCCCTCGTGCAGCAGGCCGATGATGCGGTCGAGCCAGCCGAAGTCGTAGACACCGCGCTCGGGCTCCAGCAGCGCCCAGGAGAAAATACCGAGGCTGACCATGGTGACACCGGCCTCGCGCATCAGCCGTACATCCTCCGGCCAGACGGTCTCCGGCCAGTGCTCAGGGTTGTAGTCCCCGCCGTAGGCGAGCCCGGTCAGGCCCTGGGGTGCGGTGTCCGGCATGGAGATCTCCTGATGAAGCGGGCTTAATGGGCTACTGAAGCGATCATGTGGGAACGTGCACACAGCCCAGCGTCTGACGTGGGCCCAACATAACCGCACAGCAACAACCATTGACAAGTGTCGGGAATGTTTCTCTACTGTGAACGCTCACAGAGCAGGGCCGGTCTACCGCACACCGTCGGAGACCCTTGTCAGGGGAGATAAACCCATGCACCTCACGATGCGCCGTCGCTTCGTGGTCACGTCCATCGCCATCGCGCTGGCCACCACGACCCTCGCCGCCTGCGGTTCCGACGACGACAGTGCCGGCGGCAGCGACAAGGACGCGCCCGACTCCGGCCCCGTCTCCCTGACGTACTGGGCATGGGCGCCCGGTATGGACAAGGTCGCCGACATCTGGAACAAGAAGAACCCGAACATCAAGGTCACGGTCAAGAAGCAGGCCTCCGGCGACGACCTCGTCACCAAGATCATCACGGCGGCCAAGGCCAAGAAGGCCCCTGACCTGGTCCAGGCCGAGTACCAGGCGCTGCCCACTCTCGTCAGCAACAACGTCCTCGCGGACGTGTCGGCCGAGACCAGCGCCATCGAGAAGGACTTCGCACCCGGTGTCTGGCAGCAGACCACCCTCGGCACCGACTCGGTCTTCGCGATCCCGCAGGACTCCGGGCCGATGATGTTCTACTACCGCCAGGACCTCTTCAAGCAGTACGGCCTGACCGTCCCCACCACCTGGGACGAGTTCGCCGAGACCGCCCGCGCGCTGAAGGAGAAGGACTCCGGCAAGGCGCTGACCACCTTCTCCTCGAACGACTCCGGCCTCTTCGCCGGGCTCGCCCAGCAGGCCGGCGCGAAGTGGTGGACCGCCGACAACGACACGTGGAAGGTCGGCATCAACGACGCGGCCACCAAGAAGGTCGCGGACTTCTGGGGCGGCCTGGTCGAGGAGGGCGCCATCGACAACCAGCCGATGTACACCCCCGCCTGGAACAAGGCGCTGGACACCGGCAAGCAGATCGCCTGGGTCAGCGCGGTCTGGGCGCCCGGCACGCTGACCACCGCCGCCCCCGCCACCAAGGGCAAGTGGGCGATGGCCCCGCTCCCGCAGTGGACCAAGGGCGAGAACGCCACCGGCAGCTGGGGCGGCTCCTCCACCGGCGTCACCAATGACTCCAAGCACAAGGCAGCCGCGGCGAAGTTCGCCAGCTGGCTGAACACGGACCCGGAGGCGCTGGCCGCGATGGTGAAGGAAGGCGGCATCTACCCGGCCGCCACGGCCGCGCAGACCGGCTCCGCGCTCGCCAAGGCCCCGGACTTCTTCTCCAACCAGCCCGACTTCTACACCCAGGCCGCCGCGATCGCGAAGGGCACCGCGCCGTCCGCCTGGGGCCCGAATGTGAACGTCGCGTACACCACCTTCAAGGACGCCTTCTCCAAGGCCGCCAAGGCCAAGAAGAAGTCGGAGTTCGAGGCCGCGCTCGCCACCATGCAGAGCACCACGTTCGACGACCTCAAGAAGCAGGGCTTCGAGGTCGCGCAGTGACCAGCTCCACCAACAAGCGGGTGGCGCACGGCTCCAGCAGCCGTGCGCCTCGCGCCCGCAGTGCCCGTACCAGCAGTGGGCGGGTGCGGCGTGCTCCGTACGCCTTCCTCGCCCCCGCCGTCGTCCTGTTCCTGCTGTTCTTCGCCCTGCCCATCGGCTACGCGATCTACCTCAGCCTGCGCAAGGTCGAGGTCAAGGGCCTGGGCCTGGGACCCGGCGCCCGCGACGAAGTCTGGGCGGGCCTGTCGAACTACACGGACGCCCTCTCCGACTCGGAGCTGCTCGACGGCGCGCTGCGCGTGCTGGGCTACGGCGCGCTCGTCGTCCCCCTGATGCTCGGCTCGGCGCTGCTGTTCGCACTGATGCTGGACACGGAGCGGGTACGGTTCACCACCTTCACCCGGCTGGCGATCTTCCTTCCGTACGCCATCCCGGGCGTGATCGCGGCCCTGCTGTGGGGCTTCCTGTACCTGCCGGACGTCAGCCCGTTCACGTACGTCCTCGATTCGGTCGGACTGCCGCCGCCCAACATGCTGGACGGCGGGCCGCTGTTCATCGCGCTGACGAACATCGCGGTCTGGGGCGGCACCGGCTTCAACATGATCGTCATCTACACCTCGCTGCGGTCGATCCCGGTCGAGGTGTACGAGGCGGCCAGGCTGGACGGCTGCTCCCAGCTCCAGCTCGCGCTGCGCGTCAAGATCCCGATGGTGGCGCCCTCGCTGGTGCTCACCTTCTTCTTCTCGATCATCGCGACGCTCCAGGTGTTCGCCGAGCCGACCACCCTCAAGCCGCTGACCAACTCTCTTACCTCCACGTGGAGTCCGCTGATGAAGGTGTACACGGACGCCTTCGGCAACAACGACATCCACTCGGCCGCGGCTCAGGCCGTGATCATCGCCGTTGCCACGCTCCTGATGTCCTTCGGATTCCTGCGCGTCGCGAACCGCCGTACCAAGCAGGAGGAAGCCCGATGAGTTCTCTTGCTGTCCACAAGGCGGCCCCGGCAGCCGGGGCCACCCCGGGGACCGCCCAGGGGCCGCCCCCGCGGCGCCGCCGTGTCGCGATCATCCCGACCGCGGTACTGCTGCTCGGCGCGCTGTACTGCCTGCTGCCCGTCGTCTGGGTGGTGATGGCCGCCACCAAGTCGGGGCGCGAGTTCTTCTCGACGTTCACCTTCCTGCCGGGCACGGGCTTCACCGACAACCTCGCCGACCTCAACGCGTACCGCGACGGCGTGTACTGGCAGTGGATGGCCAACTCCGCCTTCTACGCGGGTGTGGGCGCCCTGCTGTCGGCGGCGGTCTCGGCCCTCTCCGGCTACGCGCTCGCGATCTACCGCTTCCGCGGGCGCGAGACGGTCTTCAGCATCCTGCTGGCGGGGGTGCTGATGCCGCCGGTGATCCTCGCGATCCCGCAGTACCTGCTGCTGGCCGAGGCGGACCTCACCGACTCGTACGCCTCCGTACTGCTGCCGCTGATCCTCTCCCCGTACGGGGTGTATCTGGCGCGTATCTACGCGACCGCCTCCGTGCCGGCCGATGTGGTCGAGGCCGGGCGGATGGACGGGGCCGGGGAATGGCGGATCTTCCTGCGGATCGGGCTGCCGATGATGGTGCCGGGGCTGGTGACCATCTTCCTGTTCCAGTTCGTGGCGATCTGGAACAACTTCATGCTGCCGTACATCATGCTCAGCGACGACGAGAAGTTCCCGATGACGCTGGGGCTGTACACGCTGCTCGCCCAGGGCTCGAACACGCCCGCGCTCTACACACTGGTGGTCACGGGCGCGCTGCTGGCGATCATTCCGCTCATCGCGCTGTTCCTGGTCATCCAGCGCTTCTGGTCCCTGGACCTGCTGTCCGGAGCAGTAAAGTCGTGACTATGAGTAACGCAGGGGGCCAGGGGATCGGCCGGGAGCCGCGCCGCAGGCCGCCGACGATCCACGACGTGGCGCGGGAGGCGGGTGTCTCCCGGGGCACGGTCTCGCGGGTCCTGAACGGCGGGCACTATGTGAGCCCGGCGGCCCAGGAAGCGGTCGACGCCGCGATCCACAAGACGGGTTACGTCGTCAACCGGCACGCGCGGTCGCTGATCACGGGCCGGTCGGACTCGGTGGCCTTCCTGCTCACGGAGCCGCAGGAGCGGTTCTTCGAGGACCCGAACTTCAATGTGCTGCTGCGGGGCTGTACGCAGGCGCTGGCCAACCACGACATCCCGCTGCTGCTGATGATCGCGGGCACGGACGCCGAGCGCCGACGGATAACGCGGTACATCACGGCGGGCCATGTCGACGGGGTCCTGCTGGTCTCCAGCCACTCGGGCGACCCGGTGGCCGAGCAGCTGCGCAAGGCGGGGGTGCCGCTGGTGGCCTGCGGGAAGCCGCTGGGTCAGGCGTCGAAGGTCAGCTATGTGGCGGCGGACGACCGGGACGGCGCGCGGGACATGGTGCGCCATCTGCTGGCGACGGGCCGCCGCCGTATCGGCATGGTCACCGGCCCGCTCGACACTCCGGGCGGTACGGAACGCCTGGCCGGATACCGCGAGGTACTGGCGGAGGCGGGCATCGAGGCGGACGAACGGCTCATCGTCTCCGGCGACTACAGCCGGGCCAGCGGCGAGTCGGGGGGAGCCGAGCTCCTTTCGCGCGTACCGGACATGGACGCGGTGTTCGTGGCCTCGGACCTGATGGCGCGGGGTGTGCTGTCCGCGTGCCGGCAGGCGGGGCGGCGGGTGCCGCAGGACATCGCGGTGGGCGGCTTCGACGACTCGTCGGCCGCGCTGGCGGGGCGGCCGGAACTGACGACGATCCGGCAGCCGTATGACCGCATCAGCGCGGAGATGGTACGGGTGCTGCTGGCGCTGATCGGCGGGGAGGACCCGGCGGTGGTGATCCTGCCGACGGAGCTGGTGCGGCGGGAGTCGGCGTAGCGGTACGCACGTGGGCACGTGGGCACGTGGGCACGTGGTGCACAGCAGCAGGGCCGCACCCCGTCACGGGGATGCGGCCCTGTAAACCCTGTAAGCCTTGTCAGTGGCTCAGGATCAGAACATCAGGCGGTAGATGTTCCAGCCCGAGCTGCCGATCTTGACACGGGCCGTGAACGGGGCCGCGGAGTTGCCGGTCCCCTGGTAGCGCCAGAGCGCGCCCGTAGTGTCGCGGGCGAGCAGGTCGGTCTTGCCGTCCGCGTTCAGGTCACCGGTGGACATGAGGTAGTTGTACGTGTTCCAGCCGGTGCCGACCGAGGAGCGGGTGGCGAACGGGGCGGCGGCGTCACCGGTGCCCTTGTACAGCCACATCGCACCGGAGGCGTCACGGGCCAGGAGATCGGCCTTGCCGTCGCCGGACAGGTCGCCCTGGCCCACCAGCTCGGTGTAGATGTTCCAGCCGGTGCCGACCTTCACGCGGGACTGCAGGGTGCCGTCCGCGTTGCCCTTGTAGAGCCAGAGCGCACCGGCCTCGTCGCGGGCCAGGATGTCGTAGGCCTGCGTGGAGCCGAGGTTGCCGGGGGCGAGGACCTTGCTGTAGATGTCCCAGCCGCTGCCGTCGCTGCTGTTCCCGTTGTCGTCGAAGTAGTACATGTAGCCGAAGTTGTCCCAGTAGTACGTGCCCTCGGAGTGGCCGTCACCGTCGTGGTCCGCCTGAGCGGCGGTCCTGAAGAGGTCCATGCCGCTGGCGTCGAGGTCCACGCGCGGGGAGAGGCCTCCGGTGCCGTTCGGGGAGTAGAGGAAGAGCTTCCCCGACGTATCGGCGGCGAGCAGCGAGTTGACCGGAGCGGCTGCCGCGGCGGACGCGGTGGCGTTCCCCGGAATGGCCTCGGCGATGGCGCCCTTGTCGATGCTCTTCAGGCTCTTCAGCGCCGGGGGAACCGGGTTGCTGTCGGCCACGGCGGACCCGGCGGAGGTGCCCACCAGTGCGGCGGCGATGGCCGCGACGGCGAGACGCGAGAGGACGTGCCCACGCTTACGGCCGGGAAGATTGGCCACGTTTTTCTCCATGTGGTGAGGATGCTGCGCCCACGAGATCTTCGCGGGATCATCATGATCGTTGCACAACATCCTTACGGGTCAACCGATTTGAAGGACAGCCGGCCCAGATCCTGGATCTTCCTCAGGAGATGGCCGATTCATCCCTGCTACTTGGCCGAAGTGACGTCTTCGCCGACACCGTCGGCGGCCGGCTCCTGCACTTCGGCGTAGCCCGGCACCCCTGCGGTGGGTACCTCGCGCCCGGCGCGTACCGCCTCTGCCATGGCGACGGCGGCACCCAGCGCGCCTCGGTAGAGCAGCGAACCGGTGCTGACACGGCGGACGCCGAGCGAAGCGAGCCGGGGAACGGTGTGCGCCTCGGGCGTGTAGAGGATGTTGAGCGGGGCGGGGATCGCGGCGACCAGGGCCTCGATGTCGTTGCCGTCGACGATGCCGGGCACGAAGATCCCGTCCGCCCCCGCCTCCAGATACGCCTCGGCGCGGCGCAGAGCCGATGAGAGCGGTGGTGGGGCGTCCGTCATCCAGTGCGTATCGATACGGGCATTGAGGTAAAGAGCCGGTGCGCTCTGCTTGACCGCGCGAACCAACTCCACCTGACGGTCCACGGCCCGCAACCCGCCACCGGGCAGACCGTCCTCCAGATTGACGCCCGCCGCTCCGGCCCGCGCCAACTCCTGTACCAGCGCTCCCACTTCATCCGAACCGCCGCCGAAACCACCTTCGATGTCGACGGTGTACGGGCAGGGCAGCGCACTCCTTCCGAGCCGCCGGGCGAGCGCGACGGTCTCCTCCCGGGCGAGCCCGCGGCCGTCGGGCAGCCCATGAGCCGCCGCCACACCGAGGCTGGTGGTGCCGACAGCGGTGAACCCCGCGGCGGCCAATGCGGCGGCCGAGGACACATCCCAGGCGTTGGGAAGCAGGAGCGGGCCATCGCCGTGGTGCAGCGCAGCACCTCGCCCAGCACACGGCCGCTCATCCCCAAGTGGCGGGCGCACCAGGCGCAGTCGATAGCCATTTGCTGCCGGGGCCGGAGCTGGGCCAAGTTCGGCAGTCCGCCCGTCGCCACCGACTGGCCGATCACCGCTCGCCCTTCACCACGAGTTCTGCCCAGACGCGCTTGCCCCACCGGAAATGGTCGGTGCCGGTCTAGGGCGTGTTTTAGAAGTCCCTCCCCCTGGACTTCGTCCGGGGGGCCCCAGCCCCGCGACGCCTGGCACGCGCACTCGCGGTGTTGTCGGAGTCGCCCAAGTACTCCCCCAGAGCTCCGCCTGGGGGTGCCCCCACCGCCTTGCGATTGCACGCACCAGACGCCGCAGGGCCCGCCCTGCGGGCGGACGGCGCTACTTCTCAAACACGCCCTAGGCGACCAGCAGGACACCGCCCTTGAGGACGAACCGGTCCGCGAGCGCGGAGTGCACGAGACGGTCCAGAAAGCACTCCAAGATGTACAGCTGGTGCAGTTCCTCGGTGGGTCTGCCGCTGCGTCGCGCCAGGTTCTGCAGATCTAAGTAGGTGCGGCCGGCTTCCGTGGCACGCGTGGGGCGGGGAGTCACAGCAGGACCTCCAAGGTCGTGCGCAGAGGTGCGGCGGCCTGCGGAAAGTGCTTGGCCATCGCCATCAGCGCCGCGGGACGGCTGCCCCTGCGGCTCAGCCAGCCGCGGAGCGCCTCCACCGCGAGTTCCGGTCCCTCTCGGTGGCGTAGCCGGAAGGCGTCGATGATGCACCGTTCCGCGCCGAAAATGCCGATCTGCTTGCTCGGCCCCACGGACAGCAACTCACGCCCGACGTGGAAGGTCTCACGAGCAAAGTGATGCCGGCTGACCGGTGCGGTCACCCGGAGCTCCCGCCTGCCGCGGGGAACCGCGAGGTCGATGGCCGCGAGGTTCTGGTCCGTCAGACCGTGTCGTGCCAGTGCCGAGACCAGGCAGAGTGTCCCGTCCGGCACGCGGTGGGCAACCTCGATCAGATCGAGGTCCACCATCGGCTCGGCATCCGCCCTCCGATAGAGCCCCCGGCTGACCAGTTCGACTTGGCCGTCCCGGAGCATTCGCCGCAGCCGGCCGTCCGACGCACCCAGGCGGCGGGCTTCGGAGTATCGGAACGTTTCAGGCAAGCCGTTGATGTCCATGGAGCCGCTGATCACGTTCCTCCCTCGCGAAGAGGTGACGGAAAATGCTTACACCCAGGCCACACCTGTATGCATAAACCTCCGCCGCGCAACCGCGACTGGCCTCAGCCTTGCTGGATGGCGGTGACGCAGCGCGCGAGCAGCGCTCGCAGCATGTCGCGTTCCTCCGCCGTGAACTCGTCGGCGAGGCGGCGTTCGATCCGTACGGCCTGTTCGTCAGCCAGCCGTACCGTTTCGCGGCCGACGTCCGTGAGCCGGGTCTCCAGCATCTTCTGGTGCCACGGGTGCGCCGACCTCATGATCAGGCCGCGCTCTTCGAGGGTCTTCAGCACGGCCGCCATGGCCTGCGGGGTGACCAGACAGGTCCGGGCAAGTGCTGCCCCGGAGATGCCCGGGTTCTCGGCGAGGACGAGCAGCGCGGCGTACTGCGCGACGGTCAGGCCCGAACCCTTCAGGGCCGCGCTCTTCGCCGCCATCAGGGCCTGTTCCGTGCGCTTGATGTCCAGTCCGAGGCGTTCGCCTGGGGGCATTTCCATGACCGTGAGTGTACAGCCATGAACGTGTATCAAGAGTTTGATATAAGTCAAGGCATGGATAACAAGACCGTCCTTATCACCGGCTCCACCCAGGGGCTGGGCCGCCACATCGCCCTCGACCTCGCCGCCAAGGGCGCGTCCCTCCTGCTGCACGGTCGCGACCGGGGACGGCTGGACCAGGTCGCCGCCGATGTGCGCGCCGTCTCGCCGGGTGCGCCCGTACGCACGTACCTGGCCGACCTCGCCGACCTCGGCCAGGTGCGGGCCATGGCCGCCCGCGTCCTCGACGCCGAAGCCCGGCTCGATGTCCTGGTCAACAATGCCGCCATCGGCTTCGGCACCGACCACACCAGGCGCGAAGTGAGCCGCCAGGGTCACGAACTTCGCTTCGCCGTCAACTACTTGGCACCCCGCCTGCTGACCCGCGAACTGCTGCCGCTGCTGACCGCCTCCGCGCCCGCCCGAGTCATCAACGTCGCCTCGGCCGGGCAGGCGCCCCTCGACTTCGGCGACGTCACGCTGGAGCACGGCTACGGCGGCGAAGACGCCTACTGCCGCTCCAAGCTGGCAATGATCATGTCGACATTTGACCTGGCCGCCGAGCTCCCGGCCGACCGGGTCACCGTCAACGCGGTGCACCCGGCACACCTGATGGACACCCGGGGCGTGCGCGAGTCCGGGCTCACTCCCGCGGTCGGCATTGACGAGGGAGTCCGGCCGACCGTACGGCTGATCACCGACCCGGCTCTGGCGACGGTAACCGGGAAGTACTTCGACCAGTTCACCGAAAGCCCGGCCCACGAGCAGGCGTACGAAGCGACGGCACGAGCACGGCTCGCCGCACTGACCCGCGACCTTCTGGCTTGACGCGACAAGCCGGCCACCCGGTGGGTACGGACTTCCGTTTACGCCACAACTAGCCGCGCACGCACAGCCGTACGCCGCACGCCCGCCGGGGAACCTGATGCGAAAACACCCGAATAGCCCTATTATTACTAATGCGGTGATAAAGGTCCGATGTGAACCGGACCGAGATGCAGTGCGGCTCCAGTTGACAGGCCTCTTGCCGCACCTCAGCCACAGACAGCGCCGTGCGGCCGTGCGTATGAGGGTGGCGTCGGTCGCGCCACCCGCCGCGGCGAGGAATTGCGGTCGCTCCACACCACAATCGCGGCTGCGGGAAGCGCTGGGCCTCTCTGCTCCCGGCCCGTCATCGTCAGCCCAGCTACCCCTGTAGAGGCATGCCCAGCCCAGGGAAGGACCAAGGAAATGACGCGTGATCAGCACATGGCGGTGTCGAACCAGCCTGAAGAGCAGGCGGCTCTCACCGCGGAGCAGGCCCTCTTCCGGGATCCGTCGGAGGGCGTGGAAGGAACACCGGCTCAGCCGGGTGCCGATGGCCTGGAACAGGTGGGGGACTACCAGCGCCCGCAGTACGACAGGCTGTCGGCGGATGCGTGGACCGCGCCGACGGCCGAACTGCCTGACATAGGCGAGGCGTCGTTCGGCCCGGTGCCCCCGGTTGCCGAGACCGTTCACCTGCCGGACGACCGCGTCCAGATCACCGATACAACGATCTATCCGTGGCGGGTGCACGCCTCACTGCTCGTCACCGCCGCGGACGGCTCGCGGTGGAGCGGCACGGCATGGTTCATCGGGCCGCACACGCTGGCGACCGCCGGCCACGTGTTGTACATCAAGAACAGTGGTGTCCCTGGACGAGACGGGTGGGTCCAGAGCATTCAGGTCATGCCCGGCCGCAACGGCACGGCACTGCCCTACGGCTCTGTCACCAGCGCCAACTTCCACTCAGTGACCGGCTGGACCAGCTCCGGCGACGAGAACCACGACTACGGCGCGATCATCATCCCCACAGATCTGGGCTCCACCACCGGATGGTTCGGTTTCGGGGCATGGCCGGACGCCGACCTGCTCAAGACCGCGGGCAACATCTCCGGATACCCGGGCGACAAACCGTCCGGCACCCAGTGGTACGACGCCCGCGGCATCAGCTCGGTGAACCCGCTGAAGGTGTACTACGACATAGACACCGCCGGCGGGCAGAGCGGCAGCGCCGTATACCGCGAGGTCAACGGCGGTCGCTACGGAATCGCGATCCACGCCTACGGTGGAGCGACCACCAACTCCGGGACCAGGATCACCAGGCCCGTCTATGACAACCTGGTGGCCTGGACAGCGTGACAGTCATCTGCACATTGCCACCCGGCTGCCGAAGGTGGTGAAGACGCCCGTGCCGCGCAGCGATGGCCCGGCGTGCCTGATCACCGGAGTCGTGCAGGACGTAAACGGCAGGCCCGTCCCGGACGCCACCGTGTACATCACCGGCGGGCCCGCGCCGTATCCCGACATTGCCGTGCTGTCCGCGGCCGACGGGAGCTTCACACTCTCCGTCCGCGGTGAGGGTGTCTACACCCTGCAATGCCGGACACCGGACAGCAAAGTCGCCGAGACAGCAGTCACGGCACGCGGCAACCAGCCGGCCCAGGTGCGGCTCCTGCTCTGAGCCCCGCGCACGACCAGCCGGGTATTCCCGCAGCCCTTCGCACGCTCTCCCATCACCTGTCGCAGCATCGGACACCCGGGAGGAAAAGTGAGTGCCAAAGCCCCACGGCGGCAGCCTGACCCCACCAGTGACTTCGATGCCGAGACATCGTCACACCCGAGCGACGCCGACCTGTGGGAATCCTTCCAGGCGGCCCAGGGCGCCGCGGCCCGGAGAGAAGGCGGCTCGGCCCCAAACACGGACGAGCAGCTCCCTCCGGGTGGCGGGCCTGTCGAACTCAGACCGCTTCAGCAGCAGTTCCAGGAACAGCGGCCACCAGACCCGACCTCCGCCTTCGGCGCCGCCGCGCCGATGTCCCGGCCCGGTGAAGCCGATGGGACGTCGACCACCGCCATCATCTACTTCAGCCCCGACACCTGCGCCGAGTACGGCCGCTGGGGTACACGCGGTTGGTGGAACATCCCGCCCAATGGCGAGGCACATGTACTGAACACGAACAACGACTGGTCGTACATCTACGCAGAAGCCGACGACGGCAGCCTCTGGACCGATATGAGCGGGCCTCGAATGTACGTCCGCCGCCAGGCATTCGACTCCTGCCTGCTCATCGCGACACCGCGAGCAGAGTGGTCAGAGCGGTCAAAGTCTGGTCCGGCCCGGTAAATCTGAACCCACCGAGCGGCGCCCTCACGGCGCTTCCGGCTGCCGTATCCGGTCAGCTCGAACGATCCGCTCCCGGCCCGGTCGGGCTTTCGGGGCAGCACTGAGAGAGGAAACAGCCATGGCAGTCACACACAGCGAGGCACCCGCAGGCGCGGCGCCCGTGAAGGAAACTCCCCAATACTGCGCACAGCAACCGGTAACCAAACCACTTCTGCCCCCGGATCTCAGTAGCGACCGGCTCAGCGCCATACTCGTGGGCCGGACGAAATGGGTGAACGGCACCGTACTGCGCTACTTCCTCCTCAACGAGGGTAATGGCCACCGCGCGCAGCTCAACGCGGTCCGCCAAGCCTTCCGGGACTGGAAGGACATCGGAATCGGGCTGGATTTCGTTGAGGTGAACCAGCCCTCGCAAGCCGAGGTCCGCATCGGCTTCGATTGGAACGACGGCTCCTGGTCGTACGTAGGCCGGGATGTCCTGAACATCAGCACGCTCCAGCGCACGATGAACTTCGGCTGGGACCTGACCAGCCGACACGGCAGGTCCACCGCCCTGCACGAGATCGGGCACACGCTCGGCTTCGCCCACGAGCACCAGAACCCGTTCGCCGGCATCGTATGGGACGAGGAGAAGGTCTACGCCGCACTCGCCGGCCCTCCGAACAACTGGCCACGAGAGCAGACCTTTCACAACATCCTGCGCAAGCTTTCCACCAGTGAAGTCGAGGGATCCATCTGGGACCCGCTATCGATCATGGAGTACCCCTTCCCGCCCGGCCTGATCATCCAGCCGGAGAAATACCGGAGCGGAATAGCGGATCCCCTCGACCTCTCCGCCCTGGACAAGAAGTACGTCCAGCAGTGGTATCCGGCCCTGACTGCCAAGCCGGCCGAACTCCACCCACTGCAGTCGATGGAGCTGGACCTCGCCGCCGGTGGGCAGAAGGACTTCGCCATTGTCCCGACAGAAACACGGATGTACGAAATCGGCACGTTCGGGGACAGCGACGTCGTCATGGTCCTCTTCGAGGAGGAGGTCGACGGCGAAGAACAAACGCGCTACTTCACGGCGGACGATGACAGCGGCGCCGCCAGCAACGCCCGCCTGAAGGTCAGGCTCTTCGAAGGACGGCGCTACGTACTGCGCACCCGGCTGTACTCCGCCTGGGGTCCCGGAAAGGCCGCGATCATGGTCTGGTGACCACCGGCGCCCGGCTCCCAACCGCGGTCGGTCCCAACGGAGTCGGTCACGCCGGAGCGTCCCGGTGAAGATCCAGCCGCGGGCCGGGCACCGTGCGCGCGTCGGCGTCGCCTAGCGAGGTCAGAAGCGCGCGGATGGACTCGGATTCGGGACTCCCGAGCTCCGAGTAGAGGGCCAGCGCGAGTCGCCAGTGGTGCCGCGCCTGGCGCGGGTCGCCCATCGCGTGGTGGCAGAGGGCCGCGCCGCCGAAGGCGCGTGCCTGTTCGTCGCGCTCGCCGATGCGGAGCGCGATGGTGGCAGCGGCGGTGTGGCGGGCGAGGGCCTCCGCCGGCCGGCCCGCATCGTGCAGGGCCTCGCCGAGGCCGTTGAGGGCGCAGGCCTCGCCGTGCTGCTCGCCCGTTTCGCGGAACATGGTGAGGGCTTGGTGGTGCTGGTCGGTGGCCTCCTTGCGCCGTCCCTGCCGCAGCAGGGCGTTGCCGAGGTTGGTCCGGGCGTACGCCTCGCCGCCCCGGTGGCCGAGCCGGCGGAACAGGGTGAGGGCGTGCCGGTGGCGGTCGGCCGCCTCCTCGTACTGGCCCTGCCGTACGAGGATGATGCCGAGGTTGGTCAGCGTCCGGGCCTGGCCGGCCAGGTCGCCCGTGGTGTCGTGCAGGGCGAGGGCCTGGTGATGGTGGGCGGTGGCGTCCTCGTACTTGCCCTGCCGCTGAAGGATGTTGGCGAGGTTGGTCAGCGTCCGGGCCTGGCCGACGGCGTCGTCGATGCCCCGGTAGAGGGCGAGCGCCCGCGTGTGGTGGTCCGCGGCCACCTCGTACTTGCCCTGGCGCCAGCAGACATTGCCGAGGTTGCTGAGAGCCCGGGCCTGGCCCGCCGCGTCTCCGGTCGCGCCGAAGATGCTCAGCGCCCGGCCCAGACAGTCCGTGGCCGCCTCGTACCGGCCCAGCCGCCAGTGGACGGCGCCGAGGTTGGTCTGTGCCTCGGCCTGCGCGGTGGGGTCGCCGATCCGGCGGGCTGCCTGGAGGGCGTGGGTGTGGATGACGAGTGCCTCGGTGTGGTGGCCCCCGTCGAGGTAGCGGAACAGTGAGGTGGCCAGCCGCGTGGCGTGGCTGGGGTGGCCGCCCGCCGCCGCGTCCGCGCAGACCGAGGCGAGGGTGAACCACTCGCTCTCCAGCCAGGCCCGGGCCGCGGCGGGACTGGCCGGCTGCGGGAGGAAGTTCACGGACGGCAGAGCGCGGGAGCGATGGGGTGCTTCGCCGGGGTGCAGTACGTTCATGGCCGCGGCGGTAGCGGCCAGGTAGTAGTCGAACAGGCCCGTGACCGCCGTCTGCCGGTCGGCCTCGCTGTCCTCGCTGTCCTCGCCCCGGGTGCGGTCCGCGGCATAGGCGCGCAGCAGGTCGTGCATGGAGAACCGGTCGGCGCCTGTGCGCTGGAGCAGGTGCGCGCGGCTGAGCAGTTCCAGTGCCCTGCGGGCCTGGTCGGGCTGGGTGCCGGTGAGCGCGGCCGTGGCGTACGGGTCGATGTCGGGGCCGGGGTGCAGGCCCAACAGCCGGAAGGTGCGGGCGGCGTCGGCGGGGAGGTGCCTGTACGACCAGGAGAACACGGTACGGACGGCGGCGCGCTCGTCGCCGCCCGCGTCCAGCAGCTCCAGCCGCCGCTGGTGGTCGACCAGTTCGGCGACCAGGGCGGACAGGGACACGGCGGAGCGCGCGGTGGCGAGTTCGGCGGCCACCCGCAGCACCAGGGGCAGCCGTGCGCACTGCTCCGTCAGGGCCGCGGAAGCCGCGGGTTCGGCCTCGACGCGCCGCCCGATGAGGGTGCGCAGCAGCGCCAGCGCGTCGGAGGCGGGGAGCCCGGCCAGTTCGAGGCGGCGGGCTCCGTGCAGCGCCACCAGTCCGGGCAGGCTGTCGCGGCTGGTGACGATCACCGCGCAGGAGGGGGTGCCGGGCATGAGTGGCCGGACCTGCTCGGCCGAGGCGGCGTTGTCCAGTATCACCAGCATGCGCCGGTCGGCGATCTCGGTACGGTAGCGGGCGGAGCGTTCATCGACATCGACCGGGATCGCCGGGCCTGGCACGCCGAGGGTGCCCAGAAAACGGGTGAGGGCCTCGCCGGGGGCCAACGGCAGCTCCGGGTGGTAGCCGCGCAGGTCGACGTACAACTGGCCGTCGGGGAAACGGCTGCGGACCCGGTGGGCCCAGTGCACGGCGAGAGCGGTCTTGCCGACTCCGGCGGTACCGGACACCACCGTGATCGCCATGGGAACGGCACCCTCCCCCGCCGTGCCCTCCCCCGCCGCGCCGTCCAGCCGGGACAGTTCCTCGGCCCGGCCGGTAAAGCCCGCCACGTCCGCCGGTAACTGAGCCGGGACCGGCCGTGCCACAGAAGCGGGAGGGGCCGGGGCCGCTTTCGGACCGGCACCCGAGTGTCCGCCCGGGTGTCCAGGACTCTCCCGCAGGAGTGCCGCGTGCGCGGCGGCCAGGTCCGGCCCGGGGCCGACCCCGAGCTCATCGGCGAGCCGACGGCGTACGTCCTGGTAGTGGGCGAAGGCCTGCGCCCGCCGCCCGACCGCCTGATAGGCCCTCATCAGCAGGGCCTGTACCGCCTCGTCGAGCGGCTGCCCGGCTGCCGCCTCCCGCAGGACGGCCATCGCGTCAGCGGCGTCGCCGACCTCGATTTTCGCCGCGCCGTAGCGGATCAGCGTCGCCCGCCGCTCCTCGCGCAGGGAGACCACCTTGGGATGGGCGTGGAGCAGCGGGACATCGGCGAGCGCGGGCGCCTGCCACAGATGAAGTGCGCTGTCCAGCAGGGCGACCGCCTGCGGCCAGTCGCCCTCCCGTTGCGCACGACCGGCCTCCGCGACCAGACGGCGGAAATGACGCAGGTCAAGGTCGTCGCCGGGGACGCGCAGGGCGTAGCCGTCGCCGACCGCGGGCAGCACCGTGCTGGGCGCGCGGGCCGGCCGGTCGGGCTCCAGCAGATGGCGCAGGTTCTTGACATGTGTCTGAATCACATTGGTCGCGGAACGAGGCGGCCGTTCACCCCACAAGGCGTCGACCAGACCGGCCCGCTGTACCGGCCGGCCACAGGCCAGTGCCAGCACGCCAAGGGTGGCCCGCTGCCCGGCCGAGCCCAGACCGATGCGGACACCGTCACGCCACGCACAGACCGGGCCCAATACCTGGACGCGCACTCGCCCACCTCTTCACTTTTTTCCCACCCGACCCTCACACGAGATCCAGATGTGATCCAGTCACTATCCAGTCAGGCGAAGGCCGACTCTCTTCAATCACCGTCCAGTGGACGTCCAGTCCCGCCCCATACCTTGTGGTCGCCGGTGCTGGTTCGGCCAAGCGGACCATGCCGCAATGCCCTACCACGCCCCCACGTCCACCGGGAGGGAAGAACCATGAAGGCAAGGTTCAAGAAGAGACTGGCCGCGGCGGTCGCGGTCGTATCCACGATGGCGGCAGTCGCTGTGGCAGCCCCGAGCAGCAGCGCCGCCCCGACCGTCCCCAGCCTGCAAGCGTTCGGGATCTCGGCTGACGGCACGGTGATGTCCGCGTTCACGACCGACAACCCGGACACGCTCAACTGGTTCAAGCTCATCACCGGGCTCAAGGGCGACACCGCACTGATCGGGATCGACTTCCGCGTGCAGAACGGCCTCATGTACGGCGTCGGCAACCAAGGCGGCATCTACACGATCACGACCCCGCCGACGACCGCGGACGTGGTGGTCACCAAGGTCTCCCAGCTCACTGTCCCGCTGTACGGCACGAATTTCGGGGTCGACTTCAACCCCGCGGCCGACCGGTTGCGAGTGATCAGCGACAACGCCCAGAACCTGCGCCACAACCTCCACGACCACACCACGACCGAGGACACGACGCTGACCACCCCGCCCCTGACCGGGCCCACCAGGAGCGTCACCGCCGCCGCCTACACGAACAACGACCTGGACGCGACCACCGCGACCACGCTGTTCGACATCAACACGGCCCTGGACCAGGTCGTCATCCAGTCACCGGCCAACAACGGCTTTCTGGCCGCGACCGGTGCGCTCGGCCGGGACTCCGGCCTCAACGCGGGCTTTGACATCTACAGCGACCTGACCAACGGCAAGACGACCTCGGTGGTGGGTTTCGCCAGTCTGCCTTCGGGTGCGGTTTCGACGCTCTACACCGTCAACCTGTTCACCGGGGAGACCGCCCCCATAGAACCATTCCCGTTTGCCATGACCGACGTAGCCGTCACACTCGACACGATGTGACACCGATCAGCCCGCCCCGGCACTCTCCCGGGGCGGGCTGATCGCCGTTTCTGTTGCCAGGGAGCGGTCAGCTCTTCGCGAGCCGGTCCGCCGCCGAGCGCCAGGCCGCCTGGTCCCCCCTGGGCTCGTACCGCCGCAGCGGCTGCGTGTCCGCCACCAGTTCGCGCATCCCCGCGCGGTCGCCGACCAGACCGTGTGCCCGCGCCTGGACCAGTACGTTGCCCAGCGCCGCCGCCTCCGCCGGACCCGCGATCACCGGCAGGCCGCAGGCGTCCGCCGTCAGTTGGCACAGCAGCTCATTGCGGGCGCCGCCGCCGACCACATGGACGACGTCGACCGCCCGGTCCGCGAGCCGCTGGGCGTCCTCGATGGCGCGGCGGTGGGCCAGCGCCAGGGAGTCGAGGATGCACCGGGTGATCTCCGCCGGGGTTCCCGGCACCGGCTGCCCGGTACGGCGGCACGCATCCGCGATCCGTTCCGGCATCCGCCCCGGGGCCAGGAACGCCTCGTCGCCCGCGTCCACCACGCTCCGCAGCGGCGGCACTGCCGCAGCCCCCCGGAGCAGGTCCTGAAGGCCTTCCGTACCTTCCGTACCCCAGTCGCGCAAGCACTCCTGAAGCAGCCACAGGCCCATGATGTTGCGCAGATACCGCACCGTGCCGTCGAGGCCCAGCTCATTGGTGAAGTTGGCCTGCCGGCTCTCCTCCGTCAGTACGGGCGCGTCGAGCTCCAGACCCGCCAGCGACCACGTACCGGTACAGATATACGCGAAACGCTCACCCCGCGCGGGCACGGCGGCGACCGCCGACGCCGTGTCGTGCGAGCCGACCGCGGTGACCGGGACCGGTCCCGTCAGGCCCGTCTCCTCCAGTACGGACGGCAGCAGCAGCCCGGCCGCGTCGCCGGGCCTGCGCAGCGGCGCGAAGAGCGACAGGTCGACGCCGACCCGGTCCGCGAGGGAGTGGGCCCAGTCGCCGGTACGGGGGTCGATCAGCTGGGTCGTGGAGGCGTTGGTGAGCTCCGTGCCCTGCTGGCCGGTCAGCCAGTACGAGATGAGGTCGGGGATCAGCAACAGACCGGAGGCCGACGCGAGTTGGTCCCCGGCCGCGACCAGCTGGTAGAGGGTGTTGAAGGGCGCGTACTGGAGGCCGGTCGCCGCGTACAGCTCGGCGGGCGGCAGGGTCGCCCAGACCTTCTCCGGTACGCCTTCGGTGCGCGCGTCCCGGTAGTGGACGGGGTTGGCGAGCAGCCGCCCCTCCGCGTCCAGCAGACCGTAGTCCACGGCCCAGCTGTCGATGCCGACGGAGGCGACCGGGCCCGCCGCGCGCAGTCCGTCGAGCACCCCGGCGTACAGGGAGAGGATGTCCCAGTGCAGCGTTCCCCCGACCCGGACGGGGCGGTTGGGGAAGCGGTGCGCCTCGCTGAGGGTCAGGGTGCCGGGCCCCGCGCGGCCGACCATGACGCGTCCGCTGGACGCGCCGAGGTCGACCGCGGCAAGAGCGACAGTCTCGGAAGAGCTGGTCATCGCAGGAAGGCCGCCGCGACACCGGCGTCCACCGGGATGTGCAGCCCTGTCGTATGCGTCAGATCGCCGCCGGTGAGCGCGAAGACCGCGTTCGCGACATGCTCGGGCAGCACCTCGCGCTTGAGCAGGGTGCGCTGGGCGTAGAACTCGCCGAGCTTCTCCTCCTCGACCCCGTACACCGCCGCGCGCTTCGCGCCCCAGCCCGCCGCGAAGATCCCGGAGCCGCGCACGACACCGTCCGGGTTGACGCCGTTGACGCGGATCCCGTGCTCGCCCAGCTCGGCGGCGAGCAGCCGTACCTGGTGTGCCTGGTCGGCCTTGGTCGCGGAGTACGCGATGTTGTTGGGTCCGGCGAAGACCGCGTTCTTGGAGGCGATGTAGATGATGTCGCCGCCGATGCGCTGGGCCTGCATGATCCGCGCGGCCTCGCGCGAGACCAGGAAGGAACCCCGCGCCATGATCGAGTGCTGGAGGTCCCAGTCCTTCGCCGTGGTCTCCAGGAGGGGCTTGGAGATGGAGATCCCGGCGTTGTTGACCACCAGGTCGACGCCGCCGAAGGCGAGTACCGCGGCGTTGAAGGCTGCGGCGATCTGCTCCTCGTCGGTGACGTCGACCCGTACGGCGACCGCCTTGTCGGGGCCGCCCAGTTCTTCGGCGACCGCGGTGGCGTTCTCCTCGTTCAGATCGGCGATGACCACGCAGGCGCCCTCGGCTGCCAGCCGGTGCGCGATGGCCCTGCCGATGCCGGAGCCCGCGCCCGTGACGAACGCGATCCGGGTGGCGAGCGGCTTGGGCTTCGGCATCCGCCGGAGCTTGGCCTCCTCCAGCTCCCAGTACTCGATGCGGAACTTCTCGTACTCCTCGATCGGCGCGTACGAGGAGACGGACTCGGCTCCGCGCATCACATTGATCGCGTTGACGTAGAACTCGCCCGCCACGCGCGCGGTCTGCTTGTCCTTGCCAAAGCTGAACATGCCCACGCCGGGGATGAGGACGACGGCCGGGTCCGCGCCGCGCATCGCCGGCGAGTCGGGGGTCGCGTGACGCTCGTAGTACGCGCGGTACTCCGCCCGGTACTCCTCGTGCAGCTCACCCAGTCGTGCGATGGCGTCCGCCAGCGGCGCGCCCGGCGGCAGGTCCAGGACCAGCGGCCTGACCTTCGTGCGCAGGAAGTGGTCCGGGCAGGAGGTGCCGAGCGCGGCCAGCCGCGGGTGTTCGGCGCGCTCCAGGAAGTCCAGGACCGGGGCGCTGTCGGTGAAGTGGCCGACCTGGGGCCGGTCCTGGGAGGCCAGGGCGCGGATGTACGGGGCGAGGGCGGCGGCGCGCTCGCGCCGCGCGGCCTCGTCCAGGGCCGCGTATCCGTCCAGGGCCGGGCCGAAGGGCTCCGCGTCGCCGCGCTCTTCGAGGAACGCCTCGGCCTTGCGGATGATGAACAGGGCGTTGGCCTCGCACTCCTCGGCGCTCTCGCCCCAGGCGGTGATGCCGTGGCCGCCCAGGATCACGCCGACGGCCTGCGGGTTGGCCTCCTTGACCGCGGCGATGTCCAGACCGAGCTGGAAACCGGGCCGCCGCCAGTCCACCCAGACGACCTTGTCGCCGAAGCAGTCGGCGGTCAGCTTCTCGCCGTCGGCGGCGCAGGCCAGGGCGATGCCCGAGTCAGGGTGCAGATGGTCGACGTGCGCCGAGTCGACGAGGCCGTGCATGGCGGTGTCGATGGAGGGGGCCGCGCCGCCCTTGCCGTGCAGGCAGTAGTCGAACGCGGCGACCATCTCGTCCTCGCGATCCACGCCCGGGTAGACGGCGGTGAGCGCGCGCAGCCGGTCGAGGCGCAGGGCCGCGAGGCCGTCGGCGGTGAGGGTGCCGAGGTCGCCGCCGGAGCCCTTGACCCACATCAGCTCCACGGGCGTGCCCGTGACGGGGTCGGTGACGCTGCCCTTCGCGGAGGTGTTGCCGCCCGCGTAGTTGGTGTTGCGCGGATCGGCGCCGAGCCGGTGCGAACGCTCCAGCAGGGCGCTGACCTGCGGGTGGAGCTGCGATTCCGACTGGTCCGGTCCTGAAAGCTGCTGTTCCTGTGCCATGGTGCTCAAGCTCCCCATCCGGCCTGTTCGCCGCCGACCCGCTCGGCGACGATCTTCTCCGCCCACCCCGAACGCCGGTACGCGGCCATGGGGTCGGGATCGATCCCGAGCTCCTCGCGCACCTCGGCGAGCAGGGGCCGGACATCGGTGTTGTACGCGTCCATCAGGACGGCGTTCGACTCCAGCACGTCACCGGCCGCCTGGGCCGCGGCGAGCGCGTCGGGGTCGACCAGCAGCGCCTTCACCGTGGCCTCCTGGACGTTCATCACCGAGCGGATGATCGCCGGGATCTTCGCCTCGATGTTGTGGCACTGGTCGAGCATGAAGGCGACCTCGGGCGTGAGGCCGCCGCCCCGGATGACTTCGTACATGATCCGGAACAGCTGGAAGGGGTCGGCCGCCCCCACCATCAGATCGTCGTCCGCGTAGAAGCGGGAGTTGAAGTCGAAGGCGCCGAGCTTCGACTCGCGCAGCAGGAGGGCCACGATGAACTCGATGTTGGTGCCGGGCGCGTGGTGCCCGGTGTCCACCACGACCTGGGCCTTCTCGCCGAGCTTGAGGCAGTGGGCGTACGCCGTGCCCCAGTCCGGCACATCGGTGGCGTAGAAGGCGGGCTCGAAGAACTTGTACTCCAGCAGCATCCGCTGGTCGTCGCCGAGCCGCTCGTACACCGCCTGGAGCGCTTCGGCCAGCCGGTCCTGGCGGGAGCGGATGTCGTCCTGGCCCGGGTAGTTCGTACCGTCCGCGAACCACAGCTTCAGGTCGCGCGAGCCGGTGGCGTCCATGATGTCGACGCACTCCAGCAGATGGTCCAGTGCCTTGCGGCGGACCTTGGCGTCCGGGTTGCAGACGCTGCCGAGCTTGTAGTCGTCGTCCTGGAAGACATTGGAGTTGATCGCGCCGAGCCGCAGTCCGCGCTCCTTGGCGTGCGTGGCGAGCGCGGCGTAGTCGTCGACACGGTCCCACGGGATGTGCAGGGCGACGGTGGGGGCGACCCCGGTGTGCGCGTGCACGCGCGCCGCGTCGTCCAGCTTCTCCTGCGGGGTGCGCGGGACGCCGGGCTGCGCGAACACCTTGAACCGCGTGCCGGAGTTCCCGTAGGCCCACGACGGTGTCTCGATGGCCTGGGACTTGAGAGCGGCCTTCACCGCGGCGAGCTCGGTCAAAGTAATGGCTCCTACGTCATAAGGGCGTCATGAACCGCATGAATCGATTCATAGGGCAAGTTAGGAGCGCGGGGAAGGGGTGTCAACCCCGCCGACCAGGTTGATGCGGGTTGAGATCGCCGCACTTCACAGTTGGATACCCGGCGAAGATTCTTTTCGCAGGACCATTGACTCCGCCAGGGTGGCCGACCTAGCTTCCGTGAAACCTTGTTGAAACCTTTCACGGCGCGATGAGTCCGGCGATGAGTCCGGGAGTCCACATCCCGCCGCCGTTGAGGAGTCCTTCATGCCCCAGTCCGACCCGGGCCCTGCCCCCGTTCTCGCGTTGCAGGACGTCTCCAAGTCCTTCGGCGCGGTACGGGCTCTCCAGGACGTCTCCCTGCAACTCTTCCCCGGTGAGGTCCACGCGCTCGCCGGGGAGAACGGCGCGGGCAAGTCCACGCTCATCAAGACCCTCGCCGGAGTGCACCGCCCCGACGCGGGCCAGGTGCTCCTGGACGGAGAGCCGGTGGTCTTCCACGGCCCCGCCGACGCCCGCGACGCCGGTATCGCCGTCATCTACCAGGAGCCCACGCTCTTCCCCGATCTCTCGATCGCCGAGAACATCTTCATGGGCCGCCAGCCGCGCCGCGCCCTGCGCCGCATCGACCGCGCGGCCGTGACCGCCGCCACCGCCGGCCTGATGCGCCGGCTCGGCGTCGACCTCGATCCCGGGCGTCCCGCCCGCGGTCTGTCCATCGCCGACCAGCAGATCGTCGAGATCGCCAAGGCGCTCTCCTTCGAGGCGCGCGTCCTGATCATGGACGAGCCGACCGCCGCGCTGACCGGCAGCGAGACCGCCCGGCTCTTCGCCGTGGTCGAGGCCCTGCGCGCCGAGGGCGCCGCGGTGCTGTTCATCTCGCACCGGCTCGCGGAGATCTTCGAGATCTGCCGGCGCGTGACCACGCTGCGCGACGGGCGCTGGGTCTCCACCGAACCCCTCGAAGGGCTCACGGAAGACGATCTCGTACGCCGCATGGTCGGCCGTGACCTCGGCGAGCTCTACCCCAAGCAGCAGACGGAGATCGGCGAGACGGCGCTGTCCGTACGCCGCCTCACCCGCGAAGGCGTCTTCCGTGACGTCTCCTTCGACGTACGCCGCGGCGAGATCGTCGCCCTGGCGGGACTCGTCGGCGCCGGACGCAGCGAGGTCGTCCAGGCCGTCTTCGGCGTGGACCGCGCGGACGCGGGCGAGGTCGAGGTGGACGGCAAGAAGCTGCCCGCCGGTTCGCCCACCGCCGCCATGGACGCCGGGATCGCGCTCGTACCCGAGGACAGGCGCCAGCGCGGACTGGTGATGGCGATGTCCATCGAGCGCAACATCGGCCTCACCGGCCTCGACAAGCTCGGCAAGGGCGGCATGGTGCGCCGCGCGCTGGAGCAGAGCCGCGCCGCCGACTGGGCGGTCAGACTCCAGCTCAAGTACAACAAGCTGTCCGACGAGGTGGGGGTCCTCTCCGGCGGCAACCAGCAGAAGGTGGTGCTCGCCAAATGGCTGGCCACCGAACCCGCCGTACTCATCGTGGACGAGCCCACCCGTGGCATCGACGTCGGCACCAAGGCCGAGGTCCACCGGCTGCTCTCCTCCCTCGCCGCCGAAGGACTCGCCGTGCTGATGGTCTCCTCCGACCTGCCGGAGGTGCTCGGCATGGCCGACCGCGTCCTCGTCATGCACGAGGGCCGGCTCGTCGCCGAGATCCCCCGCGATCAAGCCACCGAGGAGACCGTCATGGCCGCCGCCACCGGACTGGGCGGAAAGGAGGCGAAGGCAGCATGACCACCGCACTCGAAGAGACACCCACGCCCCCGACCACACCCGGATCCGGGCCCGCGCCGGAGAAGAGCGAGGCCCGGTCCCTCGTCGACACCGTGTTCCGCGCCCGCGAGATCAGCATCGGCGGCGCGCTCGTCCTGCTCGTCCTGTTCACCTGGATCGCCAACCCGTCCTTCCTGGACGAACAGGGCGTCAAGGACCTCCTGCTCAACTCCTCCATCCTGGTGCTGCTCGCCGTCGGCCAGTCCGTCGTCGTCCTCACCCGCAATATCGACCTGTCGGTCGGCTCGGTCGTCGGCCTGACCGCGTTCGCCTGCGGCAACTTCGCCTCCGGCACGGACCACAGCGCCTTCACCGTCGTCCTGCTCGGCATCGGACTCGGCATGGTGTGCGGCCTGGTCAGCGGCCTGCTCGTCAGCTTCGGCAAGGTGCCCGCGCTGGTGGTCACCCTCGGCATGCTGTACGTCATCCAGGGCATCGACCACGCCTGGGCGCACGGCGAGCAGATCAACGCCGCCAACGTCCCCGACGACGTGCTCTCGCTGGGCAGCGGCGCCATCCTCGGCATCCCGTATCTGCCGCTGATCTCCTTCGCCGTGCTCGCCGCCACCGCGTACTTCCTGCGCACCTACCGCAGCGGGCGCGAGCTGTACGCGATCGGCTCCAGCCCCGAGGCCGCGCGCCTCGCGGGCATCCCGATCCGCCGCCGCGTCCTCGCCGCGTACGTCTTCTCGGGCGCCGTCGCCGGATTCGCGGGCGCCCTCTGGCTCGCCCGCTTCGGCACCGTCGTCGCCGACGCGGCGAACGGCTGGGAACTCACCGTCGTCAGCGCCGTCGTCGTCGGCGGCGTCGCCATCACCGGCGGCGTCGGCTCCGTCTGGGGCGCCGCCCTCGGCGCGCTGCTGCTCACCACCATCACCAGCGCCCTGGTCGTCCTGAAGGTCGACTCCTTCTGGACGCAGGCCATCACCGGCGTACTGCTGCTCGCGGCCATCACCACCGACCGCGTCGTCAATGTGCGCACCACCAACGCGCTGAGGAAGAGGAGCCGGCGATGACCGCACTCACCAAATTTCTGCGCTGGGACAGCGTCGTCGGCATCCTGCTGATCTCCGTGTTCCTCGTCGGAACCGGCACCACCGACGGCTTCGCGGAGACCGCGAACCTCTCCGCGGCCCTGAACGACATCGCCGAAGTCGCCCTGATCGCCCTCCCGATGATCCTGCTGGTCGTCGCCGGGCAGGTGGACCTGTCCGTCGCCTCGATGCTCGGTCTGTCCAGCGCCCTGGCGGGCTCCCTGTGGGACGCGGGCTACACCTTCGAACTCATCGTGCCGATCTGTCTGCTGGTCGGCGCGGGCGGCGGATTCCTGAACGGCTGGCTGGTCACCCGGGTCGGGCTGCCCTCCCTCGCCGTCACCATCGGCACCCTCGCGCTCTTCCGGGGCCTGGCCCAGGTGATTCTCGGCACCAAGGCTGTCTCCGACTTCCCCGAGACGTACGCCCAGTGGGCGACGTACACCGAGACCGTGCCCGGCACCTTCATCCCGTATCCGATCGCGCTGTTCATCGTGCTCGCCGTGATCGCGGCCGTCGTGCTGCACTGCACCGGCTTCGGGCGCTCGCTGTTCGCCATCGGCGCGCAGGAGGACGCCGCGTACTTCGCCGGCATCCGGGTCAAGCGGATCAAGCTGGCGCTGTTCGTGGTCTCCGGAGTGATGGCGTCCTTCGCCGGAATCGTGTTCACCCTGCGCTACGGATCCGCCCGCGCCGACAACGGCATGGGCCTCGAACTCGTCGTCATCGCCTCCATTCTGCTCGGCGGAATCGACTTCGACGGCGGCAAGGGCACGCTCGGCGGCGCGGTCGCCGGGGTGCTGCTGATCGGGGTGCTGCGCAATCTGCTCACCCTCAACGATGTCTCCAACGAGATCCAGGTCGTCGTGACGGGACTGCTGCTCATCGCGTCCGTGCTCACTCCCCGGATCATCTCGGTGGTCTCCGAACGCCGCCACCGCCGGGCCGCCACCGCGGCCCCCTCCTGACCCCCCGCTCCACTCCCCCGCTCCCCCTCGTACACCGTCGTACGTCCCCGAAAGGCATCTCCATGCAGCTGCACTCCCGCACCCGCCGATCCACGCTCGCGGCAGCCTCCGCCGTCTGCGCCCTCGCCGTCACCCTGGCGGGCTGCTCCGGCACCACCAAGGACTCGGCGGCGGCCAAGGACGACACCGCGTCGAAGGCCTCGGGCGCCTCGGCCAACCCCGACGCCCCGCTGAAGAAGGGCCTGAAGCTCGCCTTCCTGCCCAAGCAGATCAACAACCCGTACGAGAAGATCGTCGACGAGGCGGGTATCGCGGCGGCCAAGGAGTTCGGGGGTGAGGCCAAGGAGGTCGGCCCGTCCGACGCCAGCGCGTCCTCCCAGGTCTCGTACATCAACACCCTGATCCAGCAGCGCCAGGACGCCATCCTCATCGCCGCCAACGACCCCAACGCGGTCTGCGGCCCGCTCAAGCAGGCGATGAAGCAGGACATCAAGGTCGTCGCCTACGACTCCGACACCGCCAAGGACTGCCGCCAGCTCTTCATCAACCAGGCCAGCTCCGAGGAGATCGGCCGCAGCCAGGTCCGCAACATCGCCAAGCAGCTCGGCAACAAGGGCGAGATCGCGATCCTCTCGGCCACCCAGAACGCGACGAACCAGAACGCCTGGATCGACTTCATGAAGGACGAGCTGACCAAGCCCGAGTACAAGGACATGAAGCTGGTCAAGGTCGCCTACGGAGACGACGACGACCAGAAGTCCTTCCAGGAGACCCAGGGCCTGCTCAAGGCGTACCCGAAGCTGAAGGGCATCATCTCGCCCACCACCGTCGGCATCGCCGCGGCAGCCCGCTACGTCAGCTCCTCCTCGTACAAGGGCAAGGTCGTCATCAACGGCCTCGGCACGCCCAACCAGATGCGCAAGTACGTCAAGGACGGCACGGTCGCCCAGTTCGCGCTGTGGAACCCGAAGGACCTCGGCTACCTCGGCGCGCACGCCGCGGCGGCCCTGGCTTCCGGCCAGATCACCGGCGCGGAGGGCGAGAAGTTCAAGGCCGGCAGGCTCGGCGAGTACACCATCGGCAAGGACGGCGAGGTCATCCTCGGCTCGCCCGCCGTCTTCGACGCGAAGAACATCGACCAGTTCAACTTCTGAGGTTCTGATGTCACCGATGCAGCGCGTCTGTTTTCTGCTGAAGGTCCGCCAGGACCGGCTCGATGAGTACCGGGAGCGGCACGCCGCTGTCTGGCCCGAAATGCTCGAAGCCCTCTCCGCGACCGGCTGGCACAACTACTCGCTCTTCCTGCGGGAGGACGGGCTGCTCGTCGGCTATCTGGAGACCGAGGACTTCGCCAAGGCCCAGAGCGCCATGGCGGCGACCGAGATCAACGCCCGCTGGCAGGCAGAGATGGGTGAGTTCTTCGAAGCGCTCGACGGCGAGAGGCCGGACGAGGCGATGAAGCCGCTCACCGAAGTGTTCCACCTCGCATAGTCGTATTTCTCTCAAGAGGAGCTACGCCATGAGACGCCCCCTGGCCGCCGTCGCGACAACGGCCGCCGCACTGATCTGCGCCGCAACCCTGCCCGGCACGGCCCAGGCGGCGGACCCCGCACCGGCGGTCAGGAAGGTCGCCGACACCTCGCTCGACTCCCAGGCCCTGTACTTCGTGTCGTACAACGGCCTGGTCAACAACAACTCGTTCCAGAAGAACGGGCTTCTGACCTACAAGGGCTACCAGTACGCCACCTGGTACACCGCCGACCGCAGCGCCGTGGTCGCACGGCGCGCGCTGGGCGCCACCGCCTGGCAGACGGTCAAGCTCGCGCACAAGCTGACCGTCAACGACTCCCACAACGTCATCTCCATGGGGATCTCGCGCGTCGACGGCCGGCTGCACCTCAACATGGACTCGCACAGCAACGGCTTCTTCTATGTGAAGTCGGAGGCCGGGCTCTTCGACAACCCGGCCTCACGCACCTGGGCGGCGAGCCGGTTCGGCGGCGTGCAGACCAGCCTCGACGGGGTGGGCCTCACGTCCCAGTTCACCTACCCGCAGTTCGTCGCCACACCGGAGGGCCGCCTCCAGCTCAGCTACCGCGTCGGCATCTCCGGCAACGGCCGCAACGCCCTCGCCGAGTACGACGGCTCGAAGTGGACCGCGCTCGGCGAGTGGACCAGCTCCACCGGTACGTACACCAGCGAGCACGGCTCCAGCACCGCCCGCAACATGTATCTGCACGGCATCGACTACAGCGGCGACGGGCGGCTGCACGCCTTCTTCACCTGGCGCGAGCAGAACAACGCCGTCATGTGCAACGGCGGTGGCATCACCAACCACGACACCGGCTATGTGTACTCGACCGACCGCGGCCGGACCTGGCGCAACGCGGCGGGCACGGTCGTCGGCTCCACCGGCGGCTCGGACCGGGTCGCGGTGAGCGACGCGGGCACCGTGGTCGACGCGCTCAACCCCGACCACTCGCTGATGAACCAGGAGAGCCAGGCCACCGACTCCACCGGCCTGCCGCACGCCATCATCAGCTACGTCCCCGGCCGCTTCGGCCAGTGCACCACCAACTACGTCAACGACCGCACCGCCAACGGCCGCGCCTTCCACCTCCGTAAAGACGCCGCGGGCGCGTGGAAGAAGACCGAGATACCGCTGCCGCTGAACTCCAGCCAGCGCACGCGGCTCGCCTTCGACAAGTACGACAACGCCTACGCCGTCTTCCCGTACGGCCGCATCGCCGCCGCGTCCAAGGCCTCCGGTTACACCGACTGGAAGACGCTGTTCGACGGGAGCGGGCTGAACGCCTTCGGCGAGGTCGTCGTGGACGAGACCCGCCTCGCCCAGGACGGCGTCCTGTCGATCATGTACCAGCAGAAGTCCAGCGGCACGACCCCGTCCGCGATCCGCGTCGTCGACTTCGCCCTGCCGTCATGAGCGGGCTGCGTACACCCGCCGTGGGGCGTCGGCCGCGCATCGGGCTCGTCGCCGGCGGGCTCGGCGCGTACTGGCCCCAGTTCCCCGAGCTGCTGCCCCAGCTGGAACGTTCCGCCGCCCGCGTCAGCGAGCGCATGCGCGGCTTCGACGCCGAGGTCGTGGACGTCGGCTTCATCTCCGACGCGGCCGAGGGCGCGGCGGCGGCCGAGAAACTGCGCGCCGCCGACTGCGACCTGATCCTCGGCTTCCTGACGACGTACATGACCGCGACCATGCTCGTGCCGATCGCACAGCGCAGCGGCGCACCCGTCCTGCTGATCAACCTCCAGCCCACCGAGGCGATGGACCACGCCTCCTTCGACACCGGCGCCTGGCTCGCGTACTGCGGCGTCTGCCCGCTGCCCGAGATGGCCAACACCTTCGAACGGGTCGGCGTGCCCTTCCGCTCGGTCTCCGGCCACCTGGAGGACGAGCGCGCCTGGCAGCGCATCGGCCGCTGGATACGGTCCGCGGGCGTACGGTCCGTGCTGCGCAACGGCAGGCACGGGCTGATGGGCCACCTCTACCCGGGCATGTACGACGTGTCCACCGACCTGACGATGGTCCCGGGCAACCTCGGCGGCCATGTCGAAGTCCTCGAATTCGACGATCTGCGGGTACGGGTCGAGCAGGTGAAGGACGGCGAGGTGGAGGCGAAGCTCGCCGAGACCCGGGAGGTCTTCGAGCTCGCGGATTCCGTCGTGCCGGAGGATCTGACCTGGGCGGCCCGGGTCTCCGTCGGCCTGGACCGGCTGGTCGCCGACTTCGACCTCGACTCGCTCGCGTACTACCACCGGGGTCTGGACGGCGAGGTCCACGAGAAGCTCGGCGCCGGGATGATCCTCGGCTCCTCGCTGCTCACCGCGCGCGGGATCCCCGCCTGCGGCGAGTACGAGCTGCGTACGTCCCTGGCCATGCTGATCGCGGACCGGCTGGGCGCGGGCGGCTCCTTCACCGAGCTCCAGGCGCTGAATTTCCGGGACGGCGTGGTCGAGATGGGCCACGACGGCCCCGGCCATCTCGCCATCAGCGAGCGCAAGCCGCTGCTGCGCGGCCTCGGTGTCTACCACGGCAAACGCGGCTGGGGCGTCTCGGTGGAGTTCGACGTCAAGCGCGGCCCCGTCACGCTGCTCGGGCTCGGCCAGACACGCGACGGAAAGTACAAGCTCATCGCGTCCGAAGGTAGGGTGGTCGGCGGTCCGCTGCTGGAGATCGGCAACACCACCTCGCGCGTCGACTTCGGATGCGACCCTGGTGAATGGACCGATGCGTGGAGCGCCAGCGGAGTCGCCCACCACTGGGCGCTCGCGACCGGCCACCTCGTGCCCGATCTGCGGGCGCTGGCCGATTTGACCGGCCTGGAGCTCGTGGAGGTCAGTGCCTGATGGCATCGTCGGTGGGAATCAAGGACGTCGCCCGTATCGCCGGGGTGTCCGTCGGCACGGTCTCGAACGTCATCAACCGGCCGGAATCGGTGGCCGACGAGACCCGGGCGCGCGTCCTGTCCGCCATCGACCGGCTCGGTTACGTACGCAGCGAGAGCGCCCGGCAGCTGCGGGCCGGGCGCTCGCGCATCATGGCGCTGCTCGTCCTCGACATGGGCAACCCCTTCTTCGTGGATGTGGCACGCGGCGCGGAGCGGGCGGCGCGCGAGGCGGGGCTGGGCGTGATGGTGTGCAACAGCGCGCAGAGCCCCTCGGAGGAGGCCGACTATCTGTCGCTCTTCGCCGAGCAGCGGGTGCGCGGTGTGCTACTCACACCGGCCGACGCGTCGGGCCGCAACCTCGACTCCTTCCGTCGGCACAACATTCCCTTCGTGCTGGTCGACCGGGTGTCCGAGGGCACCACGGAGTGCTCCGTATCGGTGGACGACGTGGCGGGCGGGGCGCTGGCCCTGCGCCATCTGGTGGACGCCGGGCACCGCTCGATCGCGTTCGTCAGCGGCCCGCCGCATCTGAAGCAGGTCAGGGACCGCCGCGAGGGGGCGCTGGCCGCGCTGGCGCAGGCGGGACTGCCCGCCGGGGTGCTGCGGGAGATCCCGACGGAGCGTCAGGACGTGGCGGCGGGGCGGGACGCGGGTGCCAGGCTGCTGGGCCTGGGCGACCGGCCCACGGCGGTCTTCTGCGCGAACGATCTGCTGGCGCTGGGCGTGCTGCAGGCGCTGTACGCGGCCGGGGTGAGCGTTCCCGACGATCTGGCGATAGTCGGCTACGACGACATCGAGTTCGCGGCCGCAGCGGCGGTGCCGCTGACGTCGGTGCGCCAGCCCGCCGTGACCATGGGCGCGCTGGCGGCGGAACTGCTGCTGGAGGAGACGGAAGCCGCCACCGCCGCGTCGCATGAGCACCGGCGGGTGGTGCTGCAGCCGGAGCTGGTGGTGCGGGGTTCCAGCCGCGTCACCCGCTGAGTCAGACGGCAGCAGCGACAAGCAGCACGAACGACGCAAGGGTGAAGAGCGTACGCACGAGGTGGAGGCGGTTCCAGCCGGGCTCGAAGGCCGCGCGGGTCTCGGCGGCCGGGGCGGCCGGGGCCGACTCGGCCGCGGCGAGGGCGTCGTTCAGCGGGATGTTGCCGCCCATGGTGACGAGGTGGTTGAGGACGGCGCAGACCAGCCCCGCGCACATCAGCCAGAACTGAGTGGTGGTACGCCCGTCGACAGGGATGGCGAGGGCAGCGCCCGGGAACACGACGATCCCCGCGAAAACCACCAGGAAGACGCCACGCGGCACGGTCTCGTTGAGACGGCTCATGACGGGCACGAACTGCTCGTCCGGCAGCCGGGCGAGACCGGGCATGATGCCGGTGAGGAAGATCAGCATGAAGCCCGCGTAGAGGCCTGTGGAGATGATGGCGAGGGCGAGGAGAAGGGTGGCCATGGCGCACATCATGGCGCGGCGGCAGGCCGGCGCAGCGACCTTTCGGCTGATCAGTCGCCGCGCCGCGCCACCTGCTTCTCACCCCTCCATGCGCTGGGCCTGCCCAATGGCATCGGCGAGCTGACGCACCGCGCTGTCCTCGGTCGCGGCGGCGAGCTTGCGGGCCCGCGAGGCGAGCTCACTGAGCCCCGGCGCTCCGGGCATCGAGCTGCCCCGCAGTGATTCGGCGAAGTACGCCGCCACGGCGGTGACTTGGAGCCGCTTGGAGGAGCCGTCCCAGAGCGCGCCGTCGACGGCGTCCGTCTCGATCGAGCCGGTCTTCTCATGCGGTGCGCGCGTCTTCGGATCGAGCCAGCGCACGGTGGCGGTGGCGAGATGGCCGCTCGCGCCCTCCCGGAGTCGTACGGCATACAGCGCCGTCACCGTATGGCCGGGGCCCACCTCGCCGCCGTCCACCCCGTCGTCGCGGAAGTCCTCGTCGGCGACGGCGCGGTTCTCGTATCCGAGGAGCCGGAACTGACGGACGGTCTGCTGGTCGAAGGCGACCTGCGCCTTGGCGTCGCGGGCGCGCAGCTCGATATTGGCGGGCAGCTGGTCGACGAAGACCTTCCTGGCCTGCTCGCTGGTGGACACATAGGTGGTGTGCCCGTCGCCCTTGTCGGCGAGCCGCTCCATGAGCGCGTCGCCGTACTCGCTGCCGACGCCGACGCCGAAGAGGGTGATGCCGTACTCGCGGCGGGCGTCGTCAATCGTGTCGAGGATCGCGTCGGCCTCGGTCTCGCCGGTGTTGGCGAGGGCGTCGGAGAGGAGCACGACCCGGTTGGTGGCACCGCGCCTGCGCCCGTCGACGGCCTCCTCGTAACCGGTCCGTACGCCCGCCTCGACATTGGTGGAGTCGGTCGGCTCCAGGTCGTTGATCACCGAGTGCACCCGGTCGCGGTCGCCTTCGCTGTCGAGCTTGGTCATCGGGAGGCGGGTCTCGGCCTCGTCGCTGAAGGTGACGATGGCGATCGAGTCGTTGTCGCGCAGCTCGTCGGTGAGGATGCCCAGCGACTCCTTGACGAGGTCGAGCCGGCCGGGTTCGGCCATGGAGCCGGAGATGTCGATGACGAAGGTGAGGGCGGCGGGGGGCCGTTCGCCGGTGCGGTCGGAGGGCCGGGTGGACAGTCCGACGCGTACGAGAGACCAGTCGTCGCCACTGCTGCTGTCGGCGCGGGGGCGGGCTCCGTCGACGGTCACCGAGAAGCCGTCGCCCTTGGGCCTCGGGTAGTCCTGCCGGAAGCTGTTGATGAACTCCTCGGGCCGGATGTCGCTCGGCTCGGGCTGTTTTCCGTCGGAGAGGGTGCGACGGGCGTAGCCGTACGAGGCGGTGTCCACGTCCAGCGCGAAGGTCGACAGATAGTCGGCGGGCGCCCTGAAGCCCTGGTCCTCATCACTTTCCTGCTCCCCCTCCTTCGCACCGTCCGCCCGCTCCTCGGCACCGTCCGCCCGCTCCGCCGGCGCTCCGCCACCCCCGTCCGGCGCTACCAGCCCGGGCTTCGGTTTTCCTTCGCCGGAGGTGGCACTGTCGGCCGTACCGGCGCCGCTGCAACCGGCGGTAAGGAGCACACCACCGGCCAGCAGCGCGGCCAGCGCTCCCCTGTACGTCGTTGTCCGGAGTTTCATCTGTCCCCTGTCCCCTGTCCCCCTGGATCGTCAGCACTTGTCACTGTGACGTTCGCGAGGGCGGGCAGGACCGGCCGAAGGAGTTGCGGATGAGTCTCGATGCGGCAACAGCGCGACGACGGGGCGACTGCGACGGGGCATCTACGGGTGTGAGCCCGCGGTCTCCGAGCGGAAACCGTGGCCGAGTTCCGGGCGGTCCGCGAGATTGGCGACGGTGTGGCCGAGCGCCCAGAGCGAGGAGATGGGGGCGAGGTTGGCCGTGCCGTCCAGGTTCTCGGTGGTGAGGAGGGCGACGGCGGTCCCGAAGTACAGAATGCCCGGGGAAATGACTGTGGTGACGGTCGGAATCGTGGCGCTTGTCGCAGGACGCTAGAGCGCCGGCACTTCGGTGACCGCCGAAGTGTCGACCGCCCAGAATGGATGTATGAGCCAGCCTCAGCCTCAGCCTCAGCCTCAGCCTCCAAGCATGACGGTGGGCAGCGTCACCGGCCCCGACCTCGCCTCGCTGGCAGCTCTGCTGGCCGACCGCACCCGGGCGGCGATGTGCCTGGCCCTGCTCGACGGACGCGCCTGGACAGCGACCGAGCTGGCCCGGCATGCCGGGGTCGCGCCCTCAACGGCCACCGGCCATCTTCATAAACTGGTCGGGGGCGGACTGCTGACGGAGGAGCGGCAGGGACGGCACCGCTATGTACGCCTCTCAGGACCCGCCACCGCGGAGATGATCGAATGCCTGGCCTCGCACGCTCCTCTGCAGACCGTCCCGATCCGATCACTGTCCGACGCCCACCGCCGCCGCGCCCTGGCGCACGCCCGGACCTGCTACGACCACCTGGCGGGCACCGTCGCCGTCGCGATCACCGACGCGATGACCGAGCGGACCCTGCTGACCTGGGACTACGGGCCTGCGCTCACGGATGGGGGCAAGACCTGGCTGCGCGAGCTGGGCATTGACGACCACCGTCCCCGCGGCTCCAGACGCGCTCATATCCGCAGCTGCCTCGACTGGACGGAACGGCGCGCGCACCTGGCGGGCGCCGTGGGCGCCGCGCTCTTCCAGCACGCCCTCGACGACGGCTGGGTCACCCGCAAGGGCACGACCCGCGTGATCGCCGTGACGGACAGAGGACGTGCCGTACTGCGGCAGCAGCTGGGCCTCGGGGAAGCGGTACTGAACGCTCCCGCCGACTGGTCTTAGGCCAGTCTTAGGCCACGTCCGCCATCGCGCTCTGGCGGCCGGGCACGGCACATCGTTAGCGTACGTCGTCGGCCTCGTTGAACTGAGGAGACCTCGCATGGACATGGACAGGCCCTTACCTCTCGTACTGGACCCCACTGGCCGTAACCGTCGCGCCGAAGAAGCCGAACTACATACCGGCGGCCCGGCCACCCTCGTAGACATACTCGGCGTACAGGCCTGGTCGGTGAGCGACCCCGCCCTGCTGACCCGACTCCTGACCGACCCGCGCGTCTCCAAGGACGCCAGACGGCACTGGCCGCGATTCATCAATGGCGAGATCACCGGCACCTGGCCCCTGGCCCTGTGGGCCAGCGTCACCAATATGTTCACCGCCTACGGCACAGACCACCGGCGGCTGCGCCGCCTGATCAGCTCCGCGTTCACCGCGCGCCGCACCTCGGCGATGGTCCCGCGTATCGAGCAGCTCACCCAGGCCCTGCTGGACAATCTGGCGGCCACTCCGCCAGGCGAAGTCATCGACCTGCGCGAGCACTTCGCCTACCCTCTGCCCATCCAGGTCATCGGCGAACTCATGGGCCTGCCCGCCCACGCCGTACCGAGCTTCCGCACCATGGTCGACGGAGTTTTCGACACCACCCTGACCGTCGAACAGGCCATGGCCAACAACGAGGCGCTGTACGGCATCATGAGCGAACTCGTCGCGGCCAAACGGGACCGGCCCGGCAACGACATGACCTCCGCCCTGATCGCCGCCCGCGACGACAGCGAGGAAGGCGACGGATCCGCTCTCGCCGAGCAGGAAGTCCTGGACACCCTCCTGCTGGTCGTCAGCGCCGGTTACGAGACCACGGTCAACCTCCTGGACCAGGCCGTCACGGCCCTGCTCACCCACCCCGACCAGCTCGCCCACCTGCGCGAGGGCCGGGCGACCTGGAACGACGTCATCGAGGAGTCCCTGCGCTACGAAGCCCCGGTCGCCCACCTGCCCCTGCGCTACGCCGTCGAGGACATCGCCCTCCCCGACGGCGGCGTCGTGATCCGCAAGGGCGAGGCGATCCTCGCTTCGTACGCCGCGGCCGGCCGCCACCCCGCCCTGCACGGCGACACGGCGGACCGGTTCGACCTCATCCGTACGGACAAGCAGCACCTGGCCTTCGGCTACGGCGTCCACTTCTGCCTCGGCGCCCCACTGGCCCGCGCCGAGGCCGCCGCCGCGCTTCCCGCCCTCTTCAAGCGCTTCCCGGACCTCCGCCTCGCGGTCCCTGCCGATTCCCTCGAACCGGCCGCCAGCCTCATCGCCAATGGCCACCGCACGCTGCCCGTACACCTGACACCGGTTACGTGACCGGCCACGTAACCGGGCCCGCTTCTGCCCCACAGGCACCGCCGTACCGCAGAATGAAGCGTGAGCGAACGAGCCCGCCCCTTCCGACTGTGGGTCCGCCCGATAACGGCGCGCGATCCCGCCGAGCCGCACCGCGGGGCCACCCCGCTTGAGCTGCTGTTCGACCTGTGCTTCGTCGTCGCCGTCGCCCAGGTGGCCGCGCAGCTCCACCATGCGGTGAGCGAGGACCACGCCTCGACGGCGATCCTCAGCTACTTCGCCGTGTTCTTCGCCATCTGGTGGGCCTGGATGGGCTTCACCTGGTTCGCGTCGGCGTACGACATCGACGACGTGCCGTACCGGCTGGCCACCTTCGTCCAGATCGCCGGGATCCTCGTCCTCGCTTCCGGCGTGCCGCGCGCCTTCGAGCACCATGACTTCACCATGCCCGTCGTCGGCTACACCATCATGCGCCTGGCCCTGATCTCGCAGTGGCTGCGGGCGGCCCGGGCCCACCCGGAAAGCAGGGCGACGACGGTGCGTTACGCCGTCAGAATCGCCGTCATCCAGTGTGCCTGGATCGGCTGGCTCTTCCTGCCGGCCGACATGCGAATGCCGGTCTTCGCACTTCTGGCGCTCTGCGACACCGCCGTCCCGGTCTGGGCCGAGACCGCCGGGGGGACGGCCTGGCATCCGCATCACATCGCCGAACGGTTCGGGCTGTTCACCCTGATCGTCCTGGGCGAGTCGGTGCTGGCGGCGACCACGGCCGTACAGCAGGCTCTGGACGCGCGGGAGGCGACCGCCGGCCTCTACGCCGTGGCGGCGGGCGGCCTGCTCATTGTCCTGTCGCTGTGGTGGCTCTACTTCGCCAAGCCCGCCGCCCGCTTTCTGACCTCCAACCGGGCAGCGTTCCCCTGGGGTTACGGCCACTACCTGATCTTCGGCTCGGCGGCAGCGGTCGGCGCGGGCCTGGCGGTGAACGTCGACCACGCCACGCACCACACAGAGATCTCCCGCACCGCCGCGGGCGCGGCGGTGACAGTGCCAGTGGCGGTCTTCCTGCTGGTCCTCTATCTGCTGCACATCCGCCCGCACCACGCCCTGGCCGCACACGCGCTGCTGATGCCGGGCACCGCAGCGGTGGTCCTCGCCCTCACCTTCACCGGCATTCCGGTGCTTGGCACGGGCCTGGCGGTGGCCGCGCTGGCGGCAGTGTCCGTGACGCTGGCCCAGGGGGTCGAAGCTCACCAAGATCGCTGATGACTGCCGCTTACGCTTCGGTCGGCGGCGAAGCGGCACTCAGGAGGGACTCCCCATGCCCAGGACGACACAACTGCGCACCTTTACCGTCCAAGAAGGCTTGCTCGACGAGTGGGTGGAGCGGTGGCGGTCAGACATCGTGCCGCTGCGGCTGGAGTTGGGCTTCACGATCGATGGTGCCTGGGTCGACCGCGAGGCGATTTTCGAGTCGGGCAAGCTGCCGACCGGTGCGGCGCTGCCCGGCGAGCGGGCAATGACGGAGATCTACAGCGTGAGCATCGGCACGGCACGTCGGGCGCTGCGTGAACTCCGGGAGCGCGGGTTGGTGGCGACCCTGCCGCACAAGGGCACGTTTGTGATCTACGCGCCGCCCGCCGCGAGCGGCGATGAGCGGTAGCTGCGCGGCAGCCCAAACGTAACCGCAGCGCCGCTGGCAAGGACTCGCCACTCTCAGATCAAACTCTTGTCGCCATATGAAGCCATGTGGGTACATGGGGTGGTGTACGGCTCCGGGGGGACGGAGTCGCGCGGATCTACGGGGGTGATCTGCCGTGGTAGGGGTGATTCTGCCTCTGGACGTTTCACGAGCGGTTACGCACGCGCATGCCCGGGCGGCTCCTCGGGAGCAGGATTCCCCGCCGGTGCTGCTGGAGGCGACAGGGCAGCCTGTCGAGGGTGCGGCGCAGGTGCGGGCCACCCTCACCCGGCTCGTTCGCTCTGCCCGGCGTGAGCTCCTCAGCTTTGACGATCCCGGCGGCGCTCTCGGGCACGGCATTCCGGAGCCGTTCCTGGAATTCGCCGGCTCCTGCGTGCGTACGGCCGCCGAGCAGACTCCGACCGTACGGCGGATCGCTCCCCGGCAGGGGCTGACGCATCTCTCGGCGCCCTGGCTGCTGCCCGGCGCGGCGCGGGTGACGGACTCGATTCCGTTCAAGATGGTCATCGCCGACCGTACGGTCGCGGCGGTGCCGATCGACCTCGATCTGCACCACAACGGCGTGCTGCTGATCCGTAACCCCGTCATCGTCCGGGCGCTGGTCCGCGCGCACCGGTGCTGGTGGGGTACCGGCGAAGACCTCACCGCGCCCGTCATACCCGGTGCCTTACCCGTTCATCTCCGGCCGGTCCTTCAGGCCCTGCTGGCCGGGCTCACGGACGAAGCGGCCTCGACCAGGCTCGGCATGTCGGGGCGTACCTACAGCCGGCGCGTCGGTGAGCTGCTCACCGCCCTCGGCACGACGAGCCGCTTCCGGGCGGGAGCGGAAGCGGCTCGTCGGGGGTGGGTGTAGCGGGGTAGGTGGGCCAACTTCTAGGACACGATGTCCTTGCGGGAGAAGTTGCGGAACGCGAGCGCGAACAGCACCAGGGCGTACGTCACCGAGACCGCCGCGCCCTTCACCATGCCGGTCCACTCCAGCTGTGGCTGCAGCGCATCGATCCACGCGAACTGCCAGTGCGCGGGCAGCACCTCCCGCCACGAGCCGAGCGCCGTGACCGCGTCCAGCACGTTGCCCACGATCGTCAGGCCGACCGCGCCGCCGACCGCGCCCAGCGGCGCGTCCGTCTTGGTGGAGAGCCAGAATGCCAGTCCCGCCGTGACCAGTTGGGAGAGGAAGATGAATCCCACGACGAGCGCCAGACGCGGCAGCGTCTCGGCGGAGGCCAGGGAGCCGCCCGTGGGCAGTTCCAGCGGGCCCCAGCCGTACGCCGTCGTGCCCACCGCCAGGGCGACCAGCGGCAGCAGCACCATCGCCGCCGCGCTGAAGCCGAGCGCCACCGCCAGCTTGGACCACAGCAGCCGGGAGCGCGGGACAGGGGCCGCCAGCAGATAGCGCAGGGACGACCAGCTCGCCTCCGAGGCCACCGTGTCCCCGCAGAACAGCGCCACCGGCACCACCAGCAGGAAGCCCGCCGAGGCGAACAGACAGGTGGCGGCGAAGTTGGCGCCCGACGCGGTGGCCGTGTCCATCAGGTTCACCCGGCCGCCGCCGTTGTCGCCGCCGTCCGGGGTGCCGCCGATCGCGAAGGCGATGACCAGTACGAGAGGCAGCGCCGCCAGTATCCCGGCCATCACCAGCGTCCGCCTGCGCTTCAGCTGACGTACCGCTTCGACACGCAACGGCAGGGTGTGCCGTGCCCGGTAGCCCGGGGCCGATTCCGTTTCCATCAGCGTGCTCATGCGGATCCTCCGATCAGGGTGAGGAAGGCATCCTCCAGGCGTCTGTGCGGACCGACGCCCGTCAACGGCACGTCCAGGCGGACGAGTTCGGCGATCATCTCGGTGGCGGTGGACCCGTCGAGCTGTACGAGCAGGCCCTCGTCCGTACGGGACGCGGCGCCGATGCCCGGTAGCGCGGCGATCTTCTCGATCAGCGGCTCCGGCACCTCCTCGGCGGTGGTGACGAGGAGCGTGTCGCTCTCGCCGGTGATCTCCGCGACCAGTCCTGCCTGCTTCAGCTGTCCGCGGTCCATGACCACCAGGTGGGTGCAGGTCTGCTCGACCTCCGAGAGGAGGTGGCTGGAGACGATGACGGTCCGGCCGCCGGCCGCGTACCGGATCATCACGTCTCGCATCTCGCGGATCTGCGGCGGGTCGAGTCCGTTCGTCGGCTCGTCCAGGATGAGCAGATCCGGCATGCCGAGCATGGCCTGCGCGATGGCGAGACGCTGCCGCATGCCCTGCGAGTAGGTGCGTACGGCTCGGGAGAGGGCGTCGCCGAGTCCGGCGATCTCCAGGGCCTCTTCGAGCTGCGCGTCAGTCGCGGGGCGGCCGGTGGCGGCCCAGTACAGCTCCAGGTTCTCGCGTCCCGACAGGTGCGGGAGGAAGCCCGCGCCCTCAACGAACGCGCCGACCCGGGAGAGGACCGGTGCGCCGGGCCGGATGGCGTGGCCGAAGACGCGGATCTCGCCGTCGTCGGGCCGGATGAGTCCCATCAGCATGCGCAGGGTGGTGGTCTTGCCCGCGCCGTTGGGGCCGAGAAGGCCGAGCACCTGGCCCTTCTCGACGCGGAAGGACAGGTCCCGTACGGCGTACCGGTCGGCGGACTTGGCGTACCGCTTGGTCAGGCCGGTGATCTGCAGGGGTACGTCGGCGAGCTCGGGGTCGGCCGGAGGAGCGGCCACCCGGCGGCGCGCGGTGAGCAGCAGGGCCGCCGCCAGCAGCGCGCCCCCGGCCGGGAGTGCCCAGGTCCACCAGGGCAGTCCCGCGGCCTGGGTCTTCACGGCGGGCGCGGTGGGCACGGTCAGCGTGCCGGCGCCGTTTCCGGTGGAGAGGAGTTCGACGGTGTACGCGGCGGGGGCGGCCGGAGACGCGTAGGCGAGGTCGGTCGCGGAGAGCACCAGCCGCAGCCGGTGCCCGGCGTCCACCTCGTGGTCCACGGCAGGCAGGGTCAGCTCCACGTCCTTGCCCTGCTTGGCGCCCTCGACCCGGACCGGGGCGACGAGCTGGGAGGGCAGCACCTGCTGGCGGCCGTCGGGCCCGACGTCGTACACCTTCCCGAACAGGACCGCCTCGCCGCTGTCCGAGGTCACCCGGAGTTTGACGGTCGGGGAGCCGGTGATCCGCAGCGAACGGTCGAGCGGGGCCGACTCGAAGCGCGCGTACTGGCCGGGAAAGTCGAGGGAGAGTCCGACGCCGAGGGAGGAGAGCTGGGAGAGCCCGCCGCTGAGGCCGGGGACGGCGGAGATGGCGGGCGGGTTGGCGCCGGCCGGGTTGGCGAAGGTCTGCTTGCGGCCGCTCAGGGGGATCGGCTGTGCGCCGCTCGCCAGCCCGGTGTAGCGGTCGCCGGTCGCGCCGCGCAGCAGCGCCTGCCCGTCGGTGGAGTCGACGCCTCCGGTACGGCTGACACGGAACGCGGGCCCGGTGTCCGTGCCCTTGTCCTCCTTCAGATACCGGTTGAACCAGTCGCTGATCCGGCCCTCGACGCGGGCGGTCTCCCGGTCCCCGCCGTCGTGGCCGCCCGCGATCCAGTCGACCGAGACGGGCGCGCCATTGGCGCTGATCTGCTTCGCCATGGCGTCGGCCTGGTCGAGCGGGAAGAGCGAGTCCGACTGGCCCTGCACGATGAGCGTGGGCACCTTGATGCGGTCGCCGAAGGCGGAGGGGCTGCGGGCTTCGAGGAGCGCACGGGCGGCGGCGTCGGGCTTTCCGGTGACGGCGACCCGCTCGTACATAGTGCAGAGCACGGGCTGGAAACGACCGCAGCCGGTCGGCGCGGCCGGGGTCGCGGTCGGAGTCGGGGTCGTGGGAGTGGCCTCCTGGCCGGTGCCCTCGCCCCCCACCGAAGTCGTCGAGCCGGTGGAGAAGAAGATCCCTGCCCAGAGCTTCTTGAAGACATCGTTCGGGAAGAGCGCGTCGGCGATGTTCCAGTACGTGATCGCCGGCGCGATCGCGTCGACCCGCTTGTCGTATCCGGCGGCGAGGAGCGAGACCGCCCCGCCGTAGGACGCGCCGGTGACCCCGACGCGCGGGTCGCCGTCCGCGTCCAGCCGCACCTCGGGCCGCTTCGCCAGCCAGTCGATCAGCCGCGTGACGTCCTTGACCTCATAGTCCGGGTCATTGAGCCCGATCTTCCCGGTCGACTCGCCGAAACCGCGGGCGGACCAGGTCAGCACGGCGTACCCGTCGCGGGCCAGCTTCTCGGCCTGCGCGCGTACATCGTTCTTGCTGCCGCCGAAGCCGTGCCCGAGGAGGACGGCGGGCCGCCGTTTTTCCTTGCTGCCCGTCGTGAAGTACGAGGTGTCGATCTTCGCCCCGGGCAGCTCCTGCACCCGGTCCTCGCGGTGCACAGTCGGTGCGCTGTCGTCAGCGACCGCGGTCCAGGTGCCCGCGCCGGCGAGGACGGCAAAGGCGGCGACGCCTGTGAGCCATCGGCCGCGCGGCCGGGGAAGTCGGATCTGCATACGTGAAACCCTAAGCGGATGAGCTGTGCCCTCTCGGCTGCCGCCAGGCGGAACTCACGAGCCTCCGCAGGTAGTACGCAGTAGGGTCTGCGTACACCAGACGCGGTATGCACCGCTGTGGGAGGGGCTCGAATGGAAATCCGGCGCGCGACGACCGTGACCGAACTCACCGCCGCCGAGCACCTCTACGACGGCCCTGCGCGGCCGGAGTGGGCCGAGCGTTTCCTTGCCGCGCCGGGACATCTGATGCTGATCGCGTACGTCGACGGCGGCCCTGTCGGGATGGTCTCGGGCATCGAGATGCTCCACCCCGACAAGGGCACGGAGCTGTGCCTGTACGAGCTGTCGGTGGACGAGGCGTACCGCAGGCGCGGCATCGGGCGGGCGCTGACGGAGGCACTGCGCGAGGCGGCGCTGGAGCGGGGCTGCTACGACATGTGGGTCGGCGTGGACACGGACAACGACGCGGCGCTGGCGACGTACCGGTCGGCGGGGGCGCAGGAGGACGGGGTGTTCCGCATGCTGACCTGGGAGTTCCCGGTGACGGCCGCGGCGACGGTGACGGCGGCTACGACGGCGACTACGACGCCGGATTCGTAGGGCCGGACCAGGTGGCGGTCACCAGCCAGAGGCGGGCGGTGAGCCGTACGCCGCCGGTTCGCGAACGCGGCCAGTGCCTGCCCTCGTAGCCGTTCCAGGGCGCGGCCTGATGGGTATTCACCAACTGGTCGTCGTCTGTCATGCGATACATGGTGGCCTCCACTCGCATCACACGTCACACGCCACCGCTTCACCGCGTCAGGCGCGCCATGCACGACCGTACGTGTCCGTAATCCGGTCAACGAAAGGTCAAGGTGCACGAGATGAGAGCCACCCCCCGCCGCTTAGGGGCACTGATACCCGTAGTCGCCCTCGCGGCCGGTCTCCAGTTCGCCGCCACCCCCACAGCGCACAGCGCCCCCACCGGCGATCTACGTCTCGCCCCCACTGCAACCGCCGTACAGAACAGCTGGATCGTCGTCCTGAAGGACGGCACGACCAGCGCCTCCGAGCTGGGCGTCACGGCCCGGCACACCTACCGCAGCGCCCTCAAGGGCTTCTCCGCGACGATGTCCAAGGCGAAGGCGGCGCGTCTGGCCGCCGACGCGCGCGTGGCGTACGTGGAGCAGGACACCAAGGTCAGCCTCAGTGCCACCCAGACCAACGCGACCTGGGGCATCGACCGCGTCGACCAGCGGGATCTGCCGCTGTCGACGACGTACACGTACAACACCGACGCGGCGACGGTCAGCGCGTACATCATCGACACCGGAATCCGCACCACCCACAGCGAGTTCGGTGGCCGCGCGAGCGTGGGCACGGACACGGTGGGCGGCGGCCAGAACGGCCAGGACTGCCAGGGTCACGGCACCCATGTCGCGGGCACGGTCGGCGGCAAGACGTACGGCGTCGCCAAGGCGGTCAAGCTCGTCGCCGTACGGGTCCTGAACTGCCAGGGGTCCGGCACGACGGCCGGGGTCATCGCGGGCGTCGACTGGGTGACCGCCAACGCGGTGAAGCCTGCCGTGGCGAACATGAGCCTGGGCGGCGGGGCGAACACCTCGCTGGACAACGCGGTGAAGAGGTCCATCGCCTCGGGCGTCAGTTACGCGGTCGCCGCGGGCAACGGCAACGCCCTCGGCACGCCGCAGAACGCGTGCAACTACTCCCCGGCGCGGGTCCCCGAGGCGATCACGGTCGGCGCGACGGACAACACGGACCGGCGGGCGTCGTTCTCCAACTTCGGGACGTGCCTGGACCTGTTCGCGCCGGGCGTGAGCATCACATCGGCGTGGCGGACCAACGACACGGCGACGAACACGATCTCGGGCACGTCCATGGCCACCCCGCACACGGCGGGCGTCGCGGCGCTCTACCTGGCGACGAACGCCACGGCGACCCCGGCGCAGGTCCGGGACGCTCTGGTGAACAACGCGACCAACGGCAAGGTCCTGAATCCCGGGACCGGTTCCCCGAACAAGCTGCTGTACTCGCTGTTCTAGGCCGCTAGAAAAGATATGGGCGTTCCGCGGGCAGCAGCTTGCCCGCGGCGTCCAGTTCACCGTCCCGTACGAGGTCATGGATCTCGTGCGCCAGCGGGGTCACATCGGTGATCGAGACCGTCCACTCGTCGGCGTACCGGCGCGAGGCCTCGCCCGCCAGGCCCAGCTGGAGTGAGCGGTACGGAAGCGGGTTGAGGCGCAGATCGCGCTCGGGGTCCCACTGGACCCGGGCGGGAGCGCGCCTCAACTCCCGCTTCCACGCGTCGTGATCGGCGTGCAGATCGCTGTCGTAGTGCGAGAGACAGGCGTGCCGCAGCGCCCAGTCGAAGCCCTCGCGGGTGATCTCGACGGCCAGGACAGTCTCCTGATCCGCCTTCGATCCCCAGCCGCAGCGGTACATCATCCACAGGAACGAGGGCTTGATCCACGTCATACGGTCCCGCTTCCAGGCGACGGGAAAGGTCCCGTGCTGGGCGGCGGGCCGGCCGATGGCCGGTGCGTACGCCTGGTAGACGGTGACGGTGGAGTCGGTGTGGAGCGCCCGGATGCGGCGCGAAGGTTCCTGCATGGGAACAGGGTGCGGCCGAGCTCCCTGGCCGTGCCAGCCAATTACCCGCGACTACCTGGCCTGCGGCCCGTACGGGCCGCAGGCCGACAGCCGTCAGTGGTTGCGGGGGAAGCCCAGGTCCACGCCCGCCGGGGTTTCCGCCGGGTCCGGCCAGCGTGTCGTGACCACCTTGCCGCGGGTGTAGAAGTGCACCCCGTCGTTGCCGTAGATGTGGTGGTCGCCGAAGAGCGAGTCCTTCCAGCCGCCGAAGGAGTGGTAGCCCACCGGGACCGGGATCGGGACGTTCACGCCGACCATGCCCGCCTCGACCTCCAGCTGGAAGCGGCGCGCCGCGCCGCCGTCGCGGGTGAAGATCGCGGTGCCGTTGCCGTAGGGCGACGCGTTGATCAGGGCGACGCCGTCCTCGTACGTCTCCGTGCGCAGCACGCACAGCACCGGGCCGAAGATCTCGTCCCGGTAGGCGTCGGAGTCCGGTGAGACGCGGTCGAGGAGGGACAGGCCGATCCAGTGGCCGTCCTCGAAGCCGTCGACCGTGTGGCCCGTGCCGTCCAGGACGACCTCCGCGCCCTGGGCCGCCGCGCCCGTGACGTACGAGGCGACCTTGTCGCGGTGGGCTTTGGTGATCAGCGGGCCCATCTCGGACGCCGGGTCGTTGCCCGGGCCGATCGTGATCTTCTCGGCGCGCTCGCGGATCTTCTGGACCAGTTCGTCGGCGATGGAGCTGACCGCGACGACCGCGGAGATGGCCATGCAGCGCTCGCCCGCCGAGCCGTACGCCGCCGAGACCGCCGCGTCCGCCGCCGCGTCCAGGTCCGCGTCCGGGAGGACCAGCATGTGGTTCTTCGCGCCGCCGAGCGCCTGGACGCGCTTGTGGTTGGCGGAGGCGGTGGTGTGGATGTAGCGGGCGATCGGCGTGGAGCCGACGAAGGAGACCGCGGCGACATCCGGGTGGGCCAGCAGCGCGTCCACCGCGACCTTGTCGCCGTGGACCACGTTCAGTACGCCGTCGGGCAGCCCGGCCTCCGCGGCCAGCTCCGCGAGGAGGTTGGAGGCGGACGGGTCCTTCTCGCTCGGCTTCAGCACGAACGTGTTCCCGCAGGCGATCGCCAGCGGGAACATCCACATCGGCACCATCGCCGGGAAGTTGAACGGCGTGATGCCCGCGACGACGCCGACGGGCTGGCGGATCGAGGAGACGTCGACCCGGTTGGAGACCTGGGTGGACAGCTCACCCTTGAGCTGGGTGGTGATGCCGCAGGCCAGCTCTACGATCTCCAGGCCGCGGGCGACCTCGCCGAGCGCGTCGGAGTGGACCTTGCCGTGCTCGGCGGTGATCAGCGCGGCGATGTCGTCGCGGTGCGCGTCGAGGAGCGCGCGGTAGCGGAAGAGAATGCCGGTGCGCTGCGCGAGCGAGGACGTGCCCCAGGTCGCGTAGGCCTCGCGGGCCGCCGCGACCGCGGCGTCGACCTCCGCCGCCGACGCCAGCGCGACCTGAGTGGTGACGGCGCCGGTCGCGGGGTCGGTGACCGGGCCCCAGTTGCCCGACGCGCCCTCGACGGTCTTGCCACCGATCCAGTGGTTGACGGTCTTCATTTCGTGCTCCTTCGGGCTACTACAAAACTACAGAGCCAGAGCTACAGAGCCTTACAGATGGCGGCGTCGGGCTGCGGCTTGCCGGTCGTATTCCTTCCGGGCCTTGATCGCCGACGGGCGGGTCGCGGTCTCGGCCACGGGCACATCCCACCACGCCTGTGCCGGGGGTGCGCCCGACACAGTATCCGCCGTTTGGGTCTCGACATAGACGCAGGTGGGCACGTCCGCTTCACGCGCCACGGCGAGCGCTTCGTGCAGGTCACGCACCGTCTTGGCGCGGATCACGCGCATGCCGAGGGAGGCGGCGTTGGCGGCGAGGTCGACGGGGAGCGGGGCGCCGGTGTACGTACGGTCGGGGGCGCGGTAGCGGTACGCGGTGCCGAAGCGCTCCGCGCCCACCGACTCGGACAGGCCGCCGATCGAGGCGTATCCGTGGTTCTGGAGGATCACGACCTTGATGGGGATGTTCTCCTGGACGGCCGTGACGATTTCGGTGGGATTCATCAGATACGTACCATCGCCGACGAGGGCCCAGACCGGTCGGCCCGGCGCGGCCATCGCGACGCCGATGGCCGCCGGGATCTCGTATCCCATGCAGGAGTAGCCGTACTCGACGTGGTACTGGTCGGCGGAGCGCGCCCGCCACAGCTTGTGGAGGTCGCCGGGGAGCGAGCCCGCGGCGTTGATCAGGATGTCGTCGCCGGTGACCAGCGCGTCGAGCGCGCCGAGCACCTGGGGCTGGGTGGGGTGCGTATCGGGGTCATCGGCCTCGAACGCGGCGTCGACGCGGTACTCCCAGCGCTCCTTGTCGTCGGCGCACTCCGTCTCGTAGGCGGGCTCGACGCGGAAGCGGGGGCCCAGCGCGCCGGCGAGTTCGCCGAGGGCGGTGCGGGCGTCCGCGATCAGGGAGATACCGGCCATCTTGTGGGCATCGAAGGAGGTGATGTTGAGGTTGAGGAAACGGACGGCGGGGTTCTGGAAGAGCGTCGAGGAGGCGGTGGTGAAGTCGGACCAGCGGGTGCCGACCCCGATCACCAGGTCCGCCGTACGGGCCAGCTCATCGGCGGTGGCGGTGCCGGTGTGGCCGATGCCGCCGACGTCGCAGGGGTGATCGTGGGGCAGCGATCCCTTGCCCGCCTGGGTGGAGGCGACCGGGATGCCGGTGGCGTCGGCGAAGGCGTGCAGCGCTTCTTCGGCCTCGCTGTGGTGGACGCCGCCGCCGACGACGATCAGGGGGCGGCGGGCGGCGCTGAGCGCGCGGCGGGCCGCGTCCAGGGCGTCCAGATCGGGCCGCGGGCGGGCCACCTGCCAGACGCGCTCGGCGAAGAAGTCCTCCGGCCAGTCGTACGCCTCGACCTGCACATCCTGGGGGAGCGCCAGGGTGACCGCGCCCGTCTCGGCGGGGTCGGCGAGCACGCGCATGGCCTGGAGGGCCGCCGGGATCAGCGCTTCGGGGCGGGTGACGCGGTCGAAGTAGCGCGATACGGGGCGCAGGGCGTCGTTGACGGACACATCGCCCGCGTACGGAACTTCCAGCTGCTGGAGGACGGGGTCGGCGGGGCGGGTCGCGAACGTGTCGCCGGGAAGCAGCAGGACGGGCAGCCGGTTGATGGTGGCGAGGGCGGCGCCGGTGACGAGGTTGGTCGCGCCGGGGCCGATGGAGGTGGTGACGGCGTGCGCGGAGAGGCGGCGGGACTGGCGGGCGTAGCCGACGGCGGCGTGGACCATGGCCTGTTCGCTGCGGCCCTGGATGTACGGCATGAGGGGGGCGGAAGGCCCTTCCCCCATCGGCTCGGTGGTGCCGCACTCCAGGAGCGCCTGGCCGAGGCCCGCCACATTGCCGTGGCCGAAGATGCCCCAGGTGGCGCTGATCAGGCGGTGCCGGCGGCCGTCGCGCTCGGTGTACTGGCGGGCGAGGAAGGCGACGAGCGCCTGGGCGACGGTGAGGCTGCGCGTACTGCTCATCGGGTTTCCTTCTCGGCTGCGGCGACGGTTGCCGTACCGGCACCTGCTGGGGCCTCGTACAGGGGCAGCCGGGGGTCGACTGGCTGCGTCGGCCAGGTCTCGCGGATCCAGCCGTGGTCGGGATGGTCGCGGATCAGCCACTCCCGGGTCGCACCAGGGCCCGCCATGACGTTGAGGTAGTACATGTCCCGGCCGGGGGCGGCGATGGACGGGCCGTGCCAGCCGTCGGGGATGAGGACGGCGTCGCCCGTACGGACCTCGGCGAGAACGTCCGTACCGCCGGGCTTCGACGGGGAGACCCGGTGGTAGCCCAGCCCGCCGGGGCCGTCGATCTCGAAGTAGTAGATCTCCTCAAGCTCGGACTCGGTGCCGGGGCGGTGCTCGTCGTGCTTGTGCGGTGGGTACGAGGACCAGTTGCCGCCGGGGGTGAGCACTTCGACGGCGATGAGCTTGTCGCAGGGGAAGGTGTCGGCCGCGGCGAAGTTGTTCACCTGGCGCGAGCAGTTGCCCGCGCCGCGCAGCTCGACCGGTACCTCCGGCGCGGGGCCGTAGCGGGCGGGGAGTCGTCGCTCGCACTTCGCTCCTGCCAGGGCGAAGCGGCCTCCCGCACCGGAGGCGATCTGTGCGTGGGCGTCGCGCGGTACATAGGCGAAGTCAGTCACGCCCTTGAATACGCTTTTCCTGCCCCGCAGTTCAAAGGTCCCGCCTTGAACACGCACCGTGCAGCCGCCGGTCAGCGGCAGCACGATCCACTCGCTGTCGCCCGCCGCGAAGGAGTGTGACCCGCCGGGCTCCAGCTCCAGTACGCGCAGGCTGGAGTAGCCCCAGCCTGCTTGCTCGGGGTCGACGCGCAGCGTGTACGGTCCGTCGGCCGCGCTGCCCGCCGGTACGTGTCGCTCCGGCACATGCCTCTGGTCGTCGTGGTCGCTCATGCCTTTTCCGTACCCCCTACAACAGTCCGACGGCCGTATCGACCGCTCCGGCGACATCCCCGTCGACCGGATAGAGCAGCGAGCGTCCCACTACCAGGCCCTGCACGGTGGGCAGTTGCAGCGCACCGCGCCATTTCTCGTACGCGCCGTGCTGGTCGTCCCCTATCTCGCCGCCGAGGATGACGGCCGGGAGGGTCGAGGTCTCCATGACGGCGGCCATGTCGTCGGGGTCCTCGGTCACGGGGACCTTCAGCCAGCTGTACGCGGAGGTCCCGCCCAGGCCGGAGGCGATGGCGATCGAGCGGGTGACGGCTTCGGCACTGAGATCGTTTCTGAGGTGGCCGTCGATCCGGTGACAGATGAACGGCTCGATGAAGACGGGCAGTTGACGCTCGGCCATTTCGTTGATGGCGTGGGCGGTGGCGTGCAGGGTGTCGAGGGAGCCGGGGTCCTGGTAGTCGACGCGCAGCAGGAGTTTGCCCGCGTCGAAACCCAGGCGGTGCAGGTCCTGGGCGCGGTGGCCGGTGAACCGGTCGTCCAGTTCGAAGGCGGCGCCCGCGAGGCCCCCGCGGTTCATCGAGCCCATGACGACCTTGTTCTCGAGGGCGCCGAGGAGGAGCAGGTCGTCGAGGATGTCGGCGGTGGCGAGGACGCCGTCGACGCCGGGGCGGGAGAGGGCGAGGCAGAGCCGCTCCAGCAGGTCGAGGCGGTTGGCCATGGCGAGGCGGCGGGTGCCTACGGCGAGGGAGCCGCGGGCGGGGTGGTCAGCCGCGACGATCATCAGCCGGCCGCTCTCACCCATGAGCCGGGGCCGCCGGTGGCGCCGGGCGGCGGCCTCGGCGACGGCCTCGGGGTGCCGGGTGCGGATCCTGACCAGCTCGCCGATGTCGACGCGGCTCACGACACGGCTCCGGGGGAGGCGGGTGAGCCGGACGGGGCGCTGGGCGCTTCGGACGGAGGGACCGGGACTGGGACCGGGGACGGCGGGACCGGGCCGCCCGCGAGGACCTGGTCGACCTCGGCGGCGTACGGCATCGCGCTGGAGCAGGCGAGCCGGGCGGCCACGATGGCTCCGGCGGCATTGGCGTACCGCATGACGCGCTCCAGCTCCCAGCCGGAAAGCAGACCGTGGCAGAGCGCCCCACCGAACGCGTCGCCCGCGCCGAGGCCGTTGACCACCTCGACCGGTACGGGCGGGACCTCGGCCTGTGTCCCGTCCCGGTGGACGGCGAGGACGCCCTTGGGGCCCTGCTTGACGACGGCGAGCTCGACCCCGGCGGCGAGCAGCGCACGGGCGGCGGCGTACGGCTCGCGCTCTCCGGTGGCGACCTCGCACTCGTCGAGGTTGCCGACGGCGACGGTGGCGTGTGCGAGGGCCTGGGTGTAGTACGGGCGGGCCTCGGCGGGGTCCGCCCAGAACATCGGCCGCCAGTCGAGGTCGAAGACCGTGACGCCGGACTGGTCCGGCTGGTCCCGGTGGGCGAGCGCGGCCAGCGTCGCACTGCGGCTCGGCTCCTCGCACAGCCCTGTGCCGGTCATCCAGAACATCCGGGTCTCACGGATGGCGTCCAGGTCCAGCTCCCGCGTATGGATCTCAAGGTCGGGCGCTTTCGGCTGCCGGTAGAAGTACAGCGGGAAGTCGTCCGGGGGGAAGATCTCACAGAACGTGACCGGGGTGGGATACGCGGCCACCGGCGTCACCCAGCGGTCGTCCACCCCGAACTCCCCCAGCGCCTGGTGGACGTAGTCACCGAAGGCGTCCTGACCGGTGCGGGTGATCACCGCCGTCCGCCGACCCAGCCGGGCGGCCGCCACCGCGACGTTCGTGGCCGAGCCGCCGAGGAACTTCCCGAAGGTGTCGACCTGCGCCAGCGGGACGCCCGTACGCAGCGGATAGAGGTCCACCCCGATCCGGCCCATCGTGATCACGTCGTACGGCTCAGGCATACGCGTCCCTTCGATTCGACGCCGGCAGACCCCAGGTCTAGTGCTCCTCCCGGAGCCCTGTCAACATTTTGTCCTGACATTCGGACGAAGACTTGACACCTTTCTTCGACGGCCTGAAAGCTGCTCCGCATGACGTCCTCCGTCCCCACCCTGAACCGCATCCGGGTCGGCTCGGCCCCTGACTCCTGGGGGGTGTGGTTCCCCGACGATGCCCAGCAGGTCCCCTGGCAGCGCTTCCTCGACGAGGTCGCCGCCGCCGGATACGAGTGGATCGAACTCGGCCCGTACGGCTACCTCCCGAGCGATGCCGCCCGCCTCACCGAGGAGACCGCCCGGCGCGGGCTGAAGGTCTCGGCCGGAACGGTTTTCACCGGGCTGCACCACGGGCCGGCGGTCTGGGACGAGACCTGGGCCCACGTCTCGGACATCGCGGCACTCACCCAGGCCATGGGCGCGGAACATCTCGTCGCCATCCCCTCCTTCTGGCGCGACGACAAGACCGGTCAGGTGCTGGAGGACCGCACTCTCACGCCGGCGCAGTGGCGTGAACTGACCGTCCAGACCGAGCGGCTGGGCCGCGAGGTGCGCGAGCGCTACGGGCTGAAACTCGTCGTCCATCCGCACGCCGACACCCATGTCGACAGCGAGGAGAACGTCAGCCGTTTCCTCGACGCCACCGATTCCGACCTGGTCTCGCTCTGCCTGGACACCGGGCACTACGCCTACTGCGGCGGCGACAGCGTCAAGCTGATCGAGACCTACGGGGAGCGGATCGGCTACCTCCACCTCAAGCAGGTGGACCCGGAGATCCTGGCCGAAGTGGTCGCGAACGAGGTGCCGTTCGGGCCGGCTGTGGGCCGCGGCGTTATGTGCGAGCCGCCGGCCGGGGTTCCCGCGCTGGAGCCCGTACTGACTGCGGCCCAGGCGCTCGGCGTCGAGCTCTTCGCCATCGTCGAGCAGGACATGTACCCCTGCCCGCCGGACAAACCCTTCCCGATCGCCCGGCGCACACGCCGTTTCCTGCGCTCTTGCGGTGCCTGACGCACACGCCACCTCCTTCGGTGTTGTGATCTTCTCGTTACGCATGTCTCCATTACGCGGATCTTCCGTCACAGGCGATCAACAGACCATCCCTCCGCTCACTCGGCGTCGTTCACCGAACGCAGGCTCAGTGATCGCCAATGCCCACGCGGCAGCCCCACCGCCGGCCCCCCGCGCCGACGATGCCGCGCACGCAGGGAGGTGCCACACAGAATGACGGACAGGAAACTCTGGTCCTACAAGGAGATCGCCGCGCACATCCGCGTACAGCCGGACACCGTCCGCTCGTACCGCAAGCACGGCCTCCTTCCGCCGCCCGACCATGTGGAGGCCGGAAAGCCCTACTGGTACGCGGACACGGTCCGCATCTGGGTGGCCAACCGTCCCAGGAACAGAGGCCACAGGGACTGATCCTGTGAGCTCCCCCGAGCCCCGCACTCCTCCAGTGCGGGGCTCAGTCCTCTGGACCCGATTGCCGGCGCGTCAGGTCCTGACCTTGCCCCGCGTGGGTGGCACGGATGCCTCTTCCGACCCGGACCCGGACCCGGCATCCGGTCCGGGCCGCGGTATCTCTCCCTCGCTCAGCCCGAACCGCTCGTGGAACCGGCGCAGCGGACCGGGGGCCCACCAGGTCGAGGCGCCCATCAGCTTCATCACCGACGGCACCAGCAGGCTGCGCACCACCATGGCGTCCATCAGCACAGCCAGCGCGATCCCGAGTCCGAGCATCTTGGTGTTGGTCACCCGCGAGGTGCCGATGCCCACCATCACCACCGCGAGGATCACCGCGGCCGCCGTGATCAGCCCGCCGGTGCGCCGGAGCCCGAACCGGACCGCGTGCTCATGGTCGCCGGTGCGGTCGTACTCCTCCTTGATCCGGGAGAGCAGGAAGACGCCGTAGTCCATGGAGAGCCCGAAGGCGATGCAGAACATCAGCACGGGCAGGGTCGTCTCTATGTCGCCCGTGGGGGTGAAGCCGAGCAGCCCGGACAGATTGCCGTCCTGGAAGACCCAGACCACCGCGCCGAACATCGCTGTCAGGCTCAGGGCATTGAGCACGACCGCCTGGATCGGGATCAGCACACTGCCGGTGAGCAGGAAGACCAGCAGCAGGGTCACCACGACGATGATGCCCAGCGCCAGGGGCAGCTGGTCCGCGATGGCGGACTTGGAGTCCTCCAGCACGGCCGCCTTGCCCGTCACCGAAGTATCGAAGGGGGCCGGTATGTCGCGCAGGTCGTGAACCAGCCGCTGGGCTCCCTCCCCCACGGCCTCGCCCTCGGGCTGCACCGTGAAGTAGGCGGAGCCGCCCGAGGTGACCGGTCCGTCGACCCGCAGCACGCCTGGGAGGGCGGAGATGCGGTCGCGGTAGTCGGCGTACGCCGCGGGAGTCGTCGCCGACCCGGTGGAGGCGGCGAACACCTCCAGGGCGCCGTCCGGGCTTCCGGGGAAGCCGTCCCGTATCTGCTGCTGGACCACATGGGACTCGGCGGTCGACGGCAGCTGTCGGTCGTCGGGCGTACCGAACTTCACGCCCAGGAAGGGCAGTCCGAGCAGCACCAGCGCGGCGACGGTGCCGAAGGCGAAGAGCGGCGCCCTGCGCATCACCAGGTCGGCGAGCCGCGCCCATCCGGCACCCGCCTCCTCCACGGACGGTGCGGCGCTCCCGTCGGGCGACGCGCCCTGGCCCGACGACGCATCCCGGTCGGACGACGCGCCCTTGCCCCGCCTGCGGCGGAAGAGGCGGCGCAGGTCAAGCGCGTTGACCCGGTGGCCCAGCAGCATCAGCGCGGCCGGCAGCAGGATCAGCGCGGCAGCCGCCGCCAGCAGCACCACCGCGATACCGGCATAGGCGAAGGAGCGCAGGAAGTACTGGGGGAAGACCAGCATCGCGGCCAGCGACACGGCCACGGTCAGCGCGGAGAAGAGCACCGTCCGGCCGGCGGTCCGCAGGGTGATGCCCACCGCCTCGCGCACCTCGGCCCCCGCGTCCAGCTCCTCCCGGAATCTGCGCACGATGAACAGGGCGTAGTCGATGGCGAGTCCGAGCCCCAGGGCCGTGGTGAGGTTCTGCGCGAAGACGGAGACGTCGGTGAACTCGGTGATGGCGCGCAGTATGGCGTTCGTGCCCAGGATGGCGACGATGCCGACGCCCAGCGGCAGCAGTGCCGCGACCGCGCTGCCGAAGATCATCACCAGCAGCACCAGCGTCACCGGCAGAGCGATCAGCTCTGCCCGCAGCAGGTCCTCCTGGATGGTGGTCGTCATCTCGTCCTGCACGGCGAGGGGGCCACCCAATGAGACCTCCACCGGGCCGTGCGTCCCCCGGAAGTCGGGCGCTATCCGCTTCAGCACCTCGGCCGCGGCCTTCTCGTCGCCCTCGATCCGGGCGGCGATGAGCGCCTGCCGCCCGTCCTCGGCGCGCAGCGCGGGGGAGCGCGTCTGCCAGTACGAGCCGACGCCCACGACATCCTTCTCGGCGGCGAGCCGCTCGCTGAGCCGCCGCGCCTCGGCGGCGACCGCCGGCGCGTCCACGCTTGCGCGCCCGCTGTCCACGAGCAGCAGCAGATTCGGCTGGGAGGCGGGGAACTCCCGCTCCAGCGCCTCTGTCGCGTAGCTCGACTCTGCGCCCGGGTCGTCCCAGCCGCCGCTCCCCATGCGGTCGGCGACCCCGCTGCCCGCGAACACGGCGAGCGCGGTGAGGACCAGGGCCGCCAGCAGCGAGAGGCCTGGCCGTCCGGTAACGAGCCGGGTCCAGCGCCCGAGCGCGGGCGGGCTGTTGACTTCGGACATGGTGCGGTGTCCCCTTCACCGTGGCCCATACACCCGATTCACGACAGGCGCCATGGGTCGACCATCGCCATAGAATGGCAAACACGAGCTGTCACTCGCATTACCCAAGAATGCGAGCGACCACTCGTGTTTGTCAACCACGCCAGGAAAGCTGGGGATTTCACGTGCCGGAGCCGACGAAGCCGCAGCCGACCGGGGCCACCGGCAAGCCCGGAAGCAGTGCCGCCAAGCCGCCCCCACGGCGGCGGCAGGCCCGCGGAGAGCGACGCATCGCCCAGTTGCTCGACGCCGCGGCGAACGTCTTCTGCGCCACCGGCTACACCGCCGCCAGCACCAACGCCATCGCCCGCGAGGCCGGCGTCTCCCCCGGCACCCTCTACCAGTTCTTCCCGAACAAGGAGGCCATCGCCGTCGAGCTCGGCGACCGGCTGATGGACCGGTGGCGCGAGTCCCACGGCCTCACCGCCGCCAACCTCCACCTTCCGCTCGACCAGCTGCTGGACGCGGTCCTCGATCCGCTGATCGCCTTCAACGAGGAGAACCCGGCCTTCGCCGTCCTCATGCACGGCCCCGACACTCCCGGCCGGATCGCCCAGGAGTTCGCCAACCTGCACATGGGACTGCTCTCGCGGATCGAGGAGGCACTTGCGAGCTACCTCCCCGACACCCCGCCCGCCGAACTCACCCGCATCGCGACCATGACCTTCTCGATCTTCAAAGCCGGACTGGACCAGATCCTCTCCCACCAAGGCACGGAACGGCAGGCGTACGCCGCGGAGCTGAAGAAGGTCATGTTCCGCTACCTGGAACCGATCGTCTGCGAAGCCGAGCTCCCAACTGGTACCCCCTAGGGGTATAGTATGAGGCGTGCTGGGGAGCCACGGCAGTCCCATGACCCTCCGGCGCATCAATGACCTCGTACGCATTACCCCCTCGAAGAGGAGAACGCCATGACCGCCGAGACAAGGCCCGAGATCCAGACCCTGACCGCGACCGCGACCGAGGCCTCTCAGGCGACCGGCTCCTGCTGCTCTCCTACCGGTTCCTGCCACGACGGCGCGGCCGACGCGAAGGCAGCCGGCGTCACCACCGAATACCAGGTCACCGGCATGACCTGTGGTCACTGCGAAGGCGCCGTATCCGGTGAGATCTCCGAGCTGCCGGGCGTCACCTCCGTCAAGGCCGTCGCCTCCACCGGCCGGGTGACCGTGGTTTCCGAGGCCCCGCTCGACGAGGACGCCGTGCGCGCGGCCGTGGACGAGGCCGGCTACGAACTCGTCGGCCGCGCCTGAGCGTCCCGAACCCCGCGCTCCGCGCGTCGGCCACGATTGAGACCAAATCTTTTCCGAAGTGCTCGGCTAAAGCGTCACCACACCACCGACGACGGCATCGGGCCTGCTCAGCCCCGTGATCGCCGAATACGCCGCAGCCATTTCGTCCATATTTAGGGTAACCAGTGGCCGTTGCGCACGCTCCTTCGCGCGACTACAAGTGGGTCACAAGACCTTCACAAGGAGACCTAGATCACAGAATATTGGGGGTAACCATTCAGGCTCCTCGGGGGTCTAGATTGGCAATGCCGAGAACGTCTTGGGGGACGTTCATGGGATGTCTTGGGGGACGTCCCAGGCAAGCGTTGGCCGGGGCACGTGCCCGGGGAGCTTTGAGCGGCCCTCCCGTGCGTACGTACCCCGGCAGACCGCGTGCACGGCGTTCTGCGGCCCAGCAGACACCCGGCCGGATCCCGTGGGGGGAATCCGCTCCGGGGATATGGGAAGCGCCCCGTCTGCCGACCCGTGGGGGGATCGGCAGCGGGGCGCTTTCCGCTGATGTGGGCCGGCGGCTGTCGTTCAACTGCCGGGCAGCAGAACAACTGCCGGACAGCAGGCAGCCCCAGTCGGCCGTCGGACGAGTGCCAGACGGCCGCCGGGGCAGTCCCAGGTCGGGACCGGGGCGGGACCGAGTCGGTCTCAGGTAGGTCCCGAGTCGGTCAGCGTGCCTCGACCGGGACGAAGTCCCGCAGCACCTCGCCGGTGTAGATCTGGCGCGGGCGGCCGATACGCGAACCCGGCTCCTTGATCATCTCGTGCCACTGGGCGATCCAGCCGGGCAGCCGGCCGATCGCGAAGAGCACGGTGAACATCTCGGTCGGGAAGCCCATGGCCCGGTAGATCAGGCCCGTGTAGAAGTCCACGTTCGGGTAGAGGTTGCGCGAGACGAAGTACTCGTCGGAGAGCGCGTGCTCCTCCAGCTTGAGCGCGATGTCGAGCAGCTCGTCGGACTTGCCGAGCGCCGAGAGGACATCGTGCGCCGCCGCCTTGATGATCTTCGCCCGGGGGTCGAAGCTCTTGTAGACGCGGTGGCCGAAGCCCATCAGCCGGACGCCGTCCTCCTTGTTCTTCACCTTGCGGATGAAGGAGTCGACGTCGCCGCCGTTGGCCTGGATGCCTTCGAGCATCTCCAGCACCGACTGGTTGGCGCCACCGTGCAGCGGACCCCAGAGGGCGCTGATACCGGCGGAGATCGAGGCGAACATGTTCGCCTGCGAGGAGCCGACCAGCCGCACGGTGGAGGTCGAGCAGTTCTGCTCGTGGTCCGCGTGCAGGATCAGCAGCTTGTCGAGCGCCGCCACCACGACCGGGTCCAGGTCGTACTCCTGCGCCGGGACCGAGAAAGTCATCCGCAGGAAGTTCTCCACGTACCCGAGGTCATTGCGCGGGTAGACGAAGGGGTGGCCGATCGACTTCTTGTACGCGTACGCCGCGATCGTCGGCAGCTTGGCGAGCAGCCGGACCGTGGAGAGGTGGCGCTGCTTCTCGTCGAACGGGTTGTGGCTGTCCTGGTAGAACGTCGACAGCGCGCTGACCACGGAGGACAGCATCGCCATCGGGTGGGCGTCGCGCGGGAATCCGCCGAAGAACCGTTTGACGTCCTCATGCAGCAGTGTGTGCTGAGTGATCTCGCCCTTGAAGGCCGAAAGCTCGTCGACCGTCGGCAGTTCGCCGTTGATCAGCAGGTACGCCACCTCGACGAAGGTGGAGCGCTCGGCCAGCTGCTCGATCGGGTAGCCGCGGTAGCGCAGGATGCCCTGCTCGCCGTCGAGGTAGGTGATCGCGGATTTGTAGGCGGCAGTGTTGCCGTATCCACTGTCCAGGGTCACCAGACCGGTCTGGGCTCGGAGCTTCCCGATGTCGAAGCCCTGGTCGCCGACGGTGCTCTCGACCACCGGATAGGTGTGTTCACCGTCCGCGTACCGCAGTACTACAGAGTTGTCGCTCACGTCATCCCTCACCGACGTAGTGCCTCTTCTTCGAGGTGCCCTGACTGTCTCTCTACCATCCCCCACTTGGCTCAGGAGAGTGCACTCGGGGTCGACCATTGGGCCTATTCGCGGCACTCAGTGCCGCGAACCTGATTATCTTGCCCCGTTCGCCCTGCTTCCGGAAGCCGGGGTGGCGTTTCCCACCCTGTCAGCGGCCGGTCAGCGGCCGGTCAGCAGCCGACGCTCACGGCCGACTCAACCGCCCGCTCAGCCGCCGCTCAGCCGGTGGTCGAGGGCCGTAAAGCGCCTGCCTGCGGAAACGGTGCGCACTGCCTGTCCTATCGCCTTGCGGGAGCCGACCAGCACAACGAGCTTCTTGGCCCTGGTGACCGCCGTGTAGAGGAGGTTCCGCTGCAGCATCATCCACGCCCCGGTCGTGACCGGGATCACCACCGCCGGGTACTCGCTGCCCTGCGAGCGGTGAATCGTCACGGCGTACGCATGCGCCAGCTCGTCCAGCTCGTCGAAGTCGTACGGAACCTCCTCGTCCTCGTCCGTCAGCACCGTCAGCCGCTGATCGTCCAGCTGGAGCGAGGTGACCACGCCGACCGTGCCGTTGAAGACGCCGTTCTTTCCCTTCTCATAATTGTTGCGAATCTGAGTGACCTTGTCTCCGACGCGGAACACACGGCCCCCGAAACGCTTCTCGGGCACGTCCGGTCTGGCGGGCGTAATCGCCTGCTGGAGCAGGCCGTTGAGCGTCCCTGCGCCCGCCGGGCCGCGGTGCATGGGGGCGAGCACCTGAACATCCCGCCGCGGATCCAGTCCGAATTTGGCCGGAATCCGTCGCGCCGCGACATCCACGGTGAGCTTTCCCGCGTCCTCCGTCTCGTCCTCCACGAAGAGGAAGAAGTCGGAGAGACCCGAAGTGATCGGCTGGACTCCGGAGTTGATGCGGTGGGCGTTGGTGACGACACCGGACTGCTGGGCCTGCCGGAAGATCCGGGTCAGCCGGACGCTCGGCACCGGCCCGCCGTCCGCGAGAAGATCGCGCAGCACCTCACCCGCACCGACGCTCGGCAGCTGGTCCACATCCCCCACCAGCAGCAGATGCGCGCCGGGCGCCACCGCCTTGACCAGCTTGTTGGCAAGGAGCAGATCCAGCATGGACGCCTCGTCCACCACGACCAGGTCCGCATCGAGGGGGCGGTCCCGGTCGTACGCCGCGTCGCCGCCGGGTTTCAGTTCGAGCAGCCGGTGCACGGTGGAGGCCTCGGCGCCGGTGAGCTCGGAGAGCCGCTTGGCCGCGCGGCCGGTGGGGGCGGCGAGCACCACCTTCGCCTTCTTGGCGCGGGCCAGCTCCACGATGGAGCGGACTGTGAACGACTTGCCGCAACCCGGACCGCCCGTCAGGACCGCGACCTTGTTGGTGAGCGCGAGCCGGACCGCGGCCTGCTGCTCGGGCGCCAGCTCCGCGCCCGTACGCTCCGCGAGCCAGGCCAGCGCCTTGTCCCAGGCGACCTCCCGGAAGGCGGGCATACGGTCGTCCGCGGCCCGCAGCAGCCGCCCCAGCTGGGCGGCGAGGGAGAGCTCGGCCCGGTGGAACGGCACGAGGTAGACGGCGGTCACCGGCTCTCCGCCGTCCGGCGCGGGCACCTTCTCCCGTACGACCCCCTCCTCCTCGCCCGCGAGCTCGGCGAGGCACTCGATGACCAGTCCTGTGTCCACCTGGAGCAGCTTCACGGCGTCACTGATCAGCTGCTCCTCGGGCAGGAAGCAGTGCCCCTGGTCGGTGGACTGCGACAGGGCGTACTGCAGGCCCGCCTTGACGCGCTCCGGGCTGTCGTGCGGTATGCCGACCGCCTGGGCGATCTTGTCGGCGGTGAGGAAGCCGATGCCCCAGACGTCGGCCGCGAGGCGGTACGGCTGGTTCTTCACGACGGAGATCGAGCCGTCCCCGTACTTCTTGTAGATACGCACCGCGATGGAGGTCGAGACGCCGACACCCTGGAGGAAAATCATGACCTCCTTGATCGCCTTCTGCTCCTCCCAGGCGATACCGATCATCTTGGTCCGCTTCGGGCCCAGTCCGGGGACCTCGATAAGCTTCTTCGGCTGCTGCTCGATGATGTCGAGCGTGTCCACGCCGAAGTGCTCCACGATGCGCTCGGCGATGCGCGGGCCGATGCCCTTGATCAGGCCCGAGCCGAGATAGCGGCGTATGCCCTGGATCGTGGCCGGCAGGACCGTCGTGTAGTTCTCCACCGTGAACTGCTTGCCGTACTGCGGGTGGGAGGCCCAACGGCCCTCCATCCGCAGGGATTCGCCCGGCTGCGCGCCGAGCAGCGAGCCGACCACCGTGAGGAGATCGCCGCCGCGCCCGGTGTCGACCCGGGCGACGGTGTAGCCGTTCTCCTCATTGGCGTAGGTGATCCGCTCAAGGACTCCTTCGACCACCGCCATCGCCGGTGCCGGTGCCGCTGCCGTATTGGACATGATCCGACGCTACCGCTGACCTCCGACAGTGCGGGCACCCTGCGGATAACTTCGATGGCTCGGTCGTACGTCAAGCCGAAGCCTCCGACGCGCAGCTGCGCCACGACAGCAGCACACACGCACCCCGATCCCACGACCACCACCCCGACCAGCGACCACAGGCACACGCGTTCGCATCACCCCGGCAATACCGACAGCGGTTCAGGGCGCGGAGCGCCCTGAACCGGATGCGATTCCTCCCCGGCGTGAACGCCGGGGCCTCCTCGCAAGAAACAGGTGAATGCCTACACGTCTCAGACGGCGGACGACCCTGGTGGCTATGTCCTCACGGAAGGAAGTTTCCGAACGAATTCACGGGGTTACAGCGGCTACAGCGCGTGTTCGGCGAACCGCTGCGCCGTCTCCTTCAGCACCTCCACCCCGTCCCGCTCCCACAAGCCCTCGTTGAACAGCTCGACCTCGATCGGGCCCGCGTACCCCGTCGAGTCCACCCGCTCCCGCCACTCCCGCATGTCGATCGAACCGTCCCCGATCTGGCCCCGCCCGTTCAGCACGCCCGCCGGCAGCGGAGTCGTCCAGTCCGCCAGCTGGAAGGAGTGGATACGGCCCGCGGCGCCCGCCCTCGCGACCGCCGCCGGAGCCATGTCGTCCCACCAGATGTGGTACGTGTCCACCACCACACCCACCTGCGACGCCGGGAACGCCTCCGCCAGGTCCAGCGCCTGCGTCAGCGTGGAGACCACGCACCGGTCGGCCGCGTACATCGGGTGCAGCGGCTCGATCGCCAGCCGTACGCCCCGCTCCCCCGCATAGGGCGCCAGCACCGTCAGCGCGTCCGCGATCCGGGACCTCGCCGCCGCCAGGTCCCGGCTGCCGGGCGGGAGGCCGCCCGAGACCAGGACCAGCGTGTCCGTGCCCAGCGTCGCCGCCTCGTCGATGGCCGCGCGGTTGTCGTCCAGGGCGAGCGCCCGTTCCGCCGGGTCGATCGCCGTGAGGAAGCCGCCGCGGCAGAGGCTGGTGACCGCCAGGCCCGCGTCCCGTACGAGCTTGGCCGCCGCCTCGACTCCGTACGACTGCACCGGCTCGCGCCACAGGCCCACGGCGGGGACGCCGAGCTCCCCGCACGCCTCGACAAGCTCGGGGAGGGAGAGCTGCTTCACCGTCATCTGGTTGATGCTGAAGCGGCTGAGGTCCAGGTCAAGACCAGTCACTGGGCGACTCATTGAGTGACTCCGTAGACTTCAAGAAGAGACTTCATACGGGACTCCGCCAGCGCCGGGTCCGGGAACAGCCCCAGCCCGTCCGCCAGTTCGTACGCCCGGCTCAGGTGCGGCAGCGAGCGCGCCGACTGCAGGCCGCCCACCATCGTGAAGTGCGACTGGTGTCCGGCCAGCCAGGCCAGCAGCACCACACCCGTCTTGTAGAAGCGCGTCGGCGGCTGGAACAGATGCCGCGACAGCTCCACCGTCGGGTCGAGGACCTTGCGGAACCCCTCGACGTCACCCGTGTCCAGGATCCGTACCGCCTCGGCCGCCAGCGGACCCAGCGGGTCGAAGATCCCGAGCAGCGCGTGACTGAAGCCCCGCTCGTCGCCCGCGATGAGCTCCGGGTAGTTGAAGTCGTCGCCGGTGTAGCAGCGCACGCCCTCCGGGAGCCTGCGGCGCAGGTCGATCTCGCGCTGGGCGTCCAGCAGCGAGACCTTGATCCCGTCGATCTTGTCGGGGTGGGCGGCGATGACGTCGAGGAAAACGGACGTGGCGACGTCGAGATCGGCGGAACCCCAGTAACCCTCCAGCGCCGGGTCGAACATCGGACCGAGCCAGTGCAGAATCACCGGCTCCGAGGCCTGCCGCAGCAGATGGCCGTAGATGGAGAGGTAGTCCTCGGCGCTGTCCGCCGCGGACGCCAGCGCGCGCGACGCCATGATGATCGCCTGCGCACCGCTCGCCTCGACGAGCGCCAGCTGCTCCTCGTACGCCTCGCGCACCTGGGTGAGCGAACCGCCCTCAGGCCCCAGCTGGTCGGTGCCGACGCCACACGCGATCATGCCGCCGACCGCCTTGGCCTCCGCCGACGAGCGCCGGATCAGCTCCGCCGCGCCTGCCCAGTCCAGGCCCATACCGCGCTGCGCGGTGTCCATGGCCTCCGCGACACCCAACCCGTTCGACCACAGGTGGCGGCGGAAGGCGAGCGTGGCGTCCCAGTCCACGGCGGCGGGCGAGTCCCACGCGGCGTCCGCGTACGGGTCGGCCACGACGTGCGCGGCGGAGAACACCGTACGAGAGGCCAGGGCGGCGCCCCCGGTGGTGAAGCGCGCGGGCTCGGCGCGCGGTACGTACACGCGCGATTCGCCGCCCGCGCCCGCGCCCGCGCCCGGCAGTGGCTGTGGCTGTGGCAGTCGGATCGTCACAGCGACAGCTCCGGTACGTCGTAACGGCGGCCCTCGGCCGACGACTTCAGGCCCAGCTCCGCGAGCTGCACACCGCGCGCGCCCGCCAGCAGGTCCCAGTGGTACGGCTCGTCCAGCGCGATGTGGCGCAGGAACAGCTCCCACTGCGACTTGAAGCCGTTCTCGAACTCCGTGTTGTCGGGCACTTCCTGCCACTGGTCACGGAAGGACTCCGTGGCGGGCAGATCCGGGTTCCAGACGGGCTTCGGGGTGGCGGAGCGGTGCTGGACGCGGCAGCGGCGCAGGCCGGCGACCGCCGAGCCGTGGGTGCCGTCGACCTGGAATTCCACCAGCTCGTCGCGGTTCACCCGGACGGTCCAGGAGGAGTTGATCTGGGCGACGGCGCCGCCCTCCAGCTGGAAGATCCCGTACGCGGCGTCGTCGGCGGTGGCGGCGTACGGCTTGCCGCGCTCGTCCCAGCGCTGCGGGATGTGCGTGGCGACGTGCGCCGTCACGCTGGTGACCCGGCCGAACAGCTCGTGCAGTACGTACTCCCAGTGCGGGAACATGTCGACGACGATGCCGCCGCCGTCCTCGCTGCGGTAGTTCCAGCTCGGGCGCTGCGCCTCCTGCCAGTCGCCCTCGAAAACCCAGTAACCGAAGTCGCCCCGTACGGACAGGATTTCACCGAAGAAGCCGCCGTCGATGAGGCGCTTGAGCTTCAGCAGCCCCGGCAGGAAGATCTTGTCCTGTACGACACCGTGCTTGATGCCCGCGGCCTCGGCGAGGCGGGCGAGCTCCAGGGCTCCCGCTACGTCGGTCGCGGTCGGCTTCTCGGTGTAGATGTGCTTGCCCGCGGCGATCGCCTTCTTGATCGCGGTGACGCGGGCGGAGGTGACCTGCGCGTCGAAGTAGACGTCGACGCTCTCGTCCGCGAGGACGGCGTCGAGGTCGGTCGACCAGTGCGTCAGCCCATGCCGTTCGGCGATCTCGCGCAGCGCGTGCTCGCGGCGGCCGATGAGGATCGGCTCGGGCCACAGGACCTCGCCGTTTCCGAGGTCGAGACCGCCCTGTTCGCGAATGGCGAGAATGGAGCGCACCAGGTGCTGGCGGTATCCCATTCGCCCGGTGACGCCGTTCATGGCGATCCGCACTGTCCTGCGTGTCACGAAGTTGCCCTCCACGTTCCGTGAATGTTCTAGTCTGCTCGATAAGAGCGTAGCAAGCGCTTTCTATGCGCTATGACGCTAGCCTGCCGACAGCGGCCCGGACAAGGGCCTGGCCCTATCTCGGCCTATCTGGGCCCTATCGGCCCTATCTCCCGACGGAGGAAAGCGATGACAGTCACCCTGGCGGATGTCGCGGCGCGCGCCCGGGTGTCCCCGGCCACCGTCTCCCGCGTACTCAATGGCAACTATCCGGTCGCCGCGACGACCCGCGAGCGGGTGCTGCGCGCGGTCGACGAGCTCGACTACGTACTGAACGGTCCGGCGAGCTCGCTGGCCGCCGCCACCTCCGACCTGGTCGGCATTCTCGTCAACGACATCGCCGACCCCTTCTTCGGGATCATGGCCGGGGCGGCCCAGACCGAGATCGGCGGTCAGGAGGGGTCCGGGCGCGCGGGCGGCGAGAAGCTGGCCGTCGTCTGCAACACCGGCGGCTCGCCGGAGCGCGAGCTGACCTACCTGACCCTGCTCCAGCGGCAGCGGGCGGCGGCGGTCGTGCTGACCGGCGGCGCGCTGGAGGACCCCGCCCATATCGCGGCGATGACCTTGAAGCTGACGAAGCTGGCCGACGCGGGGACGCGGGTGGTGCTGTGCGGGCGGCCACCGCTGGCGGAGCAGGAGGACAGCGCCGCCATCGTCGCGGCGCTCACCTTCGACAACCGGGGCGGCGGGCGGCGGCTCACCGAGCATCTGCTCGCGCTGGGACACCGCAGGATCGGATACGTCGCGGGGCCGGCGGAGCGCACGACGACCCGGCACCGGCTGGAGGGCCACCGGGACGCGATGGCCGCGGCGGCACTCGACGGGGACCAGGAGCGGCTGACCGTACACGGTCCGTACGCGCGCCGGTCCGGCTATGACGCGACGCTCGAACTGCTGCGGCGGGAGCCCGGGTTGACGGCGATCGTGGCCGCGAACGACACGGTGGCGCTGGGGGCTTGCGCGGCGCTGCGGGACAAGGGGCTGCGCATCCCCGACGACATCTCGGTGGCGGGCTTCGACGACCTGCCGTTCTCGGTGGACGCGGTGCCCGCGCTGACGACCGTACGGCTGCCGCTGTACGAGGCGGGGGCGCGGGCGGGGCGGCTGGCGATGGGGAACGAGGCGCCGCCGCCGGGGGGTATCGCGACGATCGCGGCGGAGCTGATGGCGCGGGCGTCGACGGCGCCGCCGCGGCGCTGACTGATCTCGGTACGGGCTCTGTACAGGCCCTGTACAGGCCCTGTACGGACTCTGTACAGAGCCCGTACCGGCTCTGAACCCGCCGTGAAAGATCAGGTTGCGTCTCCCCAATGGCGGTCCTTGCGCCCTTATGTCCTCTGGTGCCCTCTGGACATCCGCGGCCACGACCGACACGGTCGTGTCTCCGCCGTGAGTCCCGCACCCCCATCGAGAGGACACTCGTCGTGCGACGCATCCTGTTGCCGCTCGCCATGGCCGCGCTTGCCCTGACCGCGCTGCCCGCCCCCGCGCAAGCGCAAGTACTGCAAGTGCAGGCGACCGAGGGCTCGTTCAACGTACTGACCTACAACGTCGCGGGCCTGCCCCAGGGGCTGTCGTCCGGCAACCCGGAGAAAAACACCCCGCTGATCTCGCCCCGCCTCGGCGCGTACGACATCGTCAACGCGCAGGAGGACTTCAACTACCACGCCGCCCTGTACGCGGGTGACGACCACCCCTACCGCACCCCCACCAGCGGCGGCGCGGCCTTCGGCGACGGTCTCAACACCCTCTCCGACGTGCCGTACAGCGACTTCGAGCGCGTGAAGTGGACGAAGTGCAACGGCACCGACTGCCTCACGCCCAAAGGGTTCACGCTGGCGAGAACACGCCTCGCGGAGGGCATATTCGTCGACATCTACAACGTCCACTCCAACGCGGGCTCGGCCGGCGCGGACCTGGCCGCCCGCCGCGCCAACATCACCCAGCTGTCCGACTTCATCGCCGCCAACTCCGGTGGCAACGCGGTCATCGTGATGGGTGACACCAATACCCGCTACACCCGTACCGGCGACAACATCCGGGACCTGACCACCCGTAACGGCCTGACGGACGCCTGGGTCAAACTGGTACGCGGCGGCTCGGCGCCCGCCGCCGGTTCCGACGCCCTGGTCTGCGACCCGGCGCGGGTCACCGACGACTGCGAGGTCGTCGACAAGATCCTCTACCGCGGCAGCCCGCTCTTCGACCTCACCGCGGTCCGCTACCACAACGAGAACACGGCTTTCCTCGACGCGGAGGGCAAGCCGCTCTCCGACCACTATCCGCACACCGTGGACTTCAGCTGGAAGGCTGCTGCGGGACTGCGGGCGAGCGACCAGTTCGGCGGTCCGCACGGCACGGCCTTCAACGACGCCGACGACCTGCCTGCCGTCCCTGCTCCGCGCACGCTGACGCTGCGGGGCGGGAGCCGTCTCGACGCGGTGGGACTCACCCTGGACGGCGGCACCACCCTCACGCACGGCGGCACAGGCGGCACGGCGGCCTCGCTCACCCTGGCGGCGGGCGAGGGACTCAGGTCGGTGACCCTGACCCAGGGGACGAAGGACGGCCGTACCCGTATCTTCTCGGCGTCCTTCACCACGACGGCCGGACGTACGCTGTCAGCGGGCAGCCCGACCTCGAACACGGTCACGTACACAGCACCGGCGGGCTGGCGGATCGTGGGCTTCACGGGCCGCGCGGGCACAGAGATCGACAAGCTTGGGGTGGTCTACGCCCCGTAGACAAGTACAGGGGCGGGCAGTTGACGGACGCAGGGACAAACTGGGCGGGGAACATCGCGTTCTCGGCGGAACGAGTGAGCCGACCCGCCACCGTCAGTGAGCTGCGCGGGATCGTGGCGGACAGTTCCCGGGTACGGGCGCTGGGCAGCGGGCACTCGTTCAACGACATCGCCGACACGGACGGCGCTCTGGTGTCGCTGGCCGGGCTCCCGGGGGATGTCGAGATCGACACGGCCGCCGCCACGGTCCGTGTCCCGGCGGGCGTCCGGTACGCGGCGCTCGCCCGGGAGGTGCACGCCCGCGGCCTGGCGCTGCACAACATGGCCTCGCTGCCCCACATCTCGGTCGCGGGCTCGGTCGCCACCGGTACGCACGGCTCCGGCAACGCCAACGGCTCCCTCGCCACCGCCGTACGCACGGTGGAAATGGTCACCGCGGACGGCGAGCTGCTGACCCTGGACCGCGACAAGGACGGCGAGCAATTCGCCGGTTCCGTGGTGGCGCTGGGCGCGCTGGGCGTCGTGACCTCGCTCACCCTGGACCTGGTCCCGGCGTTCGACATGCGGCAGTACGTCTTCACGGGGCTGCCGCTGGCGACTCTGGAGGACCATTTCGACGCGGTCACCTCGGCGGCGTACAGCGTGAGCCTGTTCACGGACTGGAGCGCCCCGGTCTTCTCCCAGGTCTGGCTGAAGCAGCACGAAGACCCCTCAGCGCTGGCCCCGGACTTTCCCTGGGCGACCCCGGCGACGGGCGCGATGCACCCCGTACCCGGCATGCCCGCGACGTACTGCACGGAGCAGCACGGCGTACCGGGGCCCTGGCATGCGCGCCTGCCGCACTTCCGCGCCGAGTTCACCCCGAGCAACGGGGAGGAGCTTCAGTCCGAGTACCTGGTCCCGCGCCACCACGCGCTCGCGGCACTGCGGGCGGTGGCGGCCCTGGGCGAAACGATGGCCCCGGTGCTCCAGGTCTGCGAGGTCCGCACGATGGCGGCGGACGACCTGTGGCTGAGCCCGGCGTACGGGCAGGAGACGGTGGGGCTGCACTTCACCTGGGTCAAGGACACGGCGGCCGTACTGCCGGTGATCGCGCTGCTGGAGGAGCGGCTGGCGCCCTACGCTCCACGGCCGCACTGGGGGAAGGTTTTCGCCATGGCGCCGGCTGAGGTGCGGGGGCGGTATCCGCGGATGGGGGACTTCTTGGCGCTGCGGGAGGCGCTGGACCCGGCGGGGAAGTTCACGAACGGTTTCGTACGACGGGTGCTGCACGGATAAGCAGGTGTGCTGGGGCGAGACCATCGTGCAGACTCGCCGGGCCAGCCGACTGCGCCCCACAGGCGACAGGCGTGACGCGCAAGACCAGGGAGACTGAGTGACCTCGATAGTCCGGCACATCACCTTCGACTGCGCCGAGCCGCACGAGCCCTACGCGCTGGCGGAGTTCTGGAGCCAGGTGCTCGGCCACCCGGTCGACCCGGAGGACGCGCCGGGCGACGACGAGGTGGGTCTGGAGGTGCCCGCCGGTCAGCCGACCCTGCTGTTCGTGAGGGTGCGGGAGAAGAAGTCGCTGAAGAACCGCGTACACCTCGACCTGGAGCCGGACCGGACGCGGGACGAAGAGGTGGAGCGGGTGCTGGCGCTCGGCGCGACCATCGTCGATGACCGACGCAAGCCGAACGGCAGGGGCTGGGCGGTCTGCGCGGACCCGGCGGGGAACGAATTCTGCATCGAGGTGGGGGCGGCGGAGCGCGCGGCGATTCTTGCGAGGGAAGCCGCATCGGGGTGAGCCGAAGGGGCGGTTATGGGATCGGGTGGTCCGGAGTGTCGAGCCAAGCCGTGTGATGACCTTCAGCGCGCACGGTCATCCCGAACCGCTCCGGCCCGGGACTGCCGACCTGGCGCCACGTGGAGTTTGGCGATGGCCCGTAGCTGTCGCCGCTCGTACGCCGTGGCCGGCCGTACGTTGACCCAACGTGACCGCCACGAAAAGCCGCTCGGGCGGGTGAGGCGGATCAACGGCCCTTGAAAGTCGGCGACTGTCGCCGGCAGGTCGTAAAACCGGTCGTAGACAACGCTGCCGACTTTCAGCCCGTGCGGGTTCATGTTCGCGGCCACCTCACACTCCCCAGCGTGTACGGGAGTTCGCCTCAGCGACTGCGGGTCTGAGCGCGTCGGACAGCGGCACCGGCACCAGGTGCTCCGGCTCGGCCTCCCATTCCTTGCCGCCATTGAGCGGCCGGAGCTGATAACGCGGACCCTCATGGCCCATCACCCGGCCTACGCGACCCGTACTGGCATCCCTGGCCGTCTCACCCACAGCGGGCACATAAGCGAACTCTGGCCGGCTCATCCCGGCACCCGCCTCAGCAGCCCCACCTCAACAGCCCTGAGAATGTCTGGCGTCGGCTCCGCATAACCCGTTCGCGGCGCCCACTCCGGAACGAACCGCCAGAACCTACCGGCCCTTATCAGCGCCGCAAGCTCATCCACATCGCCAACGGTCGCCGGTGTTGTGGTCGGTTCTGCCATGGTCGCCGTGCCCCTTCGCGTCTGTACGTGCCCTCGGCGGATGTCCGCTCACACCAATGCCAAGGGGCTACGTCGGGTACAGCGCCCTCACATCTGTGTGGTGAGTGCAATCCTGGCGACCAGCTTGGAGTGATTACAGGGACGGAATGTCCTAGTTACGCAGCGCTATTACGCCACGCCAAGGAACTCCACCAGCTTACGGAGGCCCGGGGGATGGGGAGGTCGCGCCCACAGATCGGTCACGACGGCCACGGCGAGGGTGTGGTGGCGCATCCAGGCGGGAGCGACCTGGCGCAGCTTCTCCAGGGACTTCACGGCCTCCGCGGTGTTGCCCAAGTCCGTGTGGGCGCGTGCCACGTCCAAGAGAAGCCACGTTCGCCAGGACACCGGGGTGTCCGCGCTCAGACGCATGCCCTTGGCCAACGCCAGGGCCTCCGCCGGGCGTTCATGCTGGACGGCCAGCCGGACACGTTCGATGCGGACGGAGGAATGGTTGAAGACGCTCACCAGCTTGCTGTTCTCCGCAGCCGGGAGTTTGGCCAGGCGGCCCGCCGCCTTCTCGGCCGTCAGCATCATGTCGTTGGCGTGGTCGTAGTCGCCGCTGCGGGCGTAACTGGTCGCAGCCGACATGAGGAGCCCACCCCACACCCGTACGCCCTCCGCCGTTTTGGTGTGCTCCCGCTCCACGGTGTCGGCTGCGTGGACCGCCAGACCCGTGGCATCACCCAGTCGGTTCTGACGCTGGTACGCCCATGCCACGGAGTTGTAGACCATGGGTGCCAGCAGCGGATCCGACGACTGGTCCGCCGCGTCGGCCGCGCGCTCCAGGCTGGACAACGCCAGGTCGGTCTTCCCCAGGCGAATGGACAGGTGGCCACCAAGTTGCAGTGCCTTCCCCAAAGCGGCCTGCCCAGCCGCCCGCTCCTCCGGTGTGCCCACGGAGGAAAGCAGGCGGGCGTCCGCGATTATGCCGGGCAGTACCTCCATGACTCGGCCGAACTCCGCCGCGTGGTACAGCGTCCAGGCTTCCGCCAGCTCCGCCCGCATGAGCGGCAGAGACAGCCGCTCCGCGCCCTCCGGCTCCGGCGGCGCGGCCAGCAGCGGAGGCATGATCGCGCGCCGAACAGCCACCAGCGCGGGAGGCTCGCTCTGCCCTCCGGAAGGCACGGCAGGAGGGTCACCCAGCAGGTGCGTGACCTCCACGCCCAAGCCCGCCGCCAACGAATGCAGCGTGGGCAACCGGGCACTGTGCTTGCGCCGTTGCTCCAACTTGCGGATCACGTCCACGGACACGTCTGATCGCGCGGCCAGTCCCTCTTGCGTCAGGTCCGCCATGCGACGGAGTCGCGCAATGCGGTCGCCCAAGTGCTCAGCCATGGTTCAGACGGTACGCCGCGTGGGCGTCGTCACGCCGGTCCCTCACAGGCTCAGTGGAAAGTGATCAGCTTCAGACGGACACCCCCAGTGGTCGCCGGGAGATCGGGAGGGCCTGCCGATCCGGCTCGACGATGAGATGGCCGTCCACGCTGGGGCGCGGGCCGGTGTGGCGACTGTTTCATCGTCGAGGGCGACCATCTCGTGCCGTTGGTCCGCTACAGAGGTGGCGCCTCTTGGCCTACTTGGATTCGACCCGTCCGAGCGGGTCGGGTCCGGCCGTCAGCGCGTCACGCGCCGTCTGCCAAGCGGAATCCCCGGGGTAGAGCTCGGTGCGGAGGTAGGCCCAGGTGAGCCGCTGGACCGCAGCCACTCGCTCGGGGTTCTCGTCCGTGGTCTCGCCGACGTCATATCCAGAGACCCCGCCGAGCCCGTGCTCCGCGTCAAACAGGGTGAGCAGGGACTTGGGGCCCGGGGAGAGGAAGTACGGATCGGCGTGCCAGTCCGGGCCCCGAACCGTCAGGTGGGCAGAGGCGTCCTTGTCCCCGGCGACGACGAGCGCGGGCGTCGTCATCTCGGAGAAGTCCGCGGTCGAGAAGAAAGAATAATTCTTGGCCACGAACTCGGTGAGGGCATCTCCCCCTCTGCCGGGCGCGGCAAGCAGCACACCCGCCTTGATCCGGGGCTCGGCCAGGTTCACTTCCGTTCCGTCGTGCGGGTCAGTGAGCCTGGCGCCCAGCAGCAGGCTCGCGGTGTGCCCGCCCATCGAGTGCCCGGCCACGGCGACCTTGCTGTGGTCCAGGCGCCCGAGGAGCTGCGGGACTGCGGCCTCGATCGCGTCGAGCTGGTCGAGGATGCGCTTCATGTCCTCGGCCCGTGATCGCCAGTACATGGGCGCCCCGGGAGTATCGGGATCCAGGCTCAGCGTCGTGGAGCTCAGATGGGTGGGCTGGATCACGACAAAGCCGTGCGCCGCCCAGAAGTTGACGAGGGGGGCGTAGCCGTTCAGTGAGGAGAGGTTGTTCGAGTAGCCCTGGCCGTGCGAGAGGAGGATGACCGGCAGGTCGCTCCCGGTCACGGGCGCGGAGACCCGCATCTCCAGGTCCACGGCTCGGCCGGGAGCTGACAGCACCACCGGACTGACCGAGAGGACGGGAGTGGGCGGGCCGATGGTGTCGGCTGCGTAAGTCGATTCGCTCATGATGCGTAGGTCCCTTCAATGGCCTCTGCTGCCGGGTCTCAATCGGACGGCGGCGCGTGAGGCAGTCAGAAGCGTCGCGCTTCAGCTAAACTGAAAGCGGAGCGCTGTTCCGTTTAATATACGGAACGCTGTTCCGCTTTGTCAACGACCGCCGCCGGAAGGAGAGCGTGGTGCCCACTACAGGCCAGTCCGGGGAGTTGCCGGCCCGAAGCAAGCGGGCCGACGCGCTGCGCAACGAGCAGACGCTGCTTGCCGCCGCCGCCTCGGTGTTCGTCACCTCCGGCGTCGACGCGCCGATCCGTGAGATCGCGGCCAGAGCCGGCGTCGGGATGGGAACGATCTACCGCCACTTCCCGAATCGGGCGGATCTCGTCGTCGCCGTCTACCGCCACCAGGTCGAGGCCTGCGCCGAGGCCGGCCCGACCCTGCTGGCCAGTGCCGACTCTCCGTTCGCAGCACTCCGTCAGTGGGTCGACCTCTTCGTTGATTTCCTGGTCACCAAGCACGGACTCGCCAACGCGCTGCAATCGGACAGCAGCGGCTTCGAGGCGCTACACGCCTACTTCCTCGACCGCTTGGTGCCGGTCTGCGCGCAGTTGCTCGACGCCGCCGTCAACGCCGGCGAAATCAGGCCCGGTACGCAGGCCTACGAACTGATGCGCGGCATCGGCAACCTCTGCGTCGGACGTGACAGCGACCCTCGCTATGACCCCCGCCGATTGGTCGAACTGCTTCTTCAGGGACTACAGCGACCGCAGTCATCCTGATGTCGACGGTGAGCCGACGCGGCCCGCGAGGCGGTCCTCGAAGCCGTCGAGAATCGCCTTGAGGCCGAACTCGAAGCTGCTGTCCGGCGCCGCGCCATAGTCCGTCCCCGACGCCGCTTCCAGGCGGGAGCGCAACCGCGGGAACCGCATGGCGATCTCGCTCGCCTGCGTGATCGTGTCGCTCAGCAGTTCCTCCGCCTTGCCCCCGTCGCGGTTCAGCCGCCTGGTCAACGAGATCGTGGCGGCGGCACCCACCGCGTTCCCCAGTACGAACATGAAGACCGCGGCCGCCGCCTGGTCCGCGTCCGCGCCGGCGAACCCCGCCTTCTCGTAGACCTCGAGGGTGTGGTCGTCGTGGCGCGCCTTGGCCGGGCCGTAGAAGAGGTGGCCCGCCAGCGCCTGTACGAGCCATGGGTGCCTGGTCATCATCGCGTGCAGGCCAGTGGCCATCGTCGTGGCGGCCGTGCGCCAATCGAGCGTGTCGAGGTCGGGCAGCTCGATCTCCTGCCAGACCTCGTCGCCGGCGAGCCTGACCAGGTTGTCCTTGCTCTTCACGTGCCAGTAGACGGCCGTGGCCGCCGAGCCCAGCCGGTTGCCCAGGCTGCGCATGTTCAGGCCGTCCAGGCCCTCGGCATCCAGCAGCTCGATGGCGGTGCGGACGATCTGCTCTGCGGTCAGCGTGTTTCGCGGCATGTCCGCAGCATAGTTAAACTAAGTGCAAGTAGGGCTTGCACTTAGTTCAAGTCGCCCGCTAGGCTTCACTTGCACTTAGTTCAAGTCCTCGTGAAGGAGAGCCCCATGACCGGATTCGCCGCAGCCCTGCAACTACTGATCGCCCTCGCCTTCCTCAGCATCCCGATGGTGCGGAGCCGCTACGGCGCACAGGCCCAGGTAGCCGCCGAAGCCGAACTCGACCGACAGGGCGTGCCGTCCACGGTGCTGGCCGAGAACAAGATCCGGTTCGACGCGGGCGGTCACGAGACACTGGTCCCCGCGAGCGTCGCCCTGATCATGGTGGCCGTGGCCGTGCTCAACCTGCCGGGAAGCTCGTGGGGTGAGCTCCTGTCCTGGATCGTCCAGCCGTTGATCCTCTGCGGCAATCTGCTCATCCTGCACAGCCAGGTCAACGCCGTTAAGTCCGTGACGGCCCATTTCGTGAAGACCGGCGACGCCACCCTGCGGCGAATCGACGTCAAGGCCCTGCTCGTCGCCGCCGAGAAAGCCTTCCCGGCCTGGGTGCTGCCCGGTCTGCAGAATGTCCGGCACACCGTGGTGATGGCGGGCTCGATCGCCGTACTCATCCTGATGGGACTCAACTGACTCGACGGCCGGTCTTGCCAGGGTCTTGCGAGGGTCTTGTGAGGGCGACAGGCCCCGCCATACCGTTGACTGAGTCAAAGGTAACTTTGGAGCAGCCCATGACCGTCCATGAGATCCGCGCCTTCAACCGCTTCTACACCAACCTCATCGGCGCCCTCGACTACAGCAAGCACCTCTACACCCCGTACACCCTCACCGAGTCGCGCGTCCTCTACGAACTCGCCCACAACCCCCGTACCGACGCCGCCGACCTGCGCACCGAACTCTCCCTCGACGCCGGGTACCTGAGCAGAATGCTCGCCAAATTCGAGCGCGACGGCCTCGTCGCGCGCGCCCCCTCCGAGCCCGATCCGCGGCGGCAGCGCATCACCCTCACCGAGCAGGGCCGCGAGGCCGCCGCCCTGCTGGACGAGCGGTCCCGGCAGTCCGTGGGGGCGCTCCTCGCCAAGGTGGAGCCCGACGAGCGGGAGCGGCTGGCCGACTCCCTGCGCACGGTCCGCGAGATCCTCGCCGACACCCGCCCCGCCCGCCCCGCGGAGCCCGTGCTGCGCGACCCCTGCCCCGGCGACCTGGGGTGGATCGTCCAGCGCCACGGCGCGCTCTACGCCGCCGAGTACGGCTGGAACGCCGACTTCGAGGGCCTCGTCGCCCGTATCGTCGCCGACTTCGCGCAGGACCACGACCCCTACCTGGAACGCGTGTGGATCGCCGAGCTGAACGGCCGCCCGGTGGGCACGGTCATGTGCGTACGGGACGACGCCCCGGCCACCGCGCGGCTGCGGCTGCTGCTGGTCGAGCCGGAGGCGCGCGGACACGGCCTCGGCCGACAGCTCGTCCGCGCGGTCGTGGATTTCGCCCGCGAAGTGGGGTATCGAGAACTGGTGCTGTGGACCAACGACGTACTGGCCGGGGCCCGCCGGATCTACCAGCAGGCCGGGTTCACCCTCGTCGCCGAGAAACCGCACCGCTCGTACGGAGTCGATCTCGTCGGCCAGGACTGGCGGCTGCCCCTGCAGGAAGGAACGATCCAGTGAAGTTCGCCTTCTCCACCCTCGGCGTGCCGGCCATGCCGATCCCCGACGTGATCCGGCTGGCCACCGACACCGGATATCACGGCGTGGAGCTGCGAGCCCACCCCGAGGAGCCCGTGCATCCCGGGCTCGGCGCACGCGAACGGGCCGCCGTGGTCGGCGAGTTCGAACAGGCCGGGGTCCAGATCCTGACCGTCTGCGGGTACGTCGGCGTGGGATCCGCCGGTGACGACGGGCCCGTACGCGCAGAGCTCGACGGACTGCTCCTGCTGGCACGCGACCTGCGCGCGCCGTACGTACGCGTCTTCCCCGGCGGCGGCGACCAGGACCCCGCCGCCGCCGAAGCCACCGCCGCCCGCCGCCTCGGCACGGCCGCGGAGACCGCGGCCGGTCTGGGCGTACGGATCCTGCTGGAGACCCACGACTCGCACCGCACCGGCGCGGACGTCTCACGGATCCTGGGGACGGTCGGCCACAAGCACGCCGGCGCGATCTGGGACGTGGTGCACCCCTGGCTCGACGACGAGCGCCCGGCGGCGACGCATGCGGCGCTGGCCCCCTACCTTGGCTATATGCAGGTCAAGGACGTGGCCTCGGCCGAGGACCTGACCCCGCTGCCGCTCGGCGCGGGCGTGCTGCCGCTCGCCGAGTGTCTGGCGACACTCACCGAGGAGACATGGCTGAGCTGGGAGTACGAGAAGCGCTGGCATCCGGAGGCAGCGGACCTTCCGGGCCTGCTGATCCCGGGGCGGGAACACCTGGAGCGCCTGCTCGCGACAGCGAGGTGAGCGCCAGCCCCACGCGCCGAAGCCGAAGACCGTGGCCCCCCAGGCGACAAACATGATGGTCCCGACGCCGCTCCAGTCCAGGGCGCGCAGCGCGTCGAGGTCGGCCTGCGGGCCCTCGAAGAGCAGCGAGAGCGCGAGCAGCGGCAGTACGGGGACGGTGGACACCCAGATCATGACCCGCACGGCCGTCCCGGTGAGCCTCCGCGCCGCCCCGTCCCCCCTGTTGCCACAGGGCCCAGAGTGGCAGTAACTTTCCGGCTACCCGTCAGCCTTGGAAGTTTCCTTCAACCCCCTTGTCGAGCAAGGCCGGAAGGAGCGCACCCGTGCACGACCGGAGCCTCTCCAGACGTACTCTCCTCACCGCGACCGCCACCGCTGCCGCCATCACCGCCAGCGGCATCGGCATCGCGCCCGCCACCGCCACCGCCCACCATGACCGCCTCAAACGGCTCATCTCCCGCATGAGCCTGGAGGAAAAGGTCGGCCAGCTCTTCGTCATGCGCGCCTACGGGCACTCCGCCACCGCCCCCGACCAGGCCGACATCGACCTCAACCTCAAAGAGATGGGCGTCCGTACCGCCGCCGAGCTGGTCGCCAAGTATCACGTCGGCGGCATCATCTACTTCGCCTGGGCGCACAACACCCGCGACCCGCACCAGATCGCGGACCTCTCCAACGGCATCCAGCAGGCCGGTCTCGCCCAGCCCACCCCCGTACCCCTGCTCATCTCCACCGACCAGGAGCACGGCATCGTCGCCCGCGTCGGCGCGCCGGCCACGCTCATGCCCGGCGCGATGGCCCTCGGGGCGAGCCCGTCCCCCTCCCACGCCCGCACCGCCGCCCGTATCGCCGGGGCCGAGCTCGCCGCCATGGGCATCGTCCAGAACTACGCCCCCGTCGCCGACGTCAACGTCAACCCGGCCAACCCCGTCATCGGCGTACGCTCCTTCGGCGCCGACCCCCGCGCCGTCGCCCGCCTCGTCGCCGCTCAGGTGAGGGGCTACCAGAGCGCGGGCATCGCCGCGACCTCCAAGCACTTCCCGGGGCACGGCGACACCACCGTCGACAGCCACACCGGCATCCCCGTCATCACCCACACCCGCCGTCAGTGGGAGGAGATCGACGCCCCGCCCTTCCGTGCCGCGATCGCCGCCGGGATCGACTCGATCATGACGGCGCACATCCAGTTCCCCGCGCTGGACCCGAGCAACGACCCGGCGACGCTCTCCCGCCCCATCCTCACCGGCATCCTGCGCGAAGAGCTCGGTTACGACGGCGTGGTCGTCACCGACGCGCTGAACATGCAGGGCGTACGCGACAAGTACGGCGACCACCGGGTGCCGGTGCTCGCGCTCGCGGCAGGCGTGGATCAGCTGCTCAATCCGCCGGACCTGGCCGTCGCCTGGAACGGCGTACTCGACGCCGTCAAGAGCGGCGAAATCAGCGTCGCACGGATTGAGGAATCCATCCTCCGCATCCTGCGCCTCAAGGAGAAACTGGGCCTGTTCCGCGACCCGTTGACCTCCCACCGCAGCGTCGACCGCACGGTTGGCGTACGCGCGCATCTCGCCGCAGCCGACCGGATCGCCGAGTCCACGACGACCCTCCTCGTCAACGACAGCGTCAACGACGGCCCCCTGCTGCCGCTGAGCCGCCGCAGCAGTCCCCGTCTGCTGATCGTCGGCGCCGACCCCGCCTCGCCGAGTGGCTCCACCGGGCCGCCCACCACCGTACTGGCCAAGGCCTTCACCGAGCTCGGCTTCACCGCCACCGCCCTGCCCACCTCCACCTCCCCGACCGCCGCGAAGATCGACGAGGCGGTGGCGGCGGCGAGCGGCAAGGCGGATGCGGTGATCGTCGGTACGTACAACGTCTCGGCGACCAGCGCCCAGCGGACCCTGGTGGCCCGGCTCACCGCCACCGGCGTCCCCGTCGTCGTGCTCGCCATCCGCAATCCGTACGACATCGCCCAACTGCCCAACGTCCGGGCGGCCCTCGCCGCGTACTGCTGGACCGATGTCGAACTCCGCGCCGGCGCCCGGGTGATCGCGGGCCGCGCCGAGCCCGAGGGGCGGCTGCCCGTGCCCGTACAGCGTGCGGACGACCCGTCCCGCGTGCTGTACCCGATCGGCCACGGGCTGTCGTACGAATAGAAACGACGAATGAAAGCAGGCTGCGCCCGCCGCTCAACAGCAAGCGGCGGGCGCAGCGCAGTCCAAGCAGTTACGGCCGCAGCGTCAGCTCACGCTCCACGTCCCGCTTGTCCAGGCGCACGTCATACGTCGTCAAACGCTTCGCCTTCGCCGGGTCCTCCTGCACCGCGGCCGGGGCAACACCCGCCCACCTCAGGATCGCCGCCGTGGCCTTCGCCCTCTGGTCCTCCACCAGGCCCGCGACATTGGCCCCGTGGTTGGCACCGGGCGCCGTGTACACATAGCTGTCGCGCGCGCTCCTGCCGGGGCCGAACCGCTCCGCGCCCCACGGGTCGTTCTCGCCGTAGACGAACATCATCTGGTTGGCGTTGTGCCGCACCCACTTGTCGACGTCGTTCATGACCCACGGCTCGAAGCTCATCGGGATCTCACGCGGCACGAAGTTCCGCGGCGGCTGGTACCCGTACCGGCTCAGCCCGTTCAGGTGCGGCTGCTTGATGTCGGGCGAGCCCAGCTGGGTGCCCGCCTGGTAGTAGTACGGCGTGTACGGTGCCAGGCCCTGGTCCGCGTAGAAGCCGAAGCCGGAGATCGCGTCGATCGAGTCGTAGATCTCCTGGTCCGACGCGGTCGCCGCGGTGGGGATCGCCTCGCAGTCCGCCAGCGTGCTGTACTGCCAGAAGCCCCAGACGTAGTCGAGGACCACAGCTTCGTACGCCTTGTCGAGGTTGCCGACGATCGTGAAGGTGTATCCCTCGGTCGCCGCCGCAGCCTGGTACATGGCCTCCAGCGGGGCGCGACGCACCAGCGCCTCGCGCTGCACCGCGTTCAGCTTGTCACGGCACTCCTTGGTGCCGACGCTCTCGAAGAACCGGTCGTAGGCCGAATCCTCCTTGTTCACCACGTCGTTGGGCGCGACGTACGCGACGACGCCGTCCATGTCGCGCGGGTAGAAGCGCTCGAAGTACGTGGCGGTCATGCCGCCCTTGGAGCCGCCGGTGGCGAGCCACTTCTTGGTGTAGATCTTCTTCAGCGCCGTGAAGACACGGTGCTGGTCGCTCGCGGCCTGCCATATGTCCAGCTTGGACCAGTTGGCGGGGTCGGGCCGGGACGGCGTAAAGAATCGATACTCCAGCGACACCTGGTTGCCGTCGACAATCGCGGTCGGCTCACTGCGTCGCGGTGTCGTGGACACGTTGTAGCCGGAGGTGAAGAAGACGGTGGGGCGGTTGGTGTCCTTGTGCAGCAGCGTGATCCGCTGCTTGAAGGTGCCCTTGGACGGATGCCGGTGGTCGACCGGCTGGGTGTAGTTGAGGACGAAGTACCGGTAACCCGGATAGGGCTTTTCCTCTATGAGACTCATCCCCGGAACAGCCAGGATCCGGTCCTTGATGTCCGTGATGTCCGGGCCGGCCGTGGGCTCCGCGTCGGTAGCCGCGCCGGCCGTCGCACCGGCCGCGCTCATGGTGCCGATGAGCACCACGAGCGACAGCAGCCATCTGAGCGCCTTGCGCATTCACCCTCCCCTTGATTCACCAGTGACGCTTCACAAGTGATCGGGTGAACCTAGCTGGGGCAACGGCCCTCCCGCCAGACCCCATTGGGGAAAGTGGCACCGGTCAGCAGAGGATCCAGCCGGTCGACCGCGCCTTGCCGGAGATGGCGCCGGTGGCCCGTACGCAACGGTTGAGCGCGTGGACGGTGACGGGTCCCATCTTCCGGGTGGAGGTGCCCTTGAGCCTTTTGGGACTGCCGCCGCGCGCCTGGAGCTCTACGGACATGGCTCGCCGTACGCCGGGCGTCTTGCTGACGGTCATGGCGCAGGCGTACTGCCGGTTCTTGTAGACGCGCAGCTCGCCGGTGGCGAACTTGAAGATCTTCGCCGGCCGCCCGCTGCAGGCGGAAGCTATGGAGGCTGCCGCGTCGGAGCGCTGGACCGCGGGACCGGCCACTGTCAGCGCCCCCACGGTCATGATCACGGCAAGGCACTGCGCGAACATCCGCATGAGCCGCCGCCCCCCGCTGTTACCCGCCCCACCCAGCACTCTTGGTCCCCCTCGCCACGGCCCCGTACATGCGTACGACGCAGTAGGCGGCGAAACGGTTGCGAACCCGCTGTCAGACCGCGGCCGGCTCGTCCTCCCCCATCCCGATGAACACGCGCCAGAGCATCGCGTACCGGCCGCCCCGCGCCAGCAGTTCATCGTGCGTGCCGTCCTCCACCGCCCGGCCGCCGTCCATCACGATCACCCGGTCCGCGCGCGCCGCCGTGGTCAGGCGGTGCGCGACGACGAGCGTCGTACGGCGGCCCGTGAGCCGGTCGGTCGCCTGGTTGACCAGGCCCTCGCTCGCCAGGTCCAGGGCCGCCGTCGCCTCGTCCAGGAGCAGGATGTCCGGGTCGACGAGCTCGGCGCGGGCGAGCGCGATCAGCTGGCGCTGGCCCGCCGAGAGGTTGCGGCCCCGCTCGGAGACCTCGTGCAGATAGCCGCCTTCGAGCGTGGCGATCATGTCGTGCGCGCCGACGGCCCGCGCCGCCGCCTCCACCTCGGCGTCGCTCGCACCGGGGCGGCCGTACGCGATCGCGTCCCGGACCGTGCCCGAGAAGAGGTACGCCTCCTGGGGGACGACGCCGAGCCGGTGCCGGTACGCCGTCAGGTCCAGGTCGCGCAGGTCCGTGCCGTCCACCGTGACCCGGCCGCTCGTCGGGTCGTAGAACCGCGCCACCAGCTTGACCAGCGTCGACTTGCCCGCGCCGGTCTCACCGACGAAGGCGACGGTCTGGCCTGCCGGTATACGCAGGCTGATGCCCGTCAGCGCCTCCTCCGGGTCACTGGCGTCGTCCGCCGACCCGTACACGAAGTCGACGTCCTCGAAGGCGATCTCGCCGCTCAGCTCGCGCACGGCGAGCGGCTTCTTCGACGGGGCCGTCGAGGTCGGCTCCTGGAGGAGTTCCTGAATGCGGCCGAGCGAGACCGAGGCCTGCTGGTAGCCGTCGAAGACCTGGGAGAGCTGCTGCACGGGCGCGAAGAACAGCTCGATGTAGAGGATGTACGCCACCAGCGCGCCGGTGGTGAGGGTGCCCGCCTCGACCCGGCCCGCGCCGACGATCAGCACGGCCGCCACGGCCGCCGACGACAGCAGCTGCACGAAGGGGAAGTAGACCGAGATCAGCCACTGGCCGCGCACCCGGGCCTGGCGGTAGCTGTCGCTGCGGGCGGCGAACCGCTCCCCGCCGTCCCGCTCGCGCCGGAACGCCTGCACGATCCGCAGCCCGGACACCGACTCCTGAAGGTCGCCGTTGACCAGCGCGATGCGCTCGCGCGCCAGCTCGTACGCCTTCACACTCGTACGGCGGAAGAAGTACGTGCCGATGATCAGCACCGGCAGGGTCGCGAAGACCACCAGCGCCAGCTCCACATCGATGACGACCAGCGCGATCATGATGCCGAAGAATGTGACGACCGAGACGAACGCCGTGACCAGACCGGTCTGCAGGAACGTCGACAGCGCGTCCACGTCCGTCGTCATCCGGGTCATGATGCGGCCGGTCAGCTCGCGCTCGTAGTAATCCAGTCCCAGCCGCTGGAGCTGCGCGAAGATCTTCAGCCGCAGGGAGTAGAGGACGCGTTCGCCGGTGCGGCCGGTCATCCTTGTCTCGCCGGTCTGCGCGGCCCACTGCACGACCACGGTCGCCAGCGCGAGCCCGGAGGCCACCCACACCGCGCCCAGCGCCAGTTGCTCGACGCCCTCGTCGATGCCGTGCCTGATCAGTACAGGCAGCAGCAGGCCCATGCCCGCGTCGATCGCGACCAGGCCCAGGGAGACGAGCAGCGGCAGGCCGAAGCCGCCGAGCAGCCGGCGCAGCCCGTACGCCCCCTCCTCGCCGCGCACGGCCCGCGCCTCGTCCACATCCGGTACGTCGGTGGCGGGCGGCAGCGCCTCGACCTGCGCGAGCAGCTCCGGGGTCGCACCGGGCGCCGCGGACTCCTCGGCGCTCTCGTCCCGTACCCACAGGCGGGGTGTGATGCCACGCTCGGCGTCGAACTCCGCGTCGAGCTCGTCGCGTACGGTGCGGTCCTCGGCCGGTTCCGGGGCGTCGGCGGGCAGCGCGTGCCCCGGCGATACGCCGCCGAGCTCGTCCGGGTCGGTCAGCAGCCGCCGGTACAGGGCCGAGTTTTCCTGGAGTTCGTCGTGGGTGCCGATGGCGGCGAGCCGTCCGCCGTCCAGGACGGCGATGCGGTCGGCGAGGCCCAGGGTCGAGCGGCGGTGGGCGATCATCAGCGTCGTACGGCCCGCCATGACGGAGCGCAGGGCCTCGTGGATCTCGTGTTCCACGCGCGCGTCCACGGCGGATGTGGCGTCGTCCAGGAGGAGCAGCCGGGGGTCGGTGAGGATCGCGCGGGCGAGTGCGATGCGCTGGCGCTGGCCGCCGGAGAGGGTGAGCCCGTGCTCGCCGACCTTGGTGTCGTAGCCGTCGGGGAGTTCGGCGATGAAGCGGTCGGCCTGCGCGACGCGCACCGCGGTCTCGATCTCCTCCTGGCTCGCGTCGGGCTTTCCGTACGCGATGTTCTCGCGCACGGTGTCGGAGAAGAGGAAGCTGTCCTCCGGTACGAGCCCGATGGCGGCCCGCAGCGAGTCGAGGGTCAGTTCGCGTACGTCGTGGCCGCCGACGAGGACCGCGCCGCGCGTCACGTCGTAGAAGCGGGGCAGCAGCAGCGAGAGGGTGGACTTGCCGCTGCCCGAGGAGCCGACGACGGCGACGGTCTCGCCCGCGCGGATCTCCAGCGAGAAGCCGTCGAGGACGGCGCGCTCGGGGCTTTCCTGGTCGTCGTAGCCGAAGGTGATGTTGTCGAATTCGACGGTGGCGGGCGCGTCCGCCGGAAGCACCTTTGTGCCGTCCTGCATTGTCGGCTCGGTGTCGATCAGTTCCAGTACGCGCTCGACGCCCGCGCGGGCCTGCTGTCCGACGGTCAGCACCATGGCGAGCATCCGGACGGGGCCGACGAGCTGGGAGAGGTAGGCCGAGAAGGCGACGAACGTACCGAGAGTGATCTGCCCGCGGGTGGCCAGCCACCCGCCGACGGCGAGCATCGCGACCTGCCCGAGCGCGGGGACCGCCTGGAGGGCGGGCGTGTAGCGGGAGTTGAGCTTGATGGTGCGCATCCGGCCCGCGAAGAGCTTGCGTCCCGCCTCGCGGAGTTTGCCGGTCTCCTGGTCCTCCTGGCCGAAGCCCTTGACGACGCGTACGCCGGAGACGGCGCCGTCGACGACGCCCGCGACGGTGGCGGCCTGGCTCTGCGCGTACCAGGTGGCGGGGTGCAGGCGGGTGCGGCTGCGCTTGGCGATGTACCAGAGGGCGGGGGCGACGGCGAGGGCGATCAGGGTGAGCGGGAGCGACAGCCACGCCATGATCGCGAGGGAGATGAGGAAGAGCAGGATGTTCCCGATGGTCATCGGGAGCATGAACAGCAGGCTCTGGATGAGCTGGAGGTCGCTGGTGGCGCGGCCGACGACCTGGCCGGTGGACAACTGGTCCTGGCGGCGGCCGTCGAGGCGGGTGATCGTGCCGTACATCTCGGTGCGCAGATCGTGCTGGACGTCGAGCGCGAGCCGTCCGCCGTAGTAGCGGCGGATGTAGGTGAGGACGTACACGACGAGCGCGGCGGCTATCAGCAGGCCGGTCCACAGGGCGAGCGAGCGCCTGTCGGGCCCGGTGTTCCCGATGATGTCGTCCAGGACGACCTTGAGGATCAGCGGGACGACTGCCATGACGGCCATACCGGCCAGCGAGGAGCCGAGGGCGAGCACCACATTGCTCCGGTAGCGCCAGGCGTACCCGGAAAGCCGCTGTGCCCAGCCTTGGTCTGCCGCCGCCACGTGGTGCCTCCCGTTTGATCTGATCCGATGATCTGATCTACCGGAAGGCACCAACGCGGGGAGCAGCGGATTTCATCCCGCCGCAGCGAATACGGGCCTCAGGTCCTAGGACCGTCCTAGGAGCGCCCTAGGACCTCGGCCCTTTCACCCCATCAGCGGGTGGCCGGGATCGCTTCCCTCGGGGCCGTCTCCGGGGTGTCGGGCAGGGCCTCGTACGGGACGACGGGCGGCGTGAAGACCTCGGCCGTCGACGCCGTGGCGGCCGGGGCGAGGTCCTTGTGGACCGCGCGGGCGACTCGCTGGATGGTGTCGACGCCGTACTGCATGGAGCTGTTGTCGTGCGTGAGGACGGAGATCGTGTAGCTGTGGCCGCCGCTGGTGAAGGCGCCCACGCTGTGTACGCGCCAGCCGTGCGTGGCGCGCGAGAGCCAGCCGTTCTTGATCTGGACCCTGGCGGTGCTCGGCGCGCCGGCCGAGACGCCCCAGCGCTGCGAGGACACGACCTTGTACATCAGGCCGAGGGTGTAGCCGCGCGAGGCGTCGGTGAGGACGGTGTTCTTGAGGGCGAGCAGGTTCATCAGCAGCCGCTCGTCGCCTGCGCTGATCTGCGTGAGGCCCCAGTAGCCGCCGGTGCCGGGGATGGTCCGGGTCATGTTCGCGGCGGCGAGGAAGTTCTTGACCTTGGTGGTGCCGAGCTGATTCCACAGGGTGGTGGTGGCGGCGTTGTCGGACTTGGTGATCATGTTGGTGGCGAGCGTCTGCTCGCGGGCGGAGAGCTTGCGGCCGGTCTTCTGCGCGTCCCAGAGGAGCGTGGTCAGGACGGTGACCTTGACGACGCTCGCGGAGTCGTAGCGGTCGCCGCTGCGCAGACCGCAGGTGGTGTTGGTGGTGTTGTCACGGACGCTGACCGCGGTGGTCGATGCCCGGCCCTTGAGGGCCGCGGTGATGTCCGCCGCCAGCTTGGTGGCGAGTCCGGCCTTGCCGGAGGTGCAGGTGACAGTCGGCGTTGCGGCGGCGGCGGGCGTGGCGCCCGCGGCCAGCGGCAGGAGCACGCCTGCGGCGAGGCCCGCTGCGACGACCCGCGCGCGACCGGATACGAGGCTTGATATACGGCCTGATATGCGGCCGGATGCGCGCCGGGCCATTCGGTGGTGAGTCATGGAGGCTTCCCGTCCCCTTGGCTGTGGCGGGCGCGCTCAATGGCGCGCCCCCCCCCCAAGACACACCCCCGACACAAACGTGGTATAAGTTAGGCGAATTAAGGGCTCACTTGCGCGGCACTCGCACCGGCAACCCCTACCGGCGCCCCGGTGGGCGGC